>JAUIBQ010000018.1 GCA_030427445.1 bacterium | reverse complement strand
AGCCATGGCAGGTGATCCGCCAGGACCGCGCCAACTATCACCGCTTTGGCGAGCGTGACCCGCTCGACGAATGGGACAGCTTCTTTGCCAGCATCGACAACCGCGCCGCGGCGGCATGCAGATCCTGCGCGAGGCCCTGCGGGCCCTGAGCAGCGGCGGCCAGTAGCCGGCGGAGACACCTCGAACGCACCCGCGGCGAGGGCCTTGGGTCCGCGCCGCGTCGCGTGTGGGGAGGTCCTAGCCGACCGCGGCCGCCCGGGCGATCGCCTCGGAGATCAAGCGCTGGGCCTCGGCGGCGTCGCCGAAGTCGCCGATCCGCACCCACTTCCCCTCCTCGAGGTCCTTGTAGTGCTCGAAGAAGTGCTGGATCTGCGCCAGCCGCTCGGGCGCGATGTCGTCCGGCTTGCGCCAGTGCTTGTAGATGGGAAGGACCTTGTGCCAGACCCTATGTCGATTGGGGAGAGTGATAGCTCTACAGACGCAGTATCAGCTTCAAAAAACGAAGTCATTACTTTAAATGGCCAGAGAGGCTCGGCATACATCTATGATGGTGGTTCACTCAAAGGAAGTGGAACAGTGACGGGTAACGTAAATATTGCAACTGGAGGTGTTATCGCACCTGGTGAAAGTCCCGGTTGTTTCAATATCGGTGGAAATCTTACGATGACTGGAACGTATGAATTCGAAATCGAAGGTGAAGAAGCATGTGACGACTACGACCAAATAATCGTTGCCGGTGGTGTAAGTGTGGCAGGAGCAACTCTTGATCTCGCAAGGCTTTCTAGCTATCTTCCGGAGCTCAATAGTGAATACATTCTCGTACAAAACGACGGTTCAAATGCAGTAACTGGAGAATTCGATGGTTGGGCACAAGGCGCTCAAGTTGTCGTCGACCAAGTGACATACGAAATCGACTACGCTGGTGGCGATGGAAACGACGTTGTATTGACGATTGTCGCTATCGATTCTGCACTTGCAGCAGAAGCAGATACTCCTGATACAGGATTACAAAGTGTTCTCGCAAATCCAATGATTGGCGTAGCGACACTCGTAATCAGTGCTGGAACTCTCGTACTTTTAAAGAGAAAACAACTCATATAAAAAACTAAAAATCTACCCCTGCTTGTCTTAAAAGGTGAGCAGGGGTAGAGACATACAAAAACAAAAGGCTAAAAGACATGTCTACGATGGACATAACATTTCAAACACGTCGTAAACGACCGCAAGGGTTTGTAGATTATACTGCGATGACAAATCGTCGTAGGTATACTACTGACACAGCACCTTCGGTGTCAGTACAAGCTCAACCTGAGACACTGAAAGTTGCTCAGAAGCCTATAACTCAGAAACATAAAGTAACTGTCGCACATAAGAGGCAGAGATTTTCGGAAGTAGCGCTTCAGGCCGTAAAACTCGCAGACCCAAGTATAGAAGAAATGACTGTTGATGTGAATCCTGTCTATATTGAGCGGCCAGCAACGAAGCGAAAGGTTGTGAGCGGTCTGCTCTATACATTTGGAGTTATCGTAATGCTCGCTAGTTTAGCAGTAAGTGTAAATACATTTTTGATCAATCAGCAAGCGAAGGACCAGGTCCAAGCATTAGGTGAGACAACCTACTCAACTGATAGAAACGGCGTACAAGAAGGAACGGGAAGTGACCCCGCAGAGAGTCCTGTAGGTGAAGATGCTTTATTGAATTATTTCCCAAACAACCCACAAGATCCACGGTATATACGGATCCCTAGTATAGGTGTGATTTCACGAGTTAAGACTCTGGGAGTTGATGAGACCAATAAAGTCGATGCACCACACAATATCCACGATGCAGGATGGTACAACGGTTCAGTACGCCCTGGAAGTGGACCGGGCACATCGTTATTATTGGGACATGTATCCGGTTGGACATCTCCTGGTGTGTTTAAGAAAATCGATGCTCTTCAAGCTGACGACAAGATTATAATCGAGAATGGCGAAGGTCGTACATTTACCTACCACGTTTATAAAACTGAAACAAAACACGTGAATGACATTGATATGAATAAAGTGCTTGCGACAGAAAAAGCTGGTGAGCATGTCATCAAGCTCATGACTTGTGCAGGAAATTTTGACAGTGATTCTGAGCAATATGATTCACGCACAATCGTCTATGCTAAGCAAATTCTCTAACCAAAAGTTGCAGAATATTTATAAAACAGCGTATTCTATTAGGTAAGCATTTATGTGAGTGAATGTTTATTGGAAAATTTTACGAAATTTATAATTTTTAGATACAATTTTTAGTCAAACACTAATGAAGTGAAAGTGATGTGTAGACTGTCGAAATTGGATGATCTGGCATTTGACGATGCCAGATCTTAGCTAAAAAAGAAAGAGAGAAAAGGATGGACCCTATATCAATTGGTGCTGTTTTGGTAGCACTCGGTGCTGGCTTTGGCATTAGTTCATACACAACTAAACAAAAGCTTGGAAAAGCAGAAGACGAAGCAAAGAAAGCACTAGAGAAGGCTGAAAAACAAGCCGAAAAAGTCGTTGCAGAGGCAAAAAAGGAAGCAGCGGATATCTCCGATGCTGCTCGCAAGGAAGATGAGTCAAGACGCAAAGAGCTTCGTGATACAGAAAATAGGCTCGTAAAACGTGAAGAAAACCTAGATAAGAAGCTTGATGAAATCGACAAGAGGGCAGAGAAGCTCCGTAAAGGCGAGGATGAAGTTGAGGAACTTAAAAACCAGATCCGTGAAATACGTGAGAAGCAGCAAGACAAACTAGAGAAGATAGCGAAGCTAAAAAAGACAGAAGCTGCTGAGAAGTTGATGGCGATGACTGAGCGAGACATCCAAGATGACCTCAAGGGTCTTGTCGCGAAGTTGCAAAACGATGCAAAAGAAAATGCTGAAGAGCTGGCTAGTATGCAGATCGTACAAGCGATGGAGCGTATGGCGAGTGAGGTTACTGCCGAGCGGACAATCACTGCACTCAAGCTCACTGATGATGAGATGAAGGGTCGGATTATTGGTAAGGAAGGCCGGAACATTCAGGCTATTCAGAAAGCTACGGGTGTGGACATCATGGTAGATGACACTCCAGGTATGGTAGTGCTTTCAAGCTTTGATCCTATCCGACGAGAAGTCGCACGACGCACGATGGAGATGCTCATGAAGGATGGAAGAATCCACCCGGGACGCATCGAAGAGGTTGTTGAAAAAGCTCAAAAAGAAGTACACAAAGATGTAGTACGAGCTGGTGAAGATGCTGCTCGTGAAGTCGGTATCGTAGGAATACCGAAAGAAGTATTGCAACTTATCGGTGAGCTTAAATACCGAACAAGTTATGGTCAGAATGTGCTAAAGCACTCTACTGAGATGGCTCACATGGCAGGTATACTCGCAGAACAACTTGGCGCAGATGTTAAGACTGCGAAGTACGCTGCACTTATCCATGACATGGGTAAAGCGTTGACACACAAGATGGAAGGTAAGCATCACCATATCTCTGGTGAAATGGCACGAAAATATGGATGCCCTGAAGAAGTTGCACAGGCTGCTGAACAGCATCACGATGACGTTGAAGCGACATCGACCGAAGCAGTTATCATCCGCGTTGTGGATGCTATCTCTGCTGCACGACCAGGTGCTCGAAACATCAGTGCTGAGAACTTCGCAGAGAGAATGCGTGACCTAGAAAACACAGCGTTGAGTTTCGAAGGCGTTGACAAGGCATATGCTATCAGTGCAGGTCGTGAAGTACGCGTATTTGTACAGCCGACTAAGATGGATGATCTGGGCGCTATCAAACTCTCACGTGACTTAGCAAACAAGATTGAAAGTACGATGCAGTATCCAGGTACTATCAAAATCAATGTGATCCGTGAAACTCGTGCGATAGAATTCGCTAAATAGTTTTAGATATACTGCTTGAGCTACCTCTGTAAATACGCTACAATAAACGTAAGCAAAAACAGGGGTAGTTTTTATTTTAGGAAGGATTTTCAACTCACCGATTCTTCGCGTTCATTGGCGATATATTTTTATTGCTAGTGTAGTGCTTATTAGTGAGTTGTCTTTCCTAGCGCTGTTTATGCAAAAAGCAAGTGCAGGATCCGATGTGTTTAGGTCGATTACCTACGAACTACAGTCTGGGCAATTTACTGGAACAACGTACGACATAACACTCAATTACGACTTAGAAGAGAACTATTTCGTGATGATCACTGGTCCGTCTTCAGGTACTGCGACGAGGGCTGCGAATGTCGACCAGGTCAGAGTATCTGGTGATCCACACGGAAATTTTGGCTCTTCTACTTCTTCGAATCAGCTGAGATTGTTAAGAGGAGCTGCAACAGATAACTGGATCGGTTCATTGACAGTTATCGAGTGCCTCACAGACTGTAGTAACAGCGGATTTCGGCTCAGTGAAGTAGTTGAGACAACACTTCCTGCTGGTACTGCAAACACTCTTCAGACGACTACTGATTCATTGGCATCACCGCACTCTGCCCGTACAGTGCCGTATGGCGGTAGATTTGGTGGTGGGCTAAGCACAGCTGATACCGATGCGAACAGCTACTCAGTTACCATGAGTCCTAAAATCACAAAAGTTAACACTAATGATATCCAATTTATACGGTATGGCTCAGAGGGTAGAACCCCTGCTGCAGCTACCTTTACGAGTTATATCGTCGAATGGGGTTCATCGTGGAATGTGCAAGACGTCAATGTAGTAGGCACAAATAGCGGAACAGGAGTTGACGCAACAGGAGAATACAATACGGCTGCAATAAGTAGTGTGACACGAGCAAACACGTGGGTGTGGGGCTCAGGAATCACTCGTGACGATGGGTTAGGGGATGGTGCTCAAGGTCAAATAATCACATTGGGTGATGGAGTAAACCAAAACACAACAGAGACGCTAGTTGCAGTAGGTAATGAAGCGGGGTTAATAGCTCCAGGACGAGATTTCCAGGTATATGTTATGGAGCATATAAACCTTTCAGTCGATTACCGCTTTAGAGTACAGGGCGACGCTGGTGCTGGGAGCGGATTCCAAGAGCTTGACGCTACGGTAGATGGAGCAACTGGAAGTGAATCTTACGATAATGCTTCTACTTCCGTGCAGTACACGGAAGGCTATCGAATCCCACTGTTCTACAATACATCTAGCGGTACAGGACAAGCTTACTCTCGAACAGGCGCGTGGGGACTGCGGTTAGATGCAGACACTAATCTAAACTACTGGCGTGCATACTCAGGTCAGAACGTAACAGGCTGGTTCCAGGTGGTTGATTTTGCTAATTTTAGCTTCTCGAATGTTGATACAAGACAACAAATATACCGTTGGCGAGATGACTCAGTCGATGTCAACTCTGATGGCGGATGGCTTGCAGCAGAAGATACGACTTTAGCAGATCAAGATAAGAATACTTCTTTGCGACTTCGTATGCGAATAGCCAATCATGGTACGACGCCAGAAGATGCAGCACGAGAGTACGAACTGCAATTTAGCGAAAGATCGTCGAGTGAGAGTTGTAGTGATGTATCGGCCTGGATAGGTGTTTCTGATAGTAGTACAGATGCGTTTGAACTTTATTCGAGTATTCATATTAACCCAGATCAAGAGCTGCTCACGACAAGCCTACTTTCAAATCCAGATGGGTACTCATTTGTTAGCGGACAAGCGATGGAGCTTAGCGACACCACAACACCATTGGGGCCGCTATCTGATAGCGCGTATACTGAACTCGAATATGCATTGCGACCAACACTCAATGCGGTGACAGGTAGCACGTACTGTTTTAGATTATATGATTCGAGTTCGTTATCAATCCTAGACCAGTACAACACCTACCCTGAGATAACGTTGTCGAGCAATGTTATTGCTGCGACTGGACTAGGTGAGGCAGGAACATTTACTTCAGCGACTGATGGAGGGTGGACATCTGTTTCATTTAGCGGAACGTATTCGTCGCCGGTCGTAGTCGGCACTACCAATTCTCATAACGGGGAAAATGCTCTTGTATTTGAGAGTAGAAACGTAACGAGCACAGGTGCAGAGATGCGTGTATGTGAATCTGAAGGATCAACGACTAATGGCTGCGACACTCATAGCTCAGAAACGGTTGGCTACATGGTTGTAGATGCTGACGTTGCAGCTACAGTAGACGGCATAGAAGCTGGTACTTTTACAGCAAGTGGTGAAGCTGATGCGAGCAGTGTGATCACAAGTTATTCTGAGTCATTTAGCACGACTCCTTTAGTCTTTTCAAATGTGAACTCAGTGAACAGTACACAGTTCCCGATAGAAGTGGTGATATCATCTACTTCACCAACCAACTTTACAGCTGGTATCTGTGATCACTTGCAGGGTAGTGCAGACTCTTGTGACCCGGCGCACGGCAATGAGACGGTTGGCTGGATTGCGGTTGAGCCAGGAAATGAGCCATTTCAAGAGCAGTTCTATAATGGGGTAGAGAGTATCGGTAATAGCTCATGGACACCAGTAGCCTTCGGATCTCCCTTTGCGGGTAATCCAGTCGTTATCGTGTCGTCTCAAACCGACACAGGAGGACAGGACGTCGAGATTGATGAGGCGAGAAGCATCTCCACGACTGGTGCAGAGATTCGGTTTTGCGAGATAGATACGTTAGACAATTGTGATAGTCATAACCCAGATGATGTAGCATGGTTGGCGATAGAGCCAGGGGAGTTTAGTCAGGATTTACTTCTTGATCAGGATAATTATCGATTCTACGAGAATACAAATGGGTTGACTCCTTCGGTCGCTTTAGCTGACGAAAATACGTCTGCCAATAACATTGATGATGGCGACATTATTCGATTACGCTATGGTGCACAAGCCGGCCAGTACCCAGTAGTTGTTGATGCTATTTCAATTAAGCTTCAGTATGTTCAGAGCGACGAGTGTTCTGCCGCAAGCGGCTGGCAAGATGTTGGTGGTATTGCCTCTGGTGCTATTTGGAGAGGATTCAACAATGCAACACCTGCTGATGGCGCAACGTTGCCAAGTTCATTGTTGAATAGCGGATCAAACGTACCGATGTCTTATGAGGAAAGCAATAGCTCGGTGACAAATAATGCTCAAATATCTTCTGGTAGTCGAGGTGAATGGGATTGGGTGATCGAAAACAACGGCGCCGATGATTTTACTTCGTACTGTTTTAGGATGGTCACTGATGGCGGTAGTGAACTATATTATTCTGATTATGCATCAGTATTAACATCAAATGGCGTGGTTAATCTAGCTCCTAATTCGCCGACAAATCTCGAGCAGGAAAAGACCTCAACTGAAGACATAGCAACTGGTAGTCCGACCAACGAAACATCAGTAGTATTTCGAGCAGATGCAACAGATCAAAATACTAACGATATTGTAGAACTTTGCGTAGAAGTCGCGGAAGTTGGTACGGCATTTACTAATACCGAAACTGCTTGTGGTACACCTGATACTTACAGCGCTACGGTATATCCATGTGCGCCAACAGGCAATGCATTTTACCAGAAATACGATGGCATAGCAGGTACTGCGATTGGCGATTTATACGCAGATCCCGACTATCCTAACAGCCCAAGCTCGACTCAGACTATCAGTGGCGGTTTGCTCGAGAGTCCAATAAATATTGATGATAATTTTGGCGCGAGATTAAGTGCTCTCGTATGCGCTCCTCAAGATGGTGACTATACGTTTTGGTTGACTGGTGACGATGGCTCAGAATTATATGTCAGTACCGACACTAGCCCATCAAACACTGTATTAGCAGCTGAAGTAGTCGGATGGACGAATGTTGGTGAATGGACAAAGTACCCGTCACAACAATCATCGCCAATCACTCTTAGTGCGGGACAATATTATTATGTAGAAGCAAATTACAAAGAAGGTGCCGGAGGCGACCATGTGCAAGTAGGTTGGACGTTACCAGACGCAACGGTTGAGAGGCCAATCACTTCAAGCAACTATTCACTTCCTTCTGAGTCGAGTGCTGTATCCACTATCCCAGGTGTCACGCCGAATCTATCTGTTTCGGTTTCTGGCCTAGAGAATGGCAAGGAATACCACTGGCAAGTACGCACGAGAGATGCTGGCGGGCTGTATTCTCCGTGGGTGAGCTACGGGGGAAATACTGAGGCGGAAACGGACTTTTTCGTCGACACAGTTGCTCCAACTGCTGTCGTTTACGATGGAAGCTCACCTGGCGTAGACATTGAGTTTAACAGTGGTGAGTTAGATGAGATATCAGCAAACTGGTCTGTCGTAAATGGAACATCACCTGATGAGATTTCTGGTTTAGTACTCTGGCTCGATGGTAGTGATGTAGAGGCAGACGGCACAGATCCTGCAGATGCATCACCTATAACTACATGGAGTGATAAATCATCAGTAGGCAATAATATTGCAGGAACAGGCGCAGCGACGTTTGACGACGACTTGCAAGCAGTAGCGTTTAACGACAGTGTACAGCCGTTTGATGATACGTTCGATCGTTCCGGCGGAAATCTGAATGCACATAGTATCTATAGTGTTGTAGCGGGCAACGCGAATACCGCAACAAATCACGTGTGGTATGAGACGACGACACCGCGTGTGGCGCCGGCTGAAGATGGTTTGCTTGGTGGGGGCACTGCGCTTACGAGTAATAATAGCTGGTCAAACCATATCACTGAAACAAAACTACTTACTGTAGAATACGACTCCGCTGGCCAATCTACTGCATGGCTCGATCGAAATCAAGAGTATCAGTTTAGTGAAACTCAAGCGTTCGCTGACAGTCAGCGCATCGTAATCGGAGATGATACAACAGGGGGCAACAGACTTGAAAATGGTGAATACATCCATGAAATAATCATTTTTAACGATGATATTTCAGATATTGACAGGGAAGCATTGTGGGAGCATATGGAGTGCAAGTGGAGCTTAAAAGACTGCAGTGTAACATATGACTATGCGATTGGTACTTCTCCAGGAGGGGTGGATGTGCAGTCATGGACCAGCGCCGGCACAGCTACTAATATCACCGCTACGTCCCTGTCTCTTGAGACTTCAAACATTTACTATGTAAGTCTACGAGTCACAGATATCGCAGGTAACCAGTCAATCGTTACGACTGATGGGCAACAGGTAGCACCATCGTTCTCCTTTGGTGCTGGCTTGTCAACTATCGAGTTTGATAATTTAAATGCTTCAAATGGGTATTCAGATACAGAGGTTTCTGTACTCAGTACTAGTACTAATGCTCGAAATGGATACACTGTGCGGAGCTATCTAGAAGGCTTGTTGGAGAATGAAACAGCCGATACTATAGGCGGCTTCGACGGTGGTACCTATGCGTCGCCTGACGAGTGGTTACCGGGAGATAGAGGATATGGCTACACGTCCTCAGATACTCTGATTAATGGTAGTAACAAGTTTAATCCTGTGCTGTGCGCTGGAGGTGGTAGTGGTCCTT
This sequence comes from bacterium, assembly GCA_030427445.1. Taxonomy (GTDB): domain Bacteria; phylum Patescibacteriota; class Saccharimonadia; order Saccharimonadales; family SZUA-47; genus JAUIBQ01. Next base: position 10,348 of record JAUIBQ010000018.1, on the reverse strand, counting down.
GTTTTGCACCTTTTTCCACATCAGCGCCGGGTGATATCGTGGCAGATAATCCGGGCGTCGTATCAGGAGCGCCGATTGTCGATGAACAATTTACAATAACTCATAGGGTAACGACAGATGAAGATCAGGCTCCAGGTACATACCGGTCTACTATCATTTATTCTGCCACTGCTAACTATTAGTGGTGTACTTGGCACTCAGGTAGCAGTTACTAGTGCTGCTACTGAAGAGTTTTCGGTCAGCCCTGCAATTATAGAGCAAGTTATCGAGCCAGGTGAGACATCAGAATTTACAATCACCGTCACTAACTCGTATGATCAGGCACGACCAATTATCGTGTCAGTTCAAAAGCCTCAAAACCAAGACGGTAGCTTCCTGAAGGACGACTATATAGCGAGTGATTGGGTCGACGTAAATAAACAATCATTTGTTATCCCCTCCGGTGAACAGAAAGTCGTCACATTTACCGTTAGTCCACCAGAAGACGAGACAAGCGGAGGAAGGTATGCAAATATTATCTTTCGTACACTACAGCTCGCAGGTGATAATTCTTCTTCAGGTGGGTTGGTGCTGCCGGAGATTCAAGTACCAGTGCTATTAACGATTCCAGGAGATATTGTCGAACAACTTGATGTCAAGCTCCTCCAAGGAAGCTCATTCTTTACCGCAAAAGAGTCAAAGCTAACATCTGAAGTGTATGTTTATAATTCAGGTAATATCCACAACCTTATTCAGCCTGAGTTTATCGTCGAAAATGCCGGTGGAGCAGTCATTGAGAGCCAGCAAGTCACACCTACTGTAATTCTCCCGGGAGCTGAGAGGACATTCCCTGTCGAGTGGGTATCTCCAGAATCCGCCGGGGTGTATTATGGGAAAGCTCAAGTGCAATTCGGGAGTCCAAGAGAGACTGTCATTTCTGAGAAAAATCTATTTATTAATGGCCAGCCACTCAGTCACTTAATCTTCGCTCTTATAGGGACGTGGACATCACTATACGTCTTTTTTAATTACAAAAGGTTGTATTATGCTTTTTACATACTTTTCTTTGAAAAAGAAGACACTCACTAGCGGTTGCGCAATCACATGCTTATGGTTATACTTATCTTCAAAGTATAAAAAAGAGGGATACATGACACAATTGAATAAATTATTCGCGTTGCCACTGGTTATCGCGACATTATTTTTAGCAGCAATCTTAGCTTCTGTAGCGCCAGTTCACGCGTTAAGTAGTAGCTCACTCCTTTTAGGGGACCCACGTACCGGTGAAACAACAACATACACTTTTTCATCAAGTAACTTTACGACTGCAACATCGATTCAGTGTATTAACATCGAACTCAATACACAGGCCGATGGTGCTGGCTCTGCTGTACCTGGTATCGACACAACTAGTTCAACACTCGACAGCTCAACAGTCATTACAGCAGGTAGTTGGACCGTTGATAACGGAACAAACAGTCGACTTCGGATCACTAATGCCGGAGGAGAAAACCCAAGTGCAAATGGAGATATCGTGTTTGGTGCAGTTGATAATGGTACGACAGAAGGTGCGACTTACTTCGCAATCTTAACAACATACACTGACACTGGATGCTCAACTCCAGCTAGCGGTGTAGATACTACTGTTGTTGCATTTACATATACTGACGGCGAGCTTGTGCAGCTTACTATAGACCCAACACTGACATTTTCTGTTAATACAGTTGGTTCTGGAGTCGATGTGAACGGGGTTAATACTACTGTTGCTTCTAGTGCATCTGGAATTAACTTTGGCAATAGTGTTACACAATCAGTCAACGGCGTATCAGCTCACGAACTCGAAGTTGGCACAAACGCAACAGGCGGCTACAGCGTTTTTATTCGACATACTGGCAACCTATCAAATGGATCAGATACGATAGCGAACCATACGGGCACCAACGCTGTACCTACGTCATTTCCTGCAGCAGGAACAGAGGCTTGGGGGTATACAACTGAAGATGGAGACTTGACTCAGTTTGGATCCGATGAATGGGCTGGATTTACGACATCTAACGAAGTTGTCATGGAGAACGGTTCGGCCGTAAGTGGCACAGAAACTACGGAAGTTGGCCATCAAGTTGGGGTTGCATCTACTACTCCAGCTGGCACATACCAAACTACAATCATCTACACGGTAGCTTCAACCTACTAACAGTTGAGTAAAGTAAAATTACCTTGAGCCCCTGGCTTCATAAGGTTACAATAGGAATATATGAGAGCAGTAACGTTTACAGCACGGGTGGTGCAATTATTAGTAATAACATCATGCGTGTTATTTGCTGTAGCACTTGGAAATGTTAAAGCTCAAGATTCTGAAGCTCCAGACAGTTTGACTTTAGCTATCTCACCACAACTGCTAGATACATCTGCCAATCCAGGAGAATTGATCACGAACATATTTCGTTTGACAAATGCATCCGAGACGTCTGTTGATATACGTACGACACCGAAAAACTTCACTCCTCGAGGAGAAGAAGGCTCTGTGGATCTTACTGAAGATGACACATCCTACTCTTTAGCTAAGTGGATCAGTGTTGAACCAGAAACGGTGACGATTGATGCAAATCAAACGTATGATTTTACAGTGACAATCGATGTCCCTGAAAACGCTGAGCCAGGTAGTCATTTTGGTTCTGTTGTCTTCCAGACGATACCACCAGAAGATGAAGATGCAGTAGCGCTTGTTTCTCAAGAAATTGCTCCAGTAATTTTGGTTAAAATTGCAGGTGACACTACAGAAGCAGCGACTATAGAGGAATTTACATCTGACAAATCCTTTTATAGTCGGGAAGATACAATCACTTTTAACTCGCGTATTAAAAATACTGGTAATGTTCACTTTAAGCCAACTGCAACAATAACTATTAAAAACATGTTTGGTACTGAAGTGGCTTCATTTACTGTTGATGAGAAAAATGTTTTACCAGACTCAGTTCGACAAATTACATCAGAGTGGCAACCTGAAGGTCAGTTAGTCGGTAGATACACTGCTCAACTCACATTAGTAACGGGCGAAGACAACCAAATAGAGACAGCAGAAGTGTCGTTCATAGTATTTCCGTATCAGATTATCCTACCAATCGTTCTTGGGGTAGTTGTTATAGTTGTTTTATGCTACAAAGGTCGATACCGCATCAGAAAAGCTGCTAAAGCACTAAGTGGTAAAGACGAAGAATAATTCCTCATGAGTATCGGTGAGTGGGTATGCAGCACAAAAGTACTCGCACTAACAATGCTGAGTATTGGATTATTTACCGTACTAGTTGGTTTTAGCCTTACCGTGCAGCGTTCAAGTGCAATACAATCTTCTACTGATGTAGAGCTAACTATCCCGCAGACACGCGTTGCTTTTTCAGGATATGCAGCACCCAGTGGATTGGTCAAAGTTGTTAAGAATGAATCTATCGTAGCTACTACAGTCGCTAACTCACTAGGCTATTACACAACAGAATTTACACATCAGTCAGGAGTTCACGAGTTTGAGTTATTTTATACTGATATCCGAGGAGTAGAGTCATCACGCTCAACTGTGTCCATAAGCATATCGTCTCAACAAACTACTCAAAAAACAGTATATCTCTCCCCGACGATTAGCTTAGGGTCACAAAAAAATGTGTCAAAAGGCAGTGTGATAAAGGTGTTTGGTTATTCAGCAGCTAGTTCCAGTGTCGCGCTTTCTCTTGATTATGCGAGCGAGACGTTTAGCGCTACATCAGATGCTTCTGGGTATTATGAATATTTTCTAGATACATCGAGGATGCGCATAGGAGAACATTTACTAACGAGCACCGTCACTATAGGCACTAATAAAAGCGCCTCATCGCCAATTGTGAGATTTACTGTGGACGATTCGAGTACTGTGAATCAGTCTTCTCCAGACTTGATAGTGGGGCCTGCTGTTATTTCTCCACCAGTCATCCTTTTACCGGAAGATGGTGCTGTTATTGAGTCTGATAGTGTTGAGATTATCGGTGAAGCACCGCCTGGGTCACAAATAAATGTCTATCAAGACGGTGAGCTGTATGGATCATTTTTTGCAGATGAGGACGGCCGCTGGAAGTTCATTTTCTCTCCGACCTACACTCCTGTAACTCTAAGTTTTGAAACTTGCGTAGAAGGAACGTGCAGTATTCTTTCCAGAACAATCACACTCTCTTTTCCAGACCTAGCTAAACAATGTATTGATACGCCAAGCTTGGGGGATTATCGATTCTGGGGAGTAGATACTAGTGAAGAGGTGGCACTCGTAATGAATAGCTCATTTGCTGGTACGATAGAAATCAACTGGGGAGATGGAAAAGTTGAGCGATTTTCCTACGATGACATATCCAGCCGAGAGTTTAAAAATAGCTACTCAAAGTCCGGTAATTACCAAGGTAAAATACTTTTTTCAACTGATCAATGTGTGTACGAAAAGTACTTCTCGGTTCACGTCGTACAAGCAGAAAAAGACTCTCGACAGTACACCTTCATTATATTGTTCATTGGTTTACTGATAGGTGCTTACTTATCAAAGAGAGATTTACTAGATACAAAGCGAAATTAAAAAGCCTCCGTAATTGGAGACTTCTGTATTGGTCGGGGTGAGAGGACTTGAACCTCCGACCTCACGGTCCCAAACCGCGCACTCTAGCCAACTGAGCTACACCCCGATACTGTTTTTGAATTGTAAATGTCCTTCGTTGCCTTAGATTTAAATGCGCGGTACCCGCGGTCACATTCTGCGACCCCGAAACTTCATGATTGAAAACAAGCTTTCATCAGAAGGTTTCCTTGCGTCAGTCCTCAGGACTGCCTCACTCTAGCCAACTGAGCTACACCCCGATATCGATGAATATCAGATAAGATGATAGCACAAATGTCTACTAATTAACAGTGTGAATTCTTCTTCACATATCAGTATAATGTTGCTCATGTTGTTTAATCTTTTTGTTGCGCTTGCTCCGGTCGGTTTAATTTTAGTAGCTTCAGAGGTTTTGTGGCGAAAAAAGATTATAAAAGGCGAGAAAGCTAGAAAATTCATACATATTCTTGCTGGAGTATGGATGTCGTTATGGCCACTGTATATCCCGTTCGATGGGATATTCATCCTCGGTGCACTAGCACTAACGTTACTTTTGTACTCTAGATTTACGAGGCTGTTTCACGCAATCTATGCTGTTAAACGGCGAACTTACGGTGAGATTTTCTTTGCATTGGCAATAATGATAACTGCATTCTTGGCCAAAGCACCGTGGATATTCACTGTAGCAATTCTTCTGCTTGCTGTAGCAGACGGTGGGGCAGCTGTTGTCGGGCGTTACTGGGGGTTTAAGAATCAGTACTTTGTCTTTGGCAAAAAAAGTTTACTTAAAAGCGTTGCTGGTACTGCGGCTTATATTGCTCTTGCATATCTTTGTATCTTCGCTGGACTACTATACGCAAATGCAGAAGGCAGTTCGTTCAAAGTTAACAGTGAGAATGTCTTTATATTGTTCGCTGTACTGCCTTTGGGAGCAACACTCTTGGAGAATACAACTCCGTATGGATTAGACAACCTTTTTACACCAGTTTTTGCAGCAATACTCCTCAACTCCTTGCTATAATAAGTACATGATAAAAAAAGTAGAAGAAAACCTTAGAGAATTTGTTTATGGTGGCATGGACGGCGCAGTTACGACATTTGCTGTAGTAACCGGTGCTGCTGGAGCAGGATTCTCGGAAAAAGTTATATTAGTATTAGGTTTAGCAAACGTTATGGCTGATGGATTCTCGATGGCGGTCGGTGCTTACCTTAGCGACAAAGCAGACCAGCAATTAGCAATTAAAAATGGTGAAAAAGTAGACGATATTGAGTCGCCATTAGCCGCCTCGGTCGCGACATTCGTATCGTTCTTATTGATTGGCCTCGTACCGCTGTCTGTTTATATAGTTAATTACGTGTTCAGCCTTGATCTAGGCGACAGCGCTTTAACATACTCAGTTATTTTAACGCTCATTGCATTCGCTCTAGTCGGGTATTTACGAGCTGTAGTTACAAAAATCAGTACCATTCGTTCTGTGTTCGAGTCACTCGGTCTTGGTGTGGCAGCAGCAATTATCTCCTACACACTTGGTACTGTTCTCGAGAGAATAATCACCTAAATCACTTCCGTTCAAATGCTTAAAGCGTTAGACAAGTCACCACACATCTTGACAACCGACATCAGCAACGCGCCTGTTGAGATACCTTCAAGTCAAGGAAAGTATACGTTGGTATTATTTTTGCGACACTCTGGCTGTCCGTGGTGCCACCTCACTGTCCAGCTTATCGATAACTATAAAAAGCGCTTTAAAGAAAAGAGTTGTCGAGTTATAAGTTTTGTGCAGTCAAGTAACAAGACGATTCAAGATACAGCACATTTGAGTCGATTTACGGGTAGCTCAGTCACGTTTATTGCAGATCTTGAAATGAAGCACTATAAAGAGTTCGGTGTACGGACATCGAAGCGTGCAATTGTAAGCATACTCACATCTATACCATATTGGCTGAAGTCGGTTTTTGTGTACAAAAACAAGCCTGTTTCTACTGAGGGTTCTAAGTTTTCACTTTCACCAAGTGCATTTTTGATAGACAACGAGTCAGATATGGTTGTATACGCAGATTATGACGCTAAAATGTATACAAATCAGTCCATTGAAGACATACTCCAGTTAATGAAGTAATTAATCTGGGTGAACGTTGTCGGTTTCTTTTCTGCTTTTTCCTAGGTATTTATGCTCTAGGTTTCCGACCGCTAAGTTAACTAACACAACGATTACCGTGAGCGCGACTGCCATAAGTGGCCTGCCAAGTCCTACTGTTATTCCGATAGCTGCTGCAAACAAGATCGATGCTGCAGTAGTGAGGTAGTAGACATTATGGTCTTTTTCACTCTTCAGTACTGTACCTGCACCGATGAAGCTAATTCCGACGATAATCGCTTCTATGATACGAATAGGATCCGACTGAACATTGGAGTGTTGGTCGTTAAACGTCGTGAACATAATACTGCTTAACGCCACGACTAATGAAGCTGCGCCAGCCACAAACATGTGTGTGCGTATTCCGGCTGGTTTTTTTGATAACTCTCTTTCGATACCAATGACTCCACCGAGACATATCGCAACGATAACTTGTAAGATGATTTCTATTTCTTCTGTGCTCATACAACTACTGTAGCATAAAAGCTATTTTTTGATTTGAGATTCTTTGGGGATAAACAACGAGATAATTAAGTAGGGAATAATTAGTAATCCGGCACTCGCAAATTCAAGCAGGATAAGTATGATACGCACCAGCGAAGCGTCTATATCGAAATAGTCGGCAATACCTCCCGCTAATCCTGTGAAGTATTTGTTTGTTTCTCGTCTGTGTAGTTGTTTCTTCATATGATTGATTGTGTCAAAAAAGGAAGTCTTTAATGACTTCCTTGTTGTGCAATTTGGGGCGAGTGATGGGAATTGAACCCACGGCCTTCGGAACCACAACCCGACGCTCTAACCAACTGAGCTACACCCGCCGTCGTAAACTTTGTTTATCTTATGTGAACAAAATTCGTTACTTTTTTGCTCACAATCATTCAAACAAATTTTTCTCCGCCTTCCAACAGGACTATTCTCGCTTTTGTCGACGGCTTACGCCTGAACTGCCGACGAAACAAGTTTCTCGTCACCTTAGGTGCTGCTTACCAAGCTGCCTCCTCACAATTTTTTAGAATCCTCTCTCAAAATTGCTGGTTCGTCGCAATAAATTACAACGTAACAGGGGTGATTATATCTGCTATTGCTGTTTTTTTCAATCTAAAAATGATATGCTGTCTTTAGTAAGCTAAAAAACACAAATATGAAAATAGCAATTGATGAATCAGGTGATATCGGCCAGCGCTTTTGGCGCGGTTCTACAAAATGGTTTGTAATGGCCGCGGTGATAGTACCGGACGTACAAGATGGATGTGGGCTGACTTGTCAGGCGGTAAGTGATTACGCCGAAGAGTTTGCAGGTGGCAGAGAACTGCATTTTGCACATAACTCACACGATCAGCACGCTAGTTTTTTAAAGTACATGCACGATAAAGATTTTGTGTATGTGAGTGTCGCGCTCGATAAAAGGAAGTTATTGCGAATCAGTCCTCAGATCCTCGCGACGAAACAGACATTACTGCGATTTTGTTTAGACATCTTGTTCACGGAACTTAAACCATGGCTTGATAACCCAATAGTTCTCCTTGATACAAGTGGTTCAGAACAGCTAAACAAATCTCTTAAACGACATTTAAAAGAGTACTACAGTCCTAAGTTTAACGGAGACCACAGATCGATTAAAGAACAGCGCTACGTAGACAGTAGGACAGAGCCGTTGGTGCAGTTGGCTGATTATGTTGCAGGAGCGGTGCGACACCATGTAGACAAGTCGTACAACTCCCGATCGTATGAGCAGTACCTCGCTGATAAAGGGAAAATAATATATCTTGAGGATAGGCTACACGACCTGCCGCCAAAGCGACGAAGCTATGGTCGCAACAAGCGTAAGAAGCGTCATCATGCCTGGCGTCGACATCGACCTCGTAATAGATACTAAAAAAGTCGGCATATATGCCGACTAAAGAAAAAAGCTTTTGGTACCCTGGGAGGGAATCGAACCCCCGACACGCGGGATAGAAGCCCGCTGCTCTAATCCGCTGAGCTACCAGGGCTATAATGTGGTGCGGGTAGAGAGAATCGAACTCTCCTCTCGAGTTTGGAAAACTCGCATTCTAGCCGATGAACTATACCCGCATCGTGAAAACACTATTTAGCTCAGCGAAGTAAATTATACCGTATTATTACAGATAAATACAGTGGTAAAAGTGCAGGGTGTTAGTCATGCTAGTATCTTTATAAAGAAAGCAGTTTTGAAAGTAATTACGGTGTATGAAAATTATCAATTCCACGCCGTATAGCATTTTAACTTCTTAAGATTTCACCGCATTTAGATTCAAACGATTTTTAGAAACCACCGATTATAGCTAATAGCAAGCCAGAAAAGGCGCACGCGATACCTAGTATCCAGAAGCGCATAGTCACTTTTTCCTTACTCCAACCTAGTGCTTCGAAATGGTGATGGATTGGCGCTGCGATAAATATGCGCTTCCCTTTCCTGAACTTCTTTGAGAGTATCTGCAATAAACTTGTGCCAGCTTCCATAACAAACACGAATCCGATTATAGGCAGTAGAAATATTGTGTCCGTCATCATGGCGACGACACCTAGTGCGGCACCTAAAGAAAACGAACCAAGATCACCCATGAAGAATCGTGCAGGAGGGATGTTAAACCATACATACGAGAGTAGAGCTCCCGATGTTGTGAGGCAGAACGCAGCTATTCCATAGTTCCCCTGAAGAAGTGCTATAAGCCCAAACGCTGAGTACGCAGTTAATAACAAACCACCAGCAAGCCCGTCTCTGCCATCAGAAATGTTAACAGCATTTGAGGTGCTTACTATTGTGAGAATAAAAAGCGGCATGAGCCAAAGGCCTATATTTAACTGACCGTACCAAGGCACATGGATCGAGGTATATCCAAGCTTATAGTAGAAAAACCATGCTCCAGCCACACCTACCAACACCATCATGGTGAACTTTATCGGTGCACGTAGGCCTGCGACACCTGTTCCGTCACTTTTGAGATTGATGATATCGTCGATAAGACCAACAATGCCCCCACTTACAAGTGCAGCGACAACTAGCCATGTTTGTTCTCTGCTAAAGTTAAACATCACAGTTATGATACAAATAGTTAGAACCATTATCATTCCGGCCATCGTCGGTACACGCCGCTTACGTGTGCTCTGAGATGCAATCACTGATAGCTTCTCGCCTGTTGTGGTCTGTGAACGTTTCTTTTTCCACCAGCCAAATCGGTACGCTAATGTTGTGTAAACTGGAGTTAATAGCATGCCGAGCGCAAAACCCATTATCCCAAAAGCTAACGAACGTACAATGTTATCGGTAAATACTGTATCTTGAATCATATTGTTTGTGTCATTAAAGAAACTGTATACTATTTTACATGTCAGATACTCAAAAACAAGCAACGCTCGTATTTGTCAGGGGTTTACCTGGTAGTGGCAAGTCCACTATCGTCGGGGTTGCTATAGAGCTGTTTCCAGAAGATCGCTGCTTAGTGCTAGACCCAGATGCAACGGACTATGAATCTGAAGATTATAAGATATTTTGCAAAGAGCAACTTGCTCAAGGTGTTGAGAAAAAACTTCTACCGTATCGGTATCTCCGGTCACAGTCTCAGAAAGCTATCGAAGAAGGCCATATAATTTTTTGGAATCAAGC
>JAUIBQ010000017.1 GCA_030427445.1 bacterium | reverse complement strand
AAAAAATCGATTGATAGTGTGGTGGCCGATGTCTCGTTTATTTCATTGAGGATGATACTTCCTTCGGTTAAAGGTTTACTAAAGCCTCAAGCAGAGCTCGTCGTCATGTGTAAACCTCAGTTTGAAGCGGGTAAAGAGCAGGTGAATAAAGGGGTGATAAAAAACTCTAAAATACGCCGAGCAATATTACAAGATTTTGAAGTATGGTTGGTTGATAACGGATTCCAGATTTTGAGTAAAGCTGATTCACAAGTCGCCGGTACGAAAGGTAATGTTGAACGGTTCTATAAGCTTAGGCTAGCCTAGTATGTTGTTTAACCCTTCAGGGTTGATGATAACGATTTTACCGTCTACTGTATCAATGAGATTTTTCTTTTTTAGGATGTTTAGTTCACGACTCGTAGTCTCTCGAGTTGCGTTTACAGAACTTGCAATATCTGACTGACGAAATGGAGCATTAATAGTGATACTTCCGTCTGGTTTTTCAACGCCAAATCGGTTTGATGTGACGCGGAGGAATGACACGATACGCTCGCGTGCAGTCCTGAAACTAAGTGTGATAACGCGTTCTGAGTGTAAGCGATACGCTTCAATCGCCATATCTAAAATAATTGGCATCACGTCAGGGTTTTTATCCAAATATTCGAGATAGTCTCGTTTATTAACCCGCCATAATGATGTTTCATCCATCGCTTCGTATGAGACGTCTCGGTGTTCACCAGTAAAAGCCCAGATGAGAGGGAACACACTGCCTGACCCACGTACGAGTAGGAGTATTTCCTCGCCATACTTTGTGATGGTGTAAGCTTTTACGAATCCCCATTCAATTAAATACACTCCTGAAGGATCGTCTTCTGGGCGAATGATAGTTTCACCTTTTTTATATTGCAACCGCGTGTGTGAGTAGAAAAATGCACGCAACTTATCTCTTTGTTGGTTGTGTGTTTTCATTGTGAGTTTTAGGCTCCTGTGCTAATTGCTTTAATTGTGCCAATATCACACAAAAAAAGCAACTGTGACGAAGCGTACATCGCAATCGTATCCAACTTTACAGACATAAAAATGCTCAGTTGCAATAATAGGATTGTACTGATATCACACATAATGTGACATCGGAGGTAAGGAGACAACATGAGTAAGCTACCAGTTAGTATACGCAGCCTTTTGCTATCGAAGCATAGGGTGTTTGGGCGTAGAGAATATAAGTTAGTAAAGTCTCGCTTAGGTAAAGACGAGTACATCAAAGATAGTTTATATGGTGCGTACCAAGGCGGTTCTGGGATAGTAGTCGTAACAAATAAGAGGATGATGCTCGTTGATAAACGACCCTTCTTTGACTACATAGAAGAGTCCAGCTACAAAGATATCCAGCACCTTAACTACCTGAACACATCAGTCGGTGGTGCGCTTACGTTTAAGATAAATAACACCTATTTTGTGTTTCGAAGTTTCAAAGACATGAAAGTGAGAAGTTTGTTCGAACTGCTGCAGGCCCAAGTAGCGTCTGAAAGTAAGTCGAGCCCATACCAGTTAGCAGAAATTGATACCTCTGGATCTAGCAGTGAAAAGATTATCAAGCCGCTGCGAAGAAGGGCAAGAAAACATCCAGCGTGGAGTCCTCATAACCCGATCATGACGAGGATAATGACTACTTCTGGCGTCAGACTTTCTGAGGATTAGGTTACCCATCTACAGTATAATCTGAAGTATGTTGAAGAAAGTTTTGCTGGTTGTAGCTGTAATGGTTCTTGCTATCGGCGTATGGTTTGTTTTCTTTCGTAGTACTGACGAGCCAATTGAGATTACTTATGTAGAACCAGAGATACAGGTTGAGCCTATAGTTGAAGAGGAACCGTCATATGAGTTTGACGCAATTGCGCTTCAAAATGCAGTTGATCAATGGGTGGCAAATCAAAGTGGCAATGCTTCTGTGGTGATTCGTGATGCTGAGGATATCACTAGTGAGAATCTTGCAGTCCATCAACCTGACGAGTCTTACTTCGCAGCATCAATGTATAAATTATTTGTCGTGCATGAAGGGTATGTCGCATTGGATGCGAGTCGGTTTGACCCCGACGAGGTGTATGTAGCAGGCCAGACGCGGTTCGAATGCCTAGACAAAGCTATCAGAAGCTCAGATAGCCCTTGTGCAGAGGCGTGGTGGAACGAGCTTGGCAAAGAAGAACAAACATATCAACTTACTACATATGGCATCGACGATACGTCACTCACGAGTATCACTACGACAGCTCAGGACACTGCGCGTATGTTGAGTTTAATTTGGAGCGGACAGGAACTGTCGGAATACGCTCGTGCAAGTTATTTATCTAGCATGGAGGATCAAGATGCATTGTATCGGCGCGGTCTTCCGAGCGGTTTCTCAGATACAGTTGTTGTCTATAACAAAGTTGGTTGGAATTTAACTCGAGAATGGCATGATGGTGCGATCGTAGATTTTGGCGATGGTAGAGTTCTTGTTATAGCTGTGCTGACAGAAAATGTTGGTATGAATCAAGTTGCGAGCCTCGCAACAGCGATTGAGTCTGTCATTAATGCTGATGTAGTAGAGTAGTAAATTCCACGCCGTTTGGCGATGTAACTTCTTAGGATTTCACACCATTTTTATTTTTAAGTTTTCCTAAATGAGTCTCGTGGAAAGAGTGTTTGTGTTTAAGACCAAACCCTAATGAGCGATCAACGGCGATATGAAATGTCCAGCAATACCCCATGACAGCGACAATTTCATTGCTAAAAAATACACCAGCTGCAATTAGTAGCGTCGGGATAGTGAGGTCATGGGTGAAGTTGTAGGTTAGAGCACCGAACCTAGAATCTTTGATATAGCCGATTATTCCTATATCGAATACTAAAAATGATGCAGGGAGCACCCAGAGTGGGGCATCAGAAATATATGTCAGAGCAATCATTAATAATGCTAAGGCTAATGCTTCAAACTTTAAGTGTGTTACGAATTTTCTGAAATCATCCATAAGATTTTACACGTTAAACTTAAATTCGACGACGTCGTTTGGTAGCATGGTGTAGGTTTTACCTTCAGTTCGCATTTTACCTGCGCTACGAGCAGCTGATTCCGAACCAGCCGTGACGAGATCATTGTAATCGACAACTTGTGCAGCGATAAATCCTTTTTCGAAGTCGGTGTGGATGACACCTGCAGCTTGGGGGGCAGTAGAGCCTTGTTTTATCGTCCAAGCACGAACCTCTTTTTCACCAGCTGTAAGGTAGCTTTGTAGGCCTAATAAATCGTAGGCTGCATGAATAACTTTATTGAGGCCTGGCTCGTTTTGTCCATAGCTTTCAAGGAGTTCCAGTCGGTCTGAGTCATCTAATCCTCTGAGTTCATCTTCAAGTTTTGCACTTACAAATAGTGATGGGGCAGGAGCGACGATTTGTGCAAGTTTTTGCTTCAATGAATCATCTTGAAGCTGGGTATCTTCTATATTGAATAAATAAAGAATAGGTTTTGCGGTGAGGAGCTGAAGGTCACGAGCATGTTCATTGTAGCTTTCAAGTAATTCTGCATCTTCCCACAACGCTTTACCGTTATTTAGGTGCTCCTGGATTGATGCAATGGTGTCTGCGACTGGCTTCATCTTCGGGTTTGCTCGGGCTTCTTTACCGACACGTTGTGCGCGGTTTTGTACGGTCTGAAGGTCGGCAAGTATTAACTCGGTTTTGATGACCTCGATGTCATGCAAAGGGTCTTTCGAGCTGTCGCTACGAAGCACATCAGGATCCTCAAATGCTCGTACAACTTGCAAAATAGCGTCGGTGCTACGGATATGGCTCAAGAACTTGTTGCCGAGTCCCTCACCCTCACTTGCTCCGGCGACTAGTCCAGCTATATCTACAAATGTGACTGTAGCAGGGATGACTTTTTGAGTGTTATAGAGTTCTGCAAGTTTGCCCAGCCGCTCATCAGGGATGGGCACAATACCTGTGTTTGGTTCTATCGTTGCAAAAGGATAGTTAGCAGCAAGGATACTGCTGTCAGTTAGTGCGTTAAACAGTGTCGACTTGCCTACATTAGGAAGCCCGACGATACCGATTGATAAACTCATTACGGACTATTATAACAGAGGTAATAGAAGCTGCATAACGATATGAATTAGTAATAGGATTTATTGATATCATATTGACATAGAGTAAAGCTTATGCTAAAATATACTGCATGATTGAACAAACACAAACAACACCAACCCAAGAAATAGATAGATCACCAAGAAGTAATGCACGTGCACTTGAACTAATTTCAAGCTTAAGTGAGGAGCCTGATGCGCTACGTCTAAGTGTAGTCGATATTGGCGATGAACAATGTGTTGTAGCTCAGATTTGCGATCTCACTCCTGAAATGAAAGCTACTTTTGAAGGGGCGGGAGAGTCTGAAGATGATCAGCTGTCAAGAAACTGGAGAGAGTTTGAAAGAGATGTTGAGAGTTTGACAGGTGCTGATAACATCGAAATGCAGGCAGTTCGTACGGGTAAAACTGGGCGTCAGAAGGAGATTCAGTTTGCACTTTTTGGTTTACACAATGCCAATGAGTTAATGGAATCAGTACATGAATTAAACTTTTTGAGAAAACAAGACGGGTTGGAACCCCAAGAAGGGCTACCAGATAATATCGCCTACCTACCAGATAATTTATTAGTTGCAACAAAAGAATTAAGAAGTAATTCTGAAGCTGAGTTTAGAGCACTTGTTGCAACAAGAGATGCAGCAATTAGTGCTGGCGCAGCAGCGGTCAGTGAAGTTGCAAGTAAAACGTTAGTTACCAAATAATTTTTGTAGATACGTTAGTCCAGCTAAGCCACTCAAGGGATCGTCAAGTGGAGTAAAGGGCACATTGTTTGTTCCTAAGTGGATTGAGTTACCATCGAGCATAAATATAACACCATCAGGGTCGGTTAAATGCACAATTGGTGGCTCTACTGAGCAATCGATACTTACGAGCCATGTTCCTAGACCTTCCACGACAGCAAATCCATCATCTTTATACGTATCAACAATATGCTTGTGGAGTGTCTCAGGAGATGCTTTTGCTAGCGACATGGCAAAACTATACCAATAAATAGACCTCAAATCTAGTGGTACACAACAAGACAACGCTTGATTAATGCGTTACAAGTAGCTGTAGCTGATTGAAGACGATGCAGAAAGATAAATCCTATAGGCTGCACAATGCGGTTTCATTGATTATAGTACTAAAAGATTGTATAATTTTGATTGAATGCGAGAGAAACTTACACCAATATTATTAACCGTTACATCCGTAGCATCGATGAATGCCTGCTCTCAGAATGGCGAGTTAAATGTAAAAGATGTCGGTGCGCAAACGAGCGTTGAAAGCACATCACGTGTCGTTACCACCACAGAAGTAGTGATTGAAGAAGTACCTCAGTCAAGCACTACAACTATCACAGAAGTAGCCTCAACCACGACAACAACGACTACCTCATCTACCACGACGTCTGAAGCACCAACTACTACAACTGAAGCTCCGCCTTCCTGGGAAGACTTACATGAGCTTCCAAAGGAAGCGTATGAATCAGGGGCTCGACTGGGCGTGTTGAATATTGTAAACCCTGACGGTGAGCAGCTCATTCATATTCCGCTGTTCAGTTTGCAAGAAGTCTCCGATGATCAGAAGTATGAAGAGCAACTTGAGCGTGGAGCAGTTGTAGAGGTAGCCCACCCAGATATTAATCCTGAAGTTATATCTCCGGATAGTGCAGTGTCGGAAAACGGGCTAATTGGCGAGCTTGGAACGGTAATTATACCCGGCCATCGAGTGCAAACAATACTTCCTGATTGGCGTGATCAAGATTCAGAATTTGCACAGCCTCAACGCGTGTTCGAGAGAGTAGATGAGCTGGAGACAGGCGCTATTGCCACGATTACAATCGATGAGGTGTACGGGTCTGGCGTTTATATGTATCAATTTTTGGGCAATACAATTGTGGAGGATGTCATGACATATAACGAGGAAAATGACGCATGGTATTTCCATAAAGAAAATTTTTTACGAGCACGAGAAGGAGGACCTGCTGACCAGGAACTCATCCGTCTTTTCGCCTGTACGCCGAAGGGAAGCGTAAAGGATAGGATTTTGTCTGACTTTGTAAGAATTAATGAAATTGAAACGTCGTAGTGGTTATGATTGCATTTATTTGGCAAGATGTGTTAAATAGTGTAAAAGAAATATAAATGAGAGAATAACTAATAGAAGGAAGTAGCTATGATTGATGGAACACCACAACCAATTAACGAAGGAAGAGCAAGTGGAAAAAGAATCGCAACGTTTGTGTCTGGCGCGTTAATCGTGACCGGGGCATTAGCGATTGCTGCAGGTAACAGAGGTGATGCTACATCTGAAAAAGATGTTGCACCTGTGGGCTGGTCTCCAGTAGAGCAAGATCGCTTCACATCATGTTTTAGGGAAACTGGTGAATGGATCTTAGGCGCAATATATGAAAGTGATTATCCGCATGACAAACGAATGAACATAGATATTATAAGTGCTCCAGGTGCGATAGAAACAGTAGACGATGACGATGCTGAGGGTGGTCAAGATGTGACCGCTACGGCTTTTGCTAAGTTCCCATCTGCTCAGGGCTCAGCTGTTATAGAGTTTGCGTTTACATACCCAGGAAGCCCTGGTGAGGTAGATAAAAAAACAATTTCTGGAAACAAGCCTGTAGAAAAATGCCCTGGCGGCGAGACTACGACAACTTCAACTACTGAAGTGCAGGAGCCAACCACTACAACTTCAACGACTACTACAACTGAAGTTGATGAACCGACTACGACGACTTCAACCACTACAACTTCAACAATTGTGACCCCACCAAGTGTGACAACTACAACGCAACCTCTCCCTACGACCACAACTACATTGCCAAACGGAACAACTACTACTTCCACGACAATCGGTGGCCCACGTACACGATAAGTTCATTCCTATCTTCAGAAGCGATTTTATGGTAGTTTACATCTATGAATGATGTAGCTGAACTAGGAACTATCTTGGGGATATGGGCGCATCCGGATGATGAAGCGTGGTCAATGGCAGGACTCATGATGCGTGCACGAGCTAATGGCCAACGCGTGCATGTAGTGACGGCCACTCGAGGTGAGGCGGGGAATATCGAAGGTCTGAAAGACTATGACCGTAAAGAATTAGCTCATACTCGTGAAAATGAGATGAAAGCTAGCTTGGAGTGTATCGGAGGCATTACGCATCAATGGTTAGACTATATAGACGGAACAATGAAAGATGCAGATGAAGATCAGGCAGTTGCGAGCCTGGTGCAAATCATCGAAGAAGTGAAACCGGACACAGTTGTGACATTTGAACCAAACGGAATTACTGGGCATGATGATCATCGTACGATTTACACGTGGACACAAAAAGCACTCATGAACCCAACAGTGGAAGCACGTTTACTGCTCGCGGCTGAGTCTAAGGAGCGATATGAGGCTTTTGGACAAGAGCTCGATAAAAAGTTTGATATTTATTTCAATATAGACACGCCATTTACTGTTAAAGAAACAGATGCTGCACTTGTCGTATCGCTTGATTCAGATGAGCTAAAGAGCAAAATAGCGTGTCTAAAAGCTCACACGTCACAGACGTCACATATGTTCTCTGACTCGGAACTTAGTGGTTACATAGAAAAAATGGCTAGTTCTGAAGTGTTCATCGATAGCGATTCTGTATAAAATACGGTAGTTATCCACCCCTGTTACAGAGTAGCCCGATTGCTGTATAACATCTTTTAAAAACTTCAATGTTGAAAATACTACATGCTTATGCTTGTACATTTGACGTATTTGTTATATGATGTTGTTGAATCTTTGACTGATTCGTTTATAACTTAAGGAAGAAAAACATGTCCCCACAAAGTCCGATTGAACGACTTGATACAGAGCAGCGTTCACAACCTAGCCTAAAAAGCAGAATAACAGCTGGGATTTTAGTTGCTAGCAGTATTTTTGGGTTTGGTGGAGATACAACCTTTGGTGATGATAGCGATAAACTCCAAGCTAAAGAAAGAATCTGCTTCGACGTAGAAGGTAACCCTGGTGATGCAGCAGTTGTTAACCTCACTCCAGTGTTAGCTGAGAGTGGAGGTAATGGACAACTTATATCTTCTGATGTAAAGAACCCACCACTCGCTTCTAATGTAAACTTCGGCCCAGGTACTGTTGATCCTAACGTTGCAATCGCACGTATTGGATCAGATGGGGAAGTCTGCTTTGTAAACTCAGAACACACATCAGTCCACCTCGTCGCAGATCACTTAGGTACCATCGCTGGAGATGCGTACTCACCGGCGCAAACCAACGGCGCTCCTGATCGTAAGGTTGATACGCGAGGCGAAGAGGGACCATCAGGGAATGGTAACTTGGCAGTTAAAGTGAATGTAAAATGTTCTTCAGGTGGATTTGTTGATGGTGTTCAGCTCAAGACTGTAGACGTGGTGTTTCCACAAACCGAAGATATATATGGTTTTGATGGATCTTTAGTAGAGAGTGGGGAGCTTTCAGGGGGGTCTATAAACGTCATATACGAAGACGGACATAGTGAACTTGAGGGCCTAAGAAATGGTTACAATAGCAGAACGAATTCATGGGAAACAATATTACCTATTTCTGAGCCTGCACATCAGGATTTTGAAAACTTCACTTCTTCGGAGCCAGATCCTACCCAGTTTAGAGTCGATGTGCAATATAAATCCGGTAATTCAGCCTTCAAAAAAGTAGTTGGGTTAGTAATCCCCCATTGTTTTTCTATTAATCCAAACGAAAATCAAGAATCTGTTTCCATGAGCTTCGACTATTAGTTTTTATCATAAGCGTTTTGATATATACTAAAGTTTGTGAAGAGTAAAAAAAAGAGGGTATTAATATTTGCTTCAGTATTATTGATTATTTGTGCTGTCGTAGCAGTCTACCTTTTACTTTTTGTCGACAGAGAAACCGACGATAATAATTCAACAAGCACAGAACAGTCAGAAGACTTAAGACAAAAAGCAATTACTGAGTATGACAATAGGCTAAAAAAAGTAATAGAAGAGGCTGAGAATAGTAGCCAATTACTAAGTGCTTATATTAGCAAGAGTACTTTAGCTCTGGACGCTAGCAATAACGATGAAGCTGTGTTTTATGCTGTTAAAGCAACCGAGGTAACTAACTTACAAGACCATGAGAGATTTCAGGCATATATGAACCTGGTTAATGTATACGGTGAGGTTGGTGATTTTCAAAAAGGCTTGGACACCCTGACATTAATCAGGCAAGATACTAAAGTTATGGAGCTGGAAAGTTCCGAGTTTTATGTCAATCGCTACGAAGAAGCATATAGACAAAACATGTTGCCTAGTCCAATTAATTGTCAAGAACCCATAGAAGATGGAGACTGCCCAATACTATGATTTTGCTTAATAGATACCGATACGTATTATTACTGTTAGGGACGTTTACTATTTTTGCAATGATCTCTTTACTTGTACCTACAAGAATTTCTGCAGAGGGTGAACCATCTACATTATTTCCAGATCCATCTCTAGCTACTAACTACGCTAATTACCCATCACCTGTGAGTGGAAATATAATGTATCTTTCCGTAGGGTACGGAGAGCACATTAGTGGAAGAACAGTTAATGATGTGTACGCATATAGCTCCGGAACAGTCACTATAGAAATTATTAGAGCTACAACCTGTTACTCGAGCCAGCCAGGAGGTTCGGGCACTATAGATATTCCTGGTGGAACTTCCTATTTTTTCGACACACAATACTTTATTGAAGATTCTTCAGGAAACCGTGTTTCGAGTATTTTAACTGTAGGTTATGACTGCTCTAGTCAGAATAGATCGATATCATTCAGTGCAAGTGCTAATAGAACCTATAGGTTTGTTGCAAACGTTGCATATAGTAATGCTTCAGGAGAAAATCTTTACAGGTTAAGGGTGACTGGTGGTAATGCAAGACTTGGTTTTGGTCCAGCTAGCACTGGTGGGCTATCTATAGCAAATAGGGATCTGCCAAGTGGTTACGAGTCATCCTACACGACTTACTTTGCTACTTCTTGCAATAGCGTAACATTAGGTAATCGTAGCGTTACATTTAGTGATGCAGATAGAGGTCGCTATCAAGGAACAGGTAGTTATCCTGAGCTTACAGTAAACTTACAATGGAGAATAAGGGGGAGTACAAATGCCTGGAATAACGTAGGAACAATTACATTAACAGGTGGAGATAAAGGTATCGATTATCCACCACCTGGTTTAAACTTCCCTGCTAATAGAGAATACCGTATGAGGATAGATAATCTTTCTAGGCCAAATGCTTTAGAAATATTGCTTGATGGTAGCTTTAATCAGTTAGGCGTAGGCAGACCCTGCAATCCTCCTATAACATGCAATTCTATAAGTTTTAGTTCAGGCATTACGCCAGGGTCTACTTTCACTGTAAGCGTTTCGATCAACAACTCAACAGGCATACCTTATACTCCGAGTTCACAAACAACTGGCGATGGTACGCTTGAAGCAGGTGTCACTGTGAATGGAACTACGAACTGGAATACTTCAGGTAGGCCTGTGCCAGCACCAGATAGAACGAGACAATGGAGGGAATTAGGGGCAGGCACTAACTCTAGCATAAACGACTTTGATGGTACCGAGGCGGGATACAGTTCATTCAATTATGAACGTGTAAGAGTGAATTCCTCAACGTTTACATTTACTGCCCAAGCACGAAACACGAGTGGGGGTAATCTGGCTGCCGGCAATCATAACTTTACATTACGTTTTTTGACGCGCTCTGGTGCCCCTGGTGGGCCATGGCTTCCACACAGCTCAACCTGCAATACTTCAGTTACAGTTGTGAACCCAGATGTGTGTGACAATATAGCTAATGTTCAGACTTCACCTCCGGCTAACCATTACACAATAGGCAATAATTGTTATCCGGACCCGACATGTAGCGCTGTCGCTTCTTTTAGCGTATGGGCGGGACAGAGGTTTAGAAGTGGTGTGACAGTGTCTAACCCGGCGTCCGTCTCACTAGATGTAACAACTATTGATGTCATGATAACTGGACCGACTGGACCAACTAGCTCAGAAGTTTATTCACGAACAGCATACACCAACGCATCTAACGTTGCAGCTAGATCAGGTACGACAAATGGTAGTAGAACCTATCTCTCATACGGTGCAGCAAACTTTAATGCTATTTATGTCACAATTGATGCTCCTGGCGAGTATACAGTAACTTGGAGTGTTGACTCAGAGCATGCAGGTAATATCTACACTACTGCAGATGGAGATACGGATTGTTCAACTACAGTTAATGTACTGTCATTGCCAGTTGCATGTGTGAATAACACTCTTAACTTTAGTGTTGGCGACAGGGAAAGGGCTTATATTTCTCTGAATAATAACCCTACAACATCGCCAGCCACTTATACAGCAGATGTAGAGGGTGATGATTGGACGTATGATTCAAGCACCGGGGATATTCGTAGACAAAATACATCTGCGTCACCTCCGACATACCCAGTACTAACTGCTTCGAGCCCTCTCACCTTAAACAATGGACTGTCTGCAGGCACAATATATAGTGATGTGCTGGATTATTCTGACGTGGGTCAACAAACTGTAGACTGGAGTGTTGACGTAGAATATGTATTTGCCCAAAACCTCCAGACGGCATATCAGCTACGTCAAACCGAGGTTAATTCAACGATTGATTGTGAGACGACGCTGCAAGTGTCACGCCGGCCGTATGTGCGGTTTTATGGTAATGATGTGATCGCTGGGGCTAACTTTATTGATGAAGGTGCACAGTGCACAGCTACGGGCTTATTGGACGTAAGCATAACCTCAGTAAGTGGTATTTCTAGCTCTGGTAGATACCAGGGTTCATCGGCTGAGCTTGCAGCAATCGCAACAGGGGATATCTCTAACTTCCTTCCAGGTACGGGTTCATACAGAAATGACGGAGGGTTACTGCCAGATACACCGCTCAGCTCAGAAAAATCATTCAACAGTGGTTACGATTTCCTCGCTTTTGCGGGTGGTGGCGGTTCACTTGGTGATGTCGGTGGAGATTTTGACGAGGCATCGCTTTGTAATAGTTTACAGCCAAAAGGAACTACAGATTGGACGACTATACCTGACCCAGACGTTTTTCCGGGTGCAGGAAATTGGCGACATACTGGTGACTTAACTATTAATGGCGCATCAATAGCAGAAGGAGAACAGGTCTCGATATATGTTGAAGGAAACGTGACTATCAGTGATAATGTGACATACTCGGACATATCATGGAGTAATAAGGAAGACATCCCATTAATGAGGGTGTATGCTACTGAAGATATATCTATCGATGGTGCTGTAGGTACGATCACAGGCCTCTACGTTGCAGGAGGTACTATCCATACCTGTACAGAGTTTGAGGAAGCAGATACGCAAGCTGATGTTAACAGGGTGATCGGAGCATGCGGAAATATCGGAGGTTCTAATAGACTTACAGTCTATGGAGCTCTAGCTGCCAACAACATTGTGTTTGGACGCACTAGCGGTGATGTTAGCTTAAGCAACGATGACGATAATGACCCAGAGCTTGGTTTTTCAGGAGGAAACAAAGCGGAAAGGATTCACTTTACACCTGAACTATATATCGCTCTATGGGCACTTGATCCAAGCGGAGGTGGATCACCCCCATCGACATTGGATAAGAGCTTCGACTACATAGCGTCGCCACCTCCGGTGTTCTAAAGAGTTTCTTTAAAAGATAAATGGGTGGTAAAATAAAAACATAACCAGTATACTGGAAAACAAATACATATGGGCATACTATCGACAGGATCAGACTTTTTTGGCCTAGACATCGGTACATCAGCAATTAGGGTGGTACAGGTGAGGGGTGGCAGTACGAAATCTCTTGCTACCTATGGTTCATTAGATATTGATCCTAAAATCGCAAAAAGTGATTCAAATGCTGACTTACAGAAACTCGGACAAGCAGTGAAGCAAGTTGTCGCTAACAGTAAGATAAGCACGAACAACGTCGCAGTCGGCATACCGTCATCACGAACATTTATGACTGTTGTCGATATCGAACGGCTCGAACCGAAAGAATTGGACCGGTCTATACGTTTGCAGGCTGACTCCTTAATACCAACACCATTGGATGAATCAAAAATTGACTGGGCGATGCTCGGGCAATCACCTAAAGACCAGACAAAAGTAGAAGTGCTACTTGGCTCAGTGCCAAACTCATTTGTTGAGCGTCGTCTAGACATGCTTGAAGGCATCGGTTTTAATGTCATCGCATTTGAACCCGATAGTTTAGCGATGACACGCGCATTACTGGCCCCTAATACAAATGAGTCACGACTTTTAATCGATATGGGGAACGAATCTACTGATTTGGTTATAACGCTCAATGATGCTCCTCGGTTAATACGTACTATTCCGATTGGCATGGATGCGATTGTAAAATCTGCTATCCAAAACCTTGGCATCGACGAAAAGCAAGCCGTGCAGTTTGTCTATAAATTCGGACTCAGTAAAGACAAGCTTGAAGGCCAGATTTACGGAGCGATTCACGGAACCGTAGATAACCTCGTTAGCGAGATCGAGAAATCAATCAAGTTTTTCCAAACGAGATATCAAAACGTACCAGTTTCAGGCATGATTTTGACTGGTGGCTCTTCAGTACTGCCGGAGTTCCCGTTGCTACTCGCAAATAAGTTTAATATGAATGTCGAAATTGGAAATGCGTGGAGAAACATCGCGTTTAATAGTTCTATGCAAAACGATTTATTAGCCGTGTCTAATAAGTTTACCGTAGCAGCTGGACTAGCTGAAAGAGCAGGAGGAATGTAGCTTATGGTGCAGTTTAACCTCCTTCCAGACGTCAAAAAGGAGTACATCAAGACAAAACGCACGAAACGTGTGATTGCGACATTCTCATTTTTGGTTACAGCTATATTTGTTGGAGTGACCGTACTACTATTCTTATTCGTTCGTTTCGCACAGACAAAAAACATCGACGATCTTACTAATGACATTACATCGGAAACAGCACAGATCAATGCAACTGAAGATCTTGAACGTAAGCTAACTGTTCAAAACCAACTGACCATACTTACCCCAGTACATGAGCAGAAGCCTGAAGTATCGAGAATTTTCGATTATGTCCGGCTTTTCACCCCGGAGACTGCTGAGTTGTCTTCGCTTAGTGTGGATACTGTAG
Organism: bacterium; assembly: GCA_030427445.1. Lineage (GTDB taxonomy): Bacteria > Patescibacteriota > Saccharimonadia > Saccharimonadales > SZUA-47 > JAUIBQ01. The sequence continues at coordinate 6,094 of JAUIBQ010000017.1, read as the reverse complement.
ATGGAACCATGGTTATAAGTGGAACTATCTCAACATTAGCCGAGGCTAACAGGCTCGTCGACAATATAAAATCAGTGCAATTTGCAACGTACGCTCCAGGTGAGGATGTCCCATCAGAGACAGCTGAGTATGTGTATACAGTGATAGATTCAAGTGTAAGTAGTGATGGCGAAAACGCTCGTTTTGAAGTAGACCTAGAGTATGACACAGCAATATTTGATAACACTATCGAAGTTGTGATGGTGCTTAAAGACAGAAGTATAGCAACGGCTGAATCTGGAGGAGGTGAGTAATGTCTGAGTCTTCACAAGTCAGAAAAGGCGTGTCAGTAAAGCACGACATCATCGAAAAAGCCAACAGTAACACTGTATTGGTTGTTGCTGGAGCAGTGTTTGTAGTGGTGTTCTGTATATTTGCTATCAGAACATTAGTGAGCCAAATGAGCTTTCAAAATACAGTAATTAGTGAAAAGAAAAAAGCGCTCACACAGTTAGAGAAAAACAATAACAACCTGAATAGCTTGTCTGAAGATTATGCCACATTTGATGAATCAGTCATCAATATATTGGGTGGTGCAAGAGATGGTGAAGGTCCACGGGACGGCTCAAACACAAAAATAGTACTCGATGCACTACCAGCCTCCCTTGATATCCCTGCGTTAGCTAGTAGTTTTGAGAAGATTTTAGTCGAAGGTGGGTACCAGTTCGATTCAATTAGTGGTTCAGAAAGAAGCACTACAGCCTCGAAGAGCAATGTTGTTGCAAATGAACAACTATACGAGATTGATTATGGATTTTCTGTTCAAGGTTCAACTGAGCAGACATTGACGTTGCTAGAAAGATTAGAAAGCTCTATCAGGCCTATTTATGTCGACCAAGTTAACATGTCAGTTAACAAAGGAAACATCAATGCTTCATACTCAATCCGTACGTTCTATGCAGAAGAGATGATGTTTGAACTTGGTTCAAAGGAGGTGAAGTAGATGAAGCAGAAAGATTGGATTTTGATAATAGTTATCGCTTTTGTGAGCGGTGTATTGTCGTTGTTGCTTTCTGGTGTATTGTTTTCCTCGGACGAAGTACGCTCACAAAAAGTAGAGGTTGTTCCAGTGATTAGTGCAGAACTCGAAGAGACTGATGATCGATACTTTAATGATAAAGCACTAAACCCTGCACGAGACATTGAAATCGGTAGTGATCCAAACGCAGATCCGTTTAATTAAAGGTTGTTTCAATGAGTATCCTCTCTAGTGAGACACAAAAACAAGTCGAAAAGGCTATCGTCAATGAAGGTATTATCAGCCCTGAGGATTTTCGAAAACTGAGGAAAGAAGCCAAGGATAAATCAGTACCATTGTTCTCGTTGTTGGTAAGCGGAAGCCATATATCAAACGAGCAGCTCACTAAAACGATTGCGCATGTTTCTAAAGTGCCTTATGTAAACCTCTCACAAGCGCAAGTCGACCCAGCAATATTGTCATTACTTGATCAAGAAATTGCTGAGCGGTACATGGCTGTGCCTCTGGGTGAGATGCAGAATCGACTCGTTGTAGCGATGCTTGACGCAGATAACGTACAAGCAGTCGACTTTTTGAGTAATAAAATTGGACGTTCACTCAAAGTATATGCAGCAAGTGAAGAAGGCATCAGAAGAATTCTTGCACAGTATAAAGCCGATTTACGAAAAGATGTCAAAAGTGTCATAGATACGCAGATCGCACAACAGCAAGAAGAGGCTGAGGCGACTAGTCGTTCGGGAAATAAACGCAATATTCAAACTATTGTTGCTGATTCACCGATCTCTAAGGCTCTGTCTGCGATTTTAGATTATGCCGCCAAAAACGGAGCTAGTGATATCCATATCGAGCCACTCGAAACTGAGTTACGGATTCGGGCACGAATAGACGGTGTTCTAAAAGAAGTTATGTCATTGCCTAAATCAATTGAAGCTCCATTGGTATCTCGTATAAAAATTTTATCCAATTTGAAAATAGATGAACATCGAATACCTCAGGACGGGCAATTCACTGTAAAAGTGGGAGATAACGCTATCGACTTGCGTATCGCAATTTCGCCTGTTGTCTGGGGAGAACAAGTTGTGATTCGTTTACTAGATAAATCTGGTACGACACTGAAGCTTGAGAAAATGGGGTATTACGGCAGGGCGCTTCGAACTATCCGTGAAGGGTTGAAGCAACCCAACGGGATGATTCTAACATCAGGGCCTACTGGCTCGGGTAAGTCAACATCACTCTACGCACTTATACAAGAGATAAAAAGCGAAACGATCAATATCGTTACGTTAGAAGATCCGGTTGAATACAAAATGGATGGTATTAATCAGATTCAGGTTAATACTGAAGTCGGATTAACATTTGCTTCGGGACTTCGATCGATTTTGCGACAAGACCCTGATTGTGTCATGGTTGGTGAGATTCGTGATAAAGAAACGGCTAGCTTAGCAGTGCAAGCAGCACTTACCGGTCACTTGGTGTTTTCAACATTGCACACTAATTCTGCATCAGGTATTTTACCTCGTCTGCTCGATATGGACGTTGAGCCTTTTTTAATCGCGAGTACTGTTCATACGGTGATTGGTCAGCGGTTAGTGAGGCGACTTTACAAACCACAACCATATCTATCAAATCCTACAGAAACCGCTGCTATCAAAGCAACGGTAGGTGATTTATTGCCTAAGACAAAAGAAGAGATGCCTAAAGTTGCAGCCTCTCTAGGGTATTCGTCCTTGCCTCTGAGTACTGATAACGCTTATACTTTATTCAAAGGCACTCAATCCAATGAGTCAGCGGACGGCTACAAGGGAAGAATGGGCCTTTATGAAGTATTTGATGTCACAGAAGACATTCAACAGCTCATTATCAACCGAGCAACAAGCTCACAGATCCAACATGCAGCGCAAAAGAATCAAGGCATGATTACGATGCGGCAAGATGGATATCTAAAGGCACTGGCAGGTCTAACAACAATTAAAGAAGTTGATAGAGTTGCAGCGGCAGATGTAGGTGAGGCTTCAAAGGATTATAGTAAAGACGAAGAAGCAGATACATCAGAGCAAGAAGAAAGTAAAAACAAAGAGCCAGCGAAAGCGGCCTAAGGAATCGAACTAAAGGGGAATAGGGTGGCTACATCACAGAAACAAGGACCAAGGATAGAAATACTTCTCGAAGAAGTAATCAAGAAGAAGGCTTCTGACCTTCATTTACAGGTAGGCCTTACTCCAATGTTACGTGTCGATGGCTCGCTAACTCCTGTTTCTGGAACGGACGTCTTAACCGAAGAAGCTGTTGAGTCTCTTATTTTTGCAATCCTCGATGATGATCAAAAGCAAATCCTCTTAAAAGATAAAGAATTCGACTTTAGTTTCGCTTTTGGCGACCTTGGTAGATTCCGTGTAAACGCATTTCATGAGCGTGGGAATCTAGCAGCAGCACTGCGACTTATCCCTAATGAGATTCTTACTGTTGAACAACTCGGACTGCCATCTATAGTTAACAAATTTGCAGACTATCCTCGAGGCCTCGTGCTTGTCACTGGACCAACAGGTTCTGGTAAAAGTACAACCCTCGCAGCAATGGTCGACAAGATTAACGCAGAAAAACCGTTACACATCATCACAGTGGAAGATCCAGTTGAGTTTACTCACAAATCAAAAAAGTCTGTGCTTGTGCAGCGTGAAGTTCACTATGATACATTTTCATTCTCTGCAGCACTTCGAAGTGCATTGCGACAAGACCCCGATGTCGTGTTGATAGGTGAGATGCGTGACCTAGAGACTATCGCAAGTGCGATTACTATTGCAGAAACGGGTCACTTGGTGTTCGCAACGCTTCACACTAACTCTGCAGCACAGAGTATTGATCGTATGATCGACGTATTCCCGCCACATCAACAGCCACAGATTCGTTCTCAGCTGAGCAATATCTTGATGGGGATTTGCTCACAACGATTGATCCCATCGATTGGTGGGGGCCGTGTTGCTGCTGCCGAGGTACTGGTAGCTACTCCTGCGGTCAGAAACATCATTCGTGAAGGTAAAACTCATCAGCTAGACGCTGTTATTCAAACGGGTGCTGAATTTGGTATGCAGTCTATGGATAAGACGCTTGTAAACATGATTCACGCTGGAACGATTAGTTACGATGAAGCGAAGAACTACGCAGTTGATGTCGAAGAACTAGATCGGTTAATGAGGAGTTGATGAGCAGATGATTCTCATAACTTACTTCAAGGAGCGAGCATAGCATGCCAGAGTTTGTATATACCGCGCGCGATCCAGCAACAGGAAAAAAAGTGGATGGAACTGTCATCGCTGATAGTCAAAGTAGTGTTGGAAAGCTCGTAAAAGAGCAGGGATTGGCCCTTTTAGAGGTTAAAGTTAAGAGTGACAATGACCTTTTGGGTTTTATTACCAACCGAGTTAGCGCTAAAGATAAAGTTGTATTCTCTCGTCAGTTAGCAACACTCATAAATGCGGGTTTGCCACTTGCTCAAAGTTTGCGTTCAGTTACTAAACAGACGAAAAACAAAGCGCTGCAATCAGTTCTCACTAAAGTGATTACAGACATTGAGGGTGGTAAAGCATTTTCTGTCGCCCTAGAAGCATACCCGACTATTTTTGATAAAGTGTTTGTTAGTTTGGTCGCTGCAGGTGAAACATCGGGTACGCTCGATGCGGCACTTGAGAGGATAGCAAACCAACAAGAAAAAGATGCAGAGCTTGCGAGCAAAGTACGAGGGGCGATGATTTACCCAATAATTGTCATGTTCGTGATGATTGGTGTCGTAACCTTCATGCTTGTGAGTGTTTTACCACAAGTACAAGAACTGTATAACGGATTGCCTGGCGCAGAGCTTCCTCTCGTAACAAAAGTGTTGTTAGCGCTTTCAGACTTCATCATTGATTACTGGTGGGCGTTGCTGATTATCATTGGAGCTTTTATATTCGGCGGTACTCGTTGGGCGCGTACTGGCCCCGGTAAAGAAGTGATAGACCGGCTTAAGTTAACTATGTGGCCGATATCTCAGCTGTTTAGAAAGATGTATATGGCGCGGTTTGCTCGAACTGCAACGACCTTAGTTGCTAGTGGTGTGCCGTTGATTCAGGTGCTTGATATCGTCCGGCGTGCCATTAATAACGTGCATATTGAGAGAGAGATTGCTGCTGCTACTGAAAAGGTAAAAGGCGGTAAATCATTGGCAGAATCTTTGCAGGGGAGTGCTAATTTTGATGAGCTCGTGCCAAATATGATAAAGATTGGTGAAGACTCTGGTGCGCTCGAGACGATGCTGGATAAAACAGCTGACTATTTCGAAAAAGAGGTCGACAACCAAGTGAAAGCGATATCCACAATTATCGAGCCGGTACTCATGATCGTACTTGGTATTGTAGCGATTACCATCGTCGCAGCGATATTGATACCAATCTACGGACTTGTGGGTCAGAACGTTATTTAATATTACTTGCACACGAGATAAAAACGCGCTACCATAAGCACTATGGGCAACCACAATTTTTAATAATTACGGGGGAAACAGAATAAAAATGAAATTATCAAGAAAACAAGAAGGCTTCACCATCATTGAAGTGATCGGAGGAGTCTATACCAACAGTATCGCTATTCTTAGCGACGCCCTGCATGATGGAGGCGATTGCCTTTCTCTCGGTGCTTCCTGGTACTTCCAGAAAAAATCCAAACAAGGAGCAAATCCAAGATTTACCTACGGTTATGAACGATTTTCTGTTCTGGGGGCTCTTATCACTGGAACCGTCCTACTGGCCGGCATGGTTGTGATTCTTTTTCGTGCCATACCTAGACTAGCGGATCCCGAGCCGGTTCGTGCGAACGGAATGATAGCTCTGGCCGTTCTGGGAGTCTTGGTCAACGGCTTCGCGGCTTGGAGAGCGAGCAGAGGCTCTTCCATGAACGAGGCTGTCGTGAGCTGGCATCTTCTGGAAGACGTGTTGGGTTGGATTGCCGTGCTGATCGGTGCGATAGTCATGCTAATTTGGGATATTCCTATCATCGACCCTCTTTTGTCCATTGGCATTTCGATTTTTATCCTCATCAACGTGG
>JAUIBQ010000034.1 GCA_030427445.1 bacterium | reverse complement strand
AAGATATTTGAGTTTTTATTTATAGTGCCAGTAAAGTTGACCGATCCGCCATTTGCTACTGAAACGTTTAGATTATCGTTAAGTGTAAGAGTGCCGCTAACAACGTGGTTTGTATCGTCACTAACCCATTCCGAGGTGTACCACTGTGAGTTATTGAACGTTATCGTTGACCAGCCATTAACAGTTATTGGCAAGTCAAAATCAGGTGTCAGGTTCTCATCGTACATTGTTATAAATAATTGCGAAGTTCCGAGTGTAATTGAGTTCATTAAATAACCCAGATTACTGCCTCGAACAACAGCATCCGCATTATCCCCTATAACCACGTCGCCAAAATCACCGCTAAGTAAAGCACCTGAAACATTGTCTTGTAGTGTGAATGTACCGTCTATGTTCCAGAACGCATTCCACCAACTAATAACCGAAGCCGCCGCTTGCGATATGGACAGGTCGCCATTTGAATTGAAGTTCGAGTATATTGCAGTACCGTTATCATCCGTGGTGCCTACCTTTGTAATTGATGCACCATCCACCAAAGCTATAGCGTCGATAGAATATGTCTCAGTAACATCAGCTGTGTTCTCTGTTGCATCTACAATTATTCCTGCGAACTCAACTAAAGGCATATCGTTTGTTAATGATGTAGTAGTGGTTGTCGATGCAATTTGCGTGAACTGAAGTGTATCACCCGCTTCAGGAGCAGCTGTTCCGTCTACACTACATGACCAGTTTGCTGCAGTGGTGAAGTTAGAGTCAGTTCCACCTATCCACGTACATGTGTCAACCGCGGCTGAAGCGATCTGTCTCAGCCCGGTCAAAGGTAAGAGCAAGGCAGCCGTGAAAGCTACTGCCAGGACTCCGTTTTGTATTTGTTTTGTTATTTGCATTTTTTACGCCCTTTCTAAAAAGAAAAGTAACTTATGTTTGCGCCCGTTAATTTTTCTTTTGAAATGTGTGTTTTTTATTACTACAAGCATAACTATAATCACATCTGAAGAAGTGTCAATACTTTTAACTAATAGTGTTGTTTATAACACATTATTTCTTAGGTTGTGTGATGTGTGGATCCGCGCCATACATTGGCTGTGCTGGTGTGAACTTTTTAGTATTCTGCAGTCGCTCAAGCCCCTTCTCCAACCAATCATCTCCAGTTTCTGAAACTACTGGCACTTGCAGCCCATAACCCAGCGCGTTCGCAACTGAAACTCCTATGCGCAGGCCTGTAAACGAACCGGGCCCCTCATATACAACTATTCCCTGCAATTCATAGATTGTCGAGCGATTTTTTCCGCATAAAGCCCTAATCTCATCTAGAAGTTGCACAGACAGTTCTCTCCCAGGATTCCACTTTTTAGTCTCAAGCACATTATTGCCTTCGTTAATATACAGCTCGGCATCGTAACTATCTGTTCTTAGGCCCAGTATCATGAAGTTTCCTCACCCTTGAATGTCATGCCCCGCGAAGCATTAACTGTAATCCTTCGTGCACTCTCGCTATCTTTCATCAACTCAAATGACAGAATCAGTCGGTCATCTGGCAATCCGCTGTTTTCATGCAGGATGTCTGCCCATTCAATAATGACGATGGACGCTGTATCTTCAAGCGCTTCTCGTACCTCTTCAGGTATCAACCCGGCTTCTTGTAGTCTATACAAGTCAAAATGGTGAACAACGTTTTCTGAGCATTTGTAGACGTTTTCTAATGTAAACGTCGGACTAGTGACGTGATCATCGCTCCCTAGACCAGCCACAAGATACTGCGTAAAAGTCGTCTTACCTGCACCAACGTCTCCAACAAGCTCGATGCACGCTGAACGCCCACGTAAAGATCCGGCTATGGTCTCCGCTAACTTCCGCGTGCCGTTAGCATCTCTCACTTCAAATGTCACAATCTCTCTTTTATCGCTCATCTGTACTAGTATAGCAATTGATTGCTATACTGCACTTATAAGAAACACGCTTATGTTGCAACTATCAAACGCCTTCACTAATAAAAAAGTTCTTTCGCTGCACAATGGTGGTGTCATTGGCCAGGCAAATGACCCGGTCATCAATCCAGAAAACTTGAAGATAGAAGGCTGGTTCAGTGATAGTAAACTCCACGACGAAGAGTGCATCGTACTCGTACAAGATGTCCGGGAATACACTAAAGATGGACTGATCGTTAATAGCCACGAAGCGCTTACATTGCCAGAAGATTTAGTGCGTCTTAAAAATGTATTATCGATACGATTTGAACTTATCGGTAAAAAAGTAGTCACAGAAAACAAAACACGCCTCGGCACAATCACTGACTACGCTATCAACTCTGATAACATGATGGTGCAAAAGCTGTATGTGGACCCACCACTGTTAAAAACATTTAGCCTTAACCAAGAACAAAAAATCATCGACCGCTCAAACATCATTGAGATAACTGACACGCACATAGTGGTCAATGATCAGACCGTAAAGAGGACATCAGCTGCGACTGCTCCAGCAAGTGCCTAAATTGCATTATTTCACGCCATTTGGCATTTTAACTCCTTAGAGTTTCACACCATTTTTACTCGTACTCTCGTAAAACGTCTTTAATATCTGAGTATTTGAAGCCTTTGCGCTGCAAGTAAGCAATTAATTTTTCTTGCTCTTGATAGCGACTTCGATTTTTGAGCTTCTCAACCAATGCCTTGAGTCGATCAACTTCGCTCAGAGCTTCGTCGCTCTGCAGTATATCGCTTGCTATTTCCTTGCTGATCCCCTTAGAAGTGAGCTCGGCTGAAATCTCGCGAGTGCTCTTGTTCTTTCGCATACGATTGTCCGCAAACCAGCGAGCAAACTCTTGGTCATTAATATACTTTTTGTCCACCATGTCAGTAATGATATCCTCACGCAAATCTTTCTCCACTTGTTTCTTAAACAAATAGTCGCGTAGCTCCTTTGTCGAATGCGGGCGTCGCAGCACCCATTCCAGTGTTCTCGCACGCAGTTTTCCTTCTTCAGAAAGTTTTTTCAGTGCTTTTAGCCGAGCTTCATCTATCTCAATGTCTTTTTTGAGCTTCTCACTCAATAGCTGGTCAAGTGTAAGGGAAAATGAATATTTACCATCGACAAAGATACTCACTCTGTCTGGATTCTTAACCTGCTGTTTGATTTGAGTAATTGTCATGAGTAATTTAAGAAGATTATATATGCCATGAGCGCAAACCATGCCGCTTCGACATACGCACCTTTGTATGTAGATGACCATTGTATCCTTGAGGTGAAATGCTTGTCCGGCTCATAAGGTACATTTTTGTATCGTTCGAGATAGATTCTATGATAAACATTTGTGATATCCGGTATCGCTGCAGCAATCATCGAAAACCAAATTACCCATTTGTGCTCAGGAAATAAATAAAATCCTAGCAGAGCCATGATACTTACTGCGAGCAGAAAATCTGTGATGAGAATTATATTAAACTTTTTACTAAATACTTCACTATCTCCGTTTGCAGGATCATCCTTAACCCCAAAATGTGGGATAGCGTCACAAACAAAATGACTCACAAAACTTAGTGGAATAGCCAACGTCGGCTCTTTAACAACAAGTGCGATAACCGCACCGGTCATCCCGTGATTAGTTCCTGTCACAAGTTAGACTTTAAACTTTCCATCAGTTCAGGTAGTGATGTAACTTTAGACGTTCCTGCTAGATGGTGGCCGTTCTCAATAACAATAAATTTTCCGTTAAGACTATCACATAGCGCTTTAGAATCCTTGATATCACAGTACGGATCATCACTTCCGTGAACAAATATAAACGCTTTAGCTTTCTCTTTAATCACGCTAGAATCATATTCGTCTAGAAACAAGTTATCGAACTGCCCTTTTTCATACCAGGACACTCCTACAAGTAACTTTTCGTTTAAGAATGTGCCGACTAGTACTGCGCATTTGATTTTTGGAAACCAATCAGCAGAAAGTAAATTCAGTAATGTTGTCGCACCTGAGGAATGGCCGACTATAATGTTATCCTCAAAATCCCAATTGCTTGCTTTGAGAAAATCTTCATAAAGCCTCTTATCTGGAGTATGGTTCTTTGGAAGCACCGGAGCATACACCTCATACTGATGGTCTTCAAGCTGCGACTTCACCCACGGCATCCAGAAATCGTCCGGGGCACTGTCTGTACCGTGCAATATAACTGCTTTTTTCATCTACTCTTCTATTTTAGTACTGCGGATTTTTTTGTCGAGTTCTTTTAAGACTTTTGGATTTTCTTTTAGGTAGTCTTTTGCAGCCTCACGACCTTGAGCAATGTTCTCGCCGTTGTAGCTGAACCATGCTCCAGCTTTCTCTACATACCCCTTTTCAGTCGCGAGATCCAGCACATCGCCTTCGGAGC
>JAUIBQ010000016.1 GCA_030427445.1 bacterium | reverse complement strand
ATAGCTCTCGAACATCCTGAATACGGGGACGCAATAAAAAATTATATTAATTCAAAGATAAAAAGCTAAAGTATTGTAAAAAAGTTTACACTATAAGCATCGGTATTCGTTATACTACTAAACATGGAATCATACGATATATTAGTAATTATTTTGTCGGTGTTTTTAGCAGTTTTTCTGCTACTAGGCATAGTAATTATGATCAAAGTGCTTCAGATTATGAAGCAAGCGAAGTCTATCGCAGATGACGCTGAAGAAGCAGTTGCAAATGTAAAGAGTGCAACGACGAGAATGGCGAGTGCAGCATCGGCTGTGAGCGTCACGAAAGCAATCTCAAAAATGGTAAACGTATTTACTAAGGAGGACAAGAAATGAGTAAAAATAAATCAGGTGGAAACGGTAAATTAGCAATAGGTGCTGCAATCGGTGCAGTCGCAGGGGTAGTAACTGGTTTACTTTTCGCACCAAAGAGTGGTGAAGAAACACGTAAAGATATAGCAGATGGTGCAGAAAAAGCCAAGACACGTGTCTTAAAAGAAGCAAAAAACGCAGAAGTAGAACTTAAAAAACTAGCTGATAAAGTAGAAAACGAAGCGCGCAAGCACGGTGATAGCTTATCAAAAACTGCTGAGGAAGTAGTAGCCAAGGCCAAAGCTACTCAAGCAGACGTAGTAGCAAAAATTAAAGATTATGCTGATAATAGCTCTGATGATGACATTAAAGCAACTACTAAACGAGCAGAAGCCGCTAAAAAAGACTTAGAAAAACTTCTTAAAAAGAAATAGCAATAGTTGCTATTATCGTAAAATACGCCGACAGCTTCGGCGTATTTTTATATGGTAGACTTAATACATGAGCAAAAAAGACAAAAACTCTTATAAAGAATATAGCGATTCAGAGCTAGAAAAAATCGGTAGACTGGTTGTGAATGTTGGCGAGACAGGGTACCGCAACAAACTAGCAGTGTATAAGATGTCATTTCTCAAAGGTATATTAAGTGGCATCGGTGGAGTTATCGGTGCGACTATTATGATAGCAATACTTCTTTTTATACTTTCTCTATTGAGCGAAATCCCGCTTATTGGTGACCTAGCGCAAAAGCTAGAATACACAGTTGAAAGCGCACGATAACTACGCAGATTCACAGTCAAATTGTTATACTAGTATGTAGAAATGTCTGAGAAATTAACACCAAAAGATTATGTAAATTTACATAATCATACACACTATAGTCTTCTAGATGGGCTTACTAAAGTTGGCCCGATGATAGATACAATTGTTGACATGGGTATGGAGTCTGTTGCTATCACTGACCACGGTACACTTTCAGGTGCGATCGAATTCTATCAGACTGCTACAGCAAAAGGCATCAAACCGATTATTGGTATGGAGGGCTATGTCGCAGCTCGAAAGTACGACCAAAAAGAACCAGGAAAAGATAAGCAGAACTATCACTTAATATTGCTTGCCATGAACAACACTGGCTACCAAAATCTCATGCGTTTAAGCACTATTGGTAACTTGGACGGGTTTTATTATAAGCCCCGTGTCGACCACGATTTGTTGGAAAAATATAGTGATGGGTTGATCGTGCTTAGTGGGTGCATGGGTGGAGAAGTTGCTGATGCACTGCGTCGAGAACAAAAAGATCAAGCCTATGAGACTGCAAAGTGGTACAAAAAAGTATTTGGTGACCGTTACTACATAGAGTTACAAGATCATGGCCATCCTGACCACCCCCATAAATGGGATGAGCAGGTTAAGATGAACAAGCTTCTTATAGAGCTGGCGAGTGAGCTTGATATCCCTTGTGTGGTCACAAATGACTCGCATTATAGACTACACGAGGACCAGGAAGCACACGAGATTCTGCTTTGTGTGCAAACTGGATCATTCCTGGATGAAGACAATCGCATGAGCTTGAAAGAATTCGAACTTCATATTGCTGACCCTAAAGATGTGATTAGTCGCTGGCAAGATACCTTGCCTGATGCTGTAAGCAATACGAAGAAAATTGCCGATATATGTGATGTATCGATAGAGCTGGGCAAGATATTGATCCCTAAGTTCCCTCTGCCGAAAGGTGTCACCGAGAAAGCGTATCTAGAAGAAACTGTTTACCAGGGTTTAGCATTTCGCTATGGTGGCGTTGAAGAGAGTAAGATAAGCGAGCTCTCGGTAGCGCAAGCGAAGAAAACGCTGCCGGACAACGTGCTTGAGCGAGCGGAGTATGAACTCGGTGTTATCGACTCAATGGGCTTTAACGGGTATTTCTTGATCATTGCTGATTTTATGAACTGGGGTAAAGAGCGAGGAATTGTGTTTGGACCAGGGCGTGGATCAGCAGCTGGTTCGATTATTGCGTATTCGTTAAGGATAACTGAGCTTGATCCGCTGGAGTTCGATTTGCTATTTGAAAGATTCTTAAACCCAGATCGTATTAGCATGCCTGACGTCGATATTGATATTCAGGATTCACGGCGAGACGAAGTTATTGGTTATTGTGTCGAAAAATACGGTAGTGACAGGGTAGCGAATATCGTGACTTTCGGTAAAATGGCAGCTCGAAACGCCGTTCGAGATGTGGCACGTGTGCTTCGTGTACCGTACGCGGAAGCAGACCGACTCGCTAAAATGATCCCCCCGCCGGTTCAAGGACGACACATACCACTCGAAAAATCACTTAAAGAAGTCGACGAGCTTAAGACAGAATATGAGTCAAATGAAACGTCTAAGCGAGTATTTGATCTTGCAGTGAGGCTAGAGGGTACGATACGAAGTCACGGTATCCATGCAGCTGGCGTTGTGATTGCACCGGATGAAATCGTGAAGTTTGTGCCACTTGAGAAAGCGCAAAAAGGCGTTATCTCAACGCAGTATTCGATGAATCCTGTTGAAGAGCTTGGTCTCCTTAAGATGGATTTCTTGGGGTTAAGTAACCTTACTATCATCAATAATGCGTTGCGTATCATACGTAAAGTGTATGACACAGAGATCGACATATCTGCAATACCGCTTGATGATGAAAAAACATATGAGTTGCTTCAAGCAGGGGATACTACAGGCGTGTTCCAACTTGAATCAAGTGGTATGAAGCGGTATCTAAAAGACCTTAAGCCAACGGTGTTTGATGACATTGTCGCGATGTGTGCCTTGTATCGACCGGGCCCGTTAACAGCTGGTCTGACTGATAGTTTTGTGAAGCGAAAAAATGGCCAAGAATCTGTCAGTTACGCTCATGAAAAGTTTAAATCTGCATTAGAAAATACTTATGGAGTACTTGTGTATCAAGAGCAAGTGATGCGTATCTCTCGTGACGTTTGTGGATTCAGCGGCGGTGATGCAGACACACTTCGTAAGGCTATCGGTAAAAAGAAGCGTGATGTGATGGCTAAGATGAAAGTTCAGTTTATAGAAGGCGGTCAAGAGCATGGAGGTGTACCGAAGAGCGTGATGGAAAAATTCTGGACAGACCTTATGGGTTTTGCTGACTATGCGTTCAATAAATCTCACTCCGCTTGTTATGCGTTGATCGCTTACCAAACAGCGTACTTAAAAGCACACTATCCTGCGGCATTTATGGCAGCTCTTATGACAAGTGATTATGATGACACGGACAGGCTTTCTATCGAAATGAACGAATGTCAGCACATGGGTATCTCGGTGCTGCCACCTGATGTGAACGAGTCATTTGTGGAGTTCGCGGTAGTTCCTAAAAAAGAAGAAATACGTTTCGGTATGAGTGCTATAAAAAACGTTGGTATCGGCGCGGTCGAAGAAATACTGCGAGCCCGCAAAGAAGGGCAGTTTACGAGCCTAGAAGATTTCTTTAAACGAGTAAATTCTAGGTCGGTAAACAAAAAAACCGTGGAATCGCTTATTAAAGCTGGTGCATTTGACGCATTTAAGAGTCGCTCAATCCTACTTAACAACATCGATTCACTAATATCTTTTTCTCAAAAAACCCAAAAAGAACAAGAAAGCGGACAGGTAGATTTGTTCGGAAGCTCTGAAGATACAGCGGTAAGTACAGTTGCAGAGATTACTTTGGGACCTGAGGAAATCGCCTATACACAAACAGAATTTCTGCAATGGGAACGAGAACTCATGGGGCTGTATCTCTCTGCGCACCCTTTAAGTGATTTTGAGAATTACTTATCTGAAAAGACGAATCCAATTTCTACTGTGACAAAACGCGATGAAGGCAAGAAAGCTACTGTCGGCGGGCTCGTGACTGATGTTCGAGTTATACAGACAAAAAAGGGTGATTCTATGGCATTTGTGAAAATCGCAGATACAACCGGAGAGTCGGAGCTTATCGTTTTTCCGAGAGTATACGAGCAAACTGGATGGTTATGGGAGCAAGATAAGGTTGTGTTAGTCGACGCGACCGTGAATGCGAAAGATCGTGAAGGCAATCTCGTAGATGAGGTAAAGTTCAATGTATCAAGCGCGAGAGAGATTATTCGAGACGAGGCGACGTCATATAAACCGAACGGGAAAAAGAAAAAAGATATAAGTGAAGTGAAATCAAAGTCGGCTAAATCTGCTGGTAATAAAAAATCAAATGATTCACAGCAAAAATTATATGTCAGGATACCTACCATGCAAGATGCCGATAGACTTCAGGCTCTAAAAGATTTTGTTGACAATAATCCAGGAGAAATAGACGTTGTGATTGTTGTTGGTGAAGGTGAGGCACGTAAAGCGATTAAGATTCAAGAAAAGACTGCGACAAGCGAGGAAACGATATCTGGATACATAGAATTGTTTGGTGCAGAAAATATAAAGCTAGCTTAGTCTTTACTCTTTACCTAAGAACTATCCTTATAATACGACGCCGTTGCCCTGAGTGAGGTAAATAGCTAATGCTATAATTCCCACAACGAGTAAGTCGAATACTGGGTGATGAGCTACAAAATGTTCTCCGGTAACTACAATTTTCCTGACAGCAACAAAGTGTTTCATAAGCCATCCAAGTGATAGACCAAACCCAAGTATACTGACTGCCGTGGTGGCCCATAGGTAATTCCCAGACGTGAGTTGCGTTAACAACGTTGTTCGCACAGGAGCTGCTTCTGATATTTCCTCTTCACTACTTTCGCTTGTGATTGGTTCAGCGCTAGCTACAACAGTGTCCTCAATCATATCTTCAGACTCTTTAGGCTCCTCGACTACTTCAGGTGTTTCTTCGACTGGTTCTTCAGACGGTGGAGCAGAATTAGTTGATGACTGGACTTCTGGCTGCGGCGTAGGTGGGGTTGGCTCTGGTTGAGTGGCAGGCTGAGGTGAGCTGTACGGCTTCGCATACATAGCTACGACAATAGTTTGATTACCAACACTCGGAGCAGAGCTGAACTCTGGCGCTACTCGTGGTTCGTAATCTGACGCATTTATGAATCCAAAACCTACTTCTGTAAATGTAGGGTCAAGCATGTTCGCACGATGCGAAGGGCTATTCATCCATCCAGTAACGGTTTCGTCGCTTGTAGGATAGCCATATGCCAGGTTTTCTCCAGCCTTCGAATACACATATCCGACGGCATCGACAAAAATCCAAGGCTCTTGACCACTTGGGGTGTTATGAGACCAATAATTTTTATTACGCATATCAATAGCTTTATTTTGAGCTGCTTGGTTGAGTTTAGAATTTAGCGTAATACCTGAAACGCCATTTGCAGCACGTCGATTATTGGTGCTTGCTAATAGGTTGTTTCTACTCATCTCTGTTGCATAGGCGAGGCTCGCTCCATTAAATGACTGAGTAAACGGTCGTAAACCATTTATAATCATTCCACCAAAAAGAAGCACAAGGAGAGGCAGGTACGGCCAGTACACTTTAGCTGCGTGCTTTGTGTGATGTTTTTTGGGTGGTCGCAGACCTTTCGTGCTATGTGTCGTTTTTCTTTTTGACATTTAGAGTTATTTTATCATGCTTTTGCTAATTCGTACATTGCTATGGCGGCGGCTATGGAGACATTCAATGACTCTTTCTTCCCTTGCATTGGAATCTCAACTATCGTATCTGCTACGTTCAGCACGCTCTCAGAGATACCCGTTACTTCTGGGCCGAGTACCAACGCAATATTCTCAGGCGCATCACCAGAGACAAAGTCATTAATTATAACCGATGCAGGTGACTGCTCAAGACACACTATGTGATGCGTTTGTTTTAGTTCTTCGATGGCTAGATGCGTGTCATGAGTGTACTCCCACTTTACAGACTCCTCTGCGCCCAAAGCAGTTTTAGTAATCATTTTATGAGCATTCTTAGCGACATGCGGTAGTCTATCGTCTGCTGTATCTGAGATAGGATATGGGGTAATTCCGCACATGATAACTTTTCTCACACCGAGCCCATCGGCTGTGCGTAAAATAGACCCAACGTTATGTGCGCTACGGACATTATCAAGTACAATAACTATGTTTTTCATGATTACATGATACATAACTGAGGATGGGTTATAATAGTGCTTATGCCTGTTGATGAAGCGAGAATTAAGGAAGAGCAGACAACGCGTAAGCGTTCGATTGTGCTCGGTTTGCCTTATGTAGATACAACTCAGACAGAGAAAACACTTTATAAAGAGGTATTGACTGTAGATGAGATAAAGAAGACAAGGGTAGTACCACTTTCTGCAGACAAAAATAGAATCGACTTTGGTGTCACGAACACGACTTCTCGAAAGTTGATGCAAGACCTCACTATGCGCTTCGCGGATCAACAGGTGAACTTTTTCATGATCAGTGATACCGGATTTCAAGATTATGTGTTGCTGTATGACCCGCCAAAAAAGATTGAATACGCTGATATAGAAATAAACACCGCGGACCCGAGCGAACTTTTAAAAGAAGTTTCGCGCACGCTTCAACAAGTACGCCCTGACGATATGCTAGCCTACATCGTTCAGCAATCATTTCGATTGCAAGCAAGTGATATCCACCTAGAAAGCAGAAAACACGGAGCACGGATACGATTGCGTGTACATGGAGTGCTGCACACAGTCGCAGAGCTGGATACTGAGCGGTACCGACAGTTTTTGAGTGTATTAGCAAGTGCCGCAAATATTTCAACTGGAGCTCACGAAGACCAGACGGGTCATATCAATCGTGAGTTTAGCCTCGCTACAGGTGAAAAAGTTACTGTTAATTTGCGTGTAGAGAGCGTACCAGCAGTGTACGGAGTCGATGCGGTGCTTCGTTTATTTAACTTCGACTCAGATAGACTTCATATCGACAAACTTGGTTTGAGTTCTGATCAGTCATCAGTAATTAAAGATATCATCTCTCATCCGAGTGGTCTTGTGCTGATTGTAGG
Source organism: bacterium (assembly GCA_030427445.1). Classification (GTDB taxonomy): domain Bacteria; phylum Patescibacteriota; class Saccharimonadia; order Saccharimonadales; family SZUA-47; genus JAUIBQ01. The sequence goes on along the minus strand of JAUIBQ010000016.1, from coordinate 17,289 downwards.
ACCGACTGGCTCAGGTAAAACGACGACGCTCTACAGTATCTTGAACGAGCTTAATACAGATGAGAGGAAAATTATCACACTTGAAGACCCGGTCGAATACCACATAGATGGCATCACGCAAATTCCTGTTGAGTCACGTGAAGGGATTTCATTCGCTGAAAAGTTCAGAAGTGTTCTACGTCTCGACCCTGATGTGATTATGGTTGGTGAGATCCGCGACACCGACACTGCAAAAACAGCTCTTCAGGCAGCGCTTACGGGGCATTTAGTCCTGAGTACGTATCATGCAAGTTCGTCAGCCGCCGCATTAACAAGACTTCTTGATGCCATAGGTGAAAACCCGCTGTACGCAAGTGCAATCCGATTAATACAGTCACAACGTCTAGTGAGACAACTCGACGACGCCACAAAGAAACCTGTGCAAGTCTCTCCTGAGCTCGAGCATCATCTAAAAACTGTCATTGACGGTATCCACGCGAAGGTCGATTTGAGTTTTCTAGCCTCTGCTCAGCTGTATGAACCAGGCACTTCACAAGAGAATCCGTTTGGCTTTAGTGGGCAGACAGCAATTCGTGAGCTGATGGTAATGACTCCAGAGCTACAGAAGTTGCTTACGTCTAAGCATGCTGGAGAATTATCTACAGAGATTATCGAAGATGTTGCCGTAAAAGGCGGCATGCTCACCATGAAGCAAGAAGGTATCTTAAAAGCACTTCAAGGTGAGACGACTGTTGAAGAAATCACACGAGTGATTGGTTAAAATAAAGCTAATCTCTGATTAAAAGATCAGAAACTGCACTCGCTTCAGAAGTTAACATGACTGCGAATGTTTCAGGGTCAATACATACGGTTTCTTGCAATGACAAATCTTGGAGGGAATCGCGAATATTTTCATTGAGTGATTTATCTGAAGATACTGCACGAATTACTGTCGGGTCTGTCTCTCTAGTATAGTTACTGGATCCTGGTATTGTCACAGCATCTAGATTACTATCTTCACAGACATATACCTCTTCAGGCAGTGCTGACTTAATAGCGGCAATACCGATTATCCCAGCCAAAAGACCGGAAACTACACCTATTGCAAATGTAACTTTTGTATCAGGATTTCTCTCACTCATTTGAATGAAACTATAGCACAAAGTGTAGTAAAATGCAACTATACTATTGAATTTGCAACGGCTGTGACTATCTTTTCATCAAAAGGGTTTGGGATGATAAATTCAGTAGTTGGATTTTCTACGAGATTAGCTAGTGCTTCGGCTGCCGCAAGTTTATGATCGTCAGTTATTTTATTAACGTTGTTGTCTAATGCACCTCTGAAAATGCCCGGAAACCCAAGCACATTGTTGACTTGATTTGGATAGTCACTCCGGCCAGTAGCAATGATAAAAGCGCCAGCTTCTTTTGCCTCGTCTGGTGTAATTTCTGGGTCAGGATTAGCCATCGCGAATATAATCGGCTTTTCCGCCATGGATTGGACCATCTCTTTAGTGAGCAATCCTGCTTTAGAAACACCGATAAACACATCTGCACCTTTTACCGCATCTTGCAGTGAGCCAGTTCTGTTTTCAGTATTGAGTCTCAGTAAAGATTTTTTCTGTTCGTTTAAGTCGTCACGGTCGCTACTAATAATTCCTTTGCTATCAACCATCACTATATCCGTAATACCATATAGCGCGAGTAATTTGGCGATGGCAACTCCGGCAGCGCCAGCGCCAACCATTGCTACACGTAGTGATTTTATGTCTTTCTCGGCAAGTTTTGCAGCGTTGATAAGTCCAGCCAGTGTCACGATAGCTGTGCCGTGTTGGTCATCGTGAAATACTGGTATGTCTAATTCAGCCTTGAGCCGTTCTTCGATTTCGAAGCATTTCGGTGCTGCGATATCCTCGAGGTTTATACCACCGAAACTAGGAGCTATCCGCTTCACGGTCTCTACAATTTCATCTGCCGTATGCACATTTAGAACGATCGGCACTGCATCGATATCAGCAAAATGCTTGAAGAGCAGGGCTTTCCCTTCCATGACAGGCATTGCGCCCTCGGGGCCTATGTCACCAAGTCCTAGTACTGCTGAGCCATCTGAGACAACTGCAACAAGGTTGTTAGTCCACGAAACTTCTTTAAGCTTTTCTTTAGAGCCTTGGGCATAGCGTGATGCCTCAGCCACTCCAGGAGAGTAAAATAACTTTAATGTGTCCGGTGTTACTTCACCACGCAAACTAGTCGAAATCTTGCCTTTTTTGTCTTTATGTAGTTGTAGAGCTTCTTCGTAAATGTCCATGTCTTAAGTATAGCGTAGTAGCCTAGACCTTAGACACTAAAAAACACTTTGAAAATGATTGTTTTAATGCTATAATTGAGCGTCGAATCATAGTCAAAACTAATTATAGGTTTAAAGAGAGAATAAAATGCACCCAGTAGTGAAGGAAATCGCAGACAGTTACAAGAAGCCAGAAGTGGTTGCTGTTAAGAGTGGTGATACTGTACGTGTTCACCAGAAAATTAAAGAAGGAAACAAAGAACGTATCCAGGTATTTGAAGGACTTGTTATCCGTGTTAAAAACCGTGGAAGCCACACAGCATCTATCTTAGTGCGACGTGACACTGGCGGATATGGCGTCGAGAAAAGTTACTTACTGCACAGCCCGTTAGTGACGAAAGTTGAAATCATGAAGCGTGGTAAAGTGCGCCGAAACTACCTTACCTACATGCGTGCACTTAAAGGTAAAAAAGCTCGTCTTACTGCTAAAGACTTCGATAAGTCTATCAACGATGTATTTGATCCAGAGGCAGCTAAGGCTGAGGCAGCAGCGAAAGAAGCCGCTGAAAAAGCAGCAGCTGAGAAGGCTGAAAAAGAAGCAGCTGAGCAAGCTGAGCTTGAGAAAAAGCAAGCTGAAGTCGAAGCAGCACACAGCGAAAACTAATTACACACACTCGTAAATTAGTTCTTAATCGTCCTCGCAACCTAGCGAGGACGTTTTATTTTGTAGTGTTTTCTTTATAATCAATCGCATGAGTACAACATCTGACGGAAGAAACGCTGAAGATCTTGTGGCTAAAAAACTCGAAGAAAAGGGTCATCAGATACTTAGCCAGAATTGGCTTACAAGATATTGTGAAATCGATATCGTAAGCAAAAAGGATGGCACCGTTTACTTTACTGAAGTTAAGTATCGTTCTTCAAACGCATGGGGAAGTGGGTTTGACTATATTTCGCCTAAAAAGCTGAAACAAATGCATTTTGCAGCTGAAATTTGGGCAGCAGAAAATAAGTGGACAGGTGAAATGGTGTTGAATGCATCAGAGGTGGATAGCTCAAACGGCGTGGAAATAATTGAAATCTCTTAAGCTTGCATAGCTCTACTTTATATGCAATAATCAACTGAATTTATGACACCAGAGCAAGAAAAAATAGCATGTCCAGATCGGCTGCTTTTTGATTTTATCATCGCAGGAAGAAAATTCGCAGATGAATGTGAAGGATTATTGGATGCCTTAGGTTTGTTTGAAGTTGATCACTTTAGCACTATCGTCTTTCCAGACTCTACTGAATCTGCCGCAAGAATACGTGTTTCATGCCAGCAACCTAAAGGAATTTATTGTGAAATAGATGATTTTTCACATACATTCCCTGGTTCGACCGTGCGTTTTGCTGCACGTAAGTCAGGCCATCTAGATATGATGAAGAAAACCCCACACGGACATTGGGAGTTTCGTTCAGCGGTTGATGTTGCTCATGATAATCCTCAGGAGCTCATAGTCGCTAGACAGACAATAGAACGTGTTACTGGTTTGTTCTAGTTTTGTGGAACCACTTTGCAACTTTAGCAGCATCTCGTTTTCGCCACTCAGCATTGGTTTCTATGATTTCCACACCTTGGTCAAAGCTTCGCTGAAGAGACGGTTTCAATTGCTGAGAAAAGAACGATCTATAACTCTCTAGTTCGTCGTCAGTAGCGAAGTTCCGCGCGACGTAGACCGGCATGCGTGAGAAGCTGAGGTCTTGTCCAATCATTTCTTCAAGCCACAGCCAATTTTCTTGTACCCAGTTCCACATCGTTTGTTTCATGTGTCGGTTACTCAGGCTGTACGCTATCCAGTACGCTAGATCCTGCAGTCTTATCACTTTTTGATCCTTAAGCAGTCCGAGAACTTGCTCATGGATTTCTGGTTGTTCGAAACTTGTTAAAGCACCGGTGAGACTCAACTTTTCGTCACTCGACGTTGATGTCTTATACATCTCAAGCATATGGTCAAACTCGGACTGTCCTCCGTACCGTGCGGCTGTAGACAGCACACTTCCTCGCGTATCCGCATGAAGTTTTACGTTATCTTCTACTCTGGCTTTGAATAATCTCTTGGCCTCATTGGTTGCTTCAGAATGTTTAGCACCACAAGCCATGCCAACTATCAACGGACGAAGCAGCGCATCAAGATGATTCTCATGCTCGTCGCCCTCCCAGCCAAGTCGTTTGTATTGTGCATCGACAAGTGTTGAGATAAATGGATTAATTAGCTCGCGTAATGTTTCATCTTCATCAGACTCCGAAAGTGTCCAACGTATACTACTCAAAGCTCCTGCAATTATCTCCCACGCTGCGAGCTCATGCTCATCTTTGAATAGTTCTATGATATCTAACAGTGAATCGACACTACTATAGCCAGCTTTGGTGACCTCGTATGAATCTGCTAGCAAGCCCATTCGGTCAAGTGAATCAAACTCGCCATTTTTCAATGCGTCTAGTTGAGCTTCCCGGATACTCTCGCCATACGTGCTACGGTAAAAGCCTTGCTGGCCGATGTTGATTTTTGTTGGGATTTCACTCGTATTTTTGATCTGTACATTTTTCGCCTTATTGCTAAACAGTTTTTTGAGCTCATCGTTGGTTGTGTCATCAATTGAAAGTGGAACAGGCCATAGCTCATCCGATGCGTCTCGCAAGGTTGATTTAGGATTAGCAATAAATCTTTTTTGCGATAGCTCTAAGTGATTATGTTTGTGTTCAATATGGACCACAGGGAAGCCGGGCTGACTTGTCCATGAATGCATAAATTCTTTCACGGGTTTGCCACTTACTTCTTGTAGTGACGTCCATAAATCTTCCGTAACTGTGTTTTTGTATGCATGTTTTTTTAGGTACGAACGTAGTCCATCGCGGAACGCATCAGGTCCAAGGTAGTCATGAAGCATGTGAATCACACTTGCACCTTTTTGGTAGCTGATAGCATCGAATATTGTGCGGATTTCGTCAGGGTGTTTTATCGGTACCTCAACTGGGTGTGTATGCTCTAAGGCGTCTAGTTTGAGCGCAGTTTGTTGTTCGTCCACAGAGAATTGTGTCCATAAGTGCCACTCTGGATACGAGTCATTGACTGCCAAGTATTCCATCCAACTCGCAAAACCTTCATTAAGCCACAGATCTGTCCACCACTGCATCGTGACGAGGTTGCCAAACCATTGGTGGGTTAGCTCGTGGGCGACGACGATAGCGACGTATTGTTTTGAACTAAGCGACGTGTGTTCATCGACGAGCAACGCTTGTTCGCGGAATGTGATAAGCCCCCAGTTCTCCATCGCTCCACTGGCGAAGTCTGGTAGTGCTATGAAATCGCATTTCTCAAGTGGAAATGAGATATCGTAGTATTCTTCGTAGAAATCCATGTATTTGACTGCATTTTCAAGTGCGAACTCAGTATTTTCTATCTGATCAGGAGTGGCCCACGTACGGATTTTAACTCCGTTTTTGCTCACTGCCTCCTTCGACGACATATTGCCAACTACAAAAGCGAGTAAATATGTGCTCATGATAGGTGTTTTCTTGAATGATGTAGTTTGGCGCTTCTTGTCTACACTTTTACTCTCTACTTCTGTGTTAGAAAGTGGCGTCTCAGAAGCATCATGCTCAAGTGTGAATGAAAAGGTCGCTTTGGCTTCAGGCTCGTCGATACAAGGAAAAGCTTGTCGCGCGTGATGGCTCTCGAACTGTGTACCTATCAGTTGTAGCTCTTTGCCATAATGGGTGAAGTTGCATGGATAAATGCCGTCCATCTGGTCAGTGATTTTTCCTGAAAAAGATATGGTGGCACGATACTCTGAAGGATAAATCTCTTTAGCTGTGTGTATTCGTAGTTCATCGTATGTTTTTTGCAAATTAATGCGCTCGATGGCTACTTCAGTGACTTCTCCCGTTTTCTTATCAATCTTTTGCAGTGAAACCTGGTCTATCTTCAGATCCTTTGAGTGGAGTGTGATCCTATTAGTCGGCTGACCTACTTTATCAAAAAGGAGAATCACCTCGCCAGTAAAGCTTTTCTTGTCTTCACTAATCGAAATTGATAAATCGTAATGTTTTGGGTGGATATATTTGTATAGTCTTGTAACGTTTTTCATTGAGTTTAGTTTATCATTTAGTGGTATGATTCATCCTAAGATTAGAAAGGAAAAATATGAGTAAAAAAGAATTAAATAATGAAAACGATACAGCTATCGAAAACTTAAATGAACATCAAAAAAAATTATTGAAAAATAAATTAATTATTTATAGACTAGCCTCTCTTCTTATTGTCACCGTAATTATATCGATATTGACAGGTGGATTTTTAGTTGGTGCAGTAGTGATAGCGATAATTTTTGTAGCGATATTTGACAGGTATCTTGTAAAGCACGCATTAAAAGTCATAGAAAATACTAAATCGTAAAAAATATTAATCTATACCTAATGATTTAATTTTGCTATACTGTAACTAACCAATCCGGCCGACTGTGGTCGGATTTTTCAATTTAAGAAGGAGAAATTATGGAATTAGATATTAAACAGCTCGCAACAGCGTTGCGGCTTATCGCAGAAGAAAAAAACTTGCCAGAAGATAGCGTGAAAGAAATTATCGAGCATGCCCTAGCTGCAGCGTACAAAAAAGATTACGGTGACCGTGAGCAAGAAGTAAAAGTGGATATGAACATCGATACTGGTGATGTGACTGTGCATGTTGAAAAAGAAGTTGTCGAAGAAGTTGGTGACCCTAACTTTGAGATTTCTGTAGCTGATGCTAAAAAGGCTAAAAAGGATGCAAAAGTTGGTGACTTTATCGAACAGTTTTCAAAAGTCGAGACATTTGGACGTGTGGCAGCACAGACTGCGAAGCAGGTTATTATGCAGAGATTACGTGAAGCTGAGCGTGAAGTCGTGATGGCAGAGTACGAAGATCAAGTAGAAAAGATTGTTAACGCAGTCGTATCACGCGTTGAGCCTCGTCTCGTACGCCTTGAAGTTGGTAAAGCACAAGCTATCATGCCAGCGAGTGAGCAGAGTCGCTCAGAACGATACTTCCCAGGTCAACGATTAAAAGTGTTCCTAAAAGAAATCGAAAAAGGATTCCGTGGTCCACAGCTTATTGTGAGTCGTGGTAGCGCTGAACTTGTGCGACAGCTCTTTGAAGCTGAGGTGCCTGAGATGGAAAATGGCGCTGTAGAGATTAAAGCAATTGCTCGTGAAGCAGGTGTGCGTACAAAGCTCGCCGTAGCATCAAGTGTGCAGGGTGTAGACCCAGTAGGAACATTTGTCGGCGGACACGGAACTCGTGTAAATGCAATCGTAAATGAAATCGGTGACCAAGAAAAAATAGACATCGTCGTATGGGATGAAAACCCTGAAGTGTTTATTGCAAGTGCGTTAAGTCCTACGAAAGTTGCTAAAGTATCTGTAGATACAAAAGAAAACAGAGCGAAAGTGCTCGTACCAGAAGATCAGCTCAGTGTTGCGATTGGCAAGGGCGGACAGAACGTTCGACTCGCAAGCAAATTGACTGAAATCGAGCTGGATATCGAATCCACTGGTGCAAATGCAGACGAACAAGCTTCAGATACAGCTGAAGTCAAAGAAGAAACTAAGACAGAAAAGACAGAAGAAGTGAAAGAATCAAAGCCGAAAAAACTAAAGCGTAAGAGCGAAATCGAAAAAGGATTCCTCGACGCTATCGACGCTCACGGCGAGTAATACCATGAAGTTCCTTCGTCCGTACGGAGGGTGGGAACAAGAACAAACCACATTTGATGAAATCAAAGATAGAGTTAAATTGCATGGTCAAATATTCGCTCCTAATTTAGCTACTCTAGCAGGTGCTCAGTTTGAAGAAGCTCGTGTGCATGCAATCAATAGTGGTCTTAGGTCGGACTCAGAGAGACTATTCGTTGAAGATGACGATGAGCGCCTCATGAGAATAAGATGGGATTGTAATACTAGCTTGGAAATGGATGATGAAGTCGTAGAGGAAGTAAGATCTCTAACGGGTGTCAATATTACCGTCGCACTGTGCGCAGCAAGAGTTCTAACTTCAGTGGCTATATATGAATCTACGACTTGGCTGACTTATTTCAGAACATTTGGAGGCAGTACAGGACTGCACAGAGACGGTGAGGATGAGGCGAAAAGTGCAGGATTAGACTGGTCTCCAGATCCTACATTTGTAAGGGATATAATACATCTTGATGGGAAAAGAGTAGTGTTTTTCTCTGAGCTCAAAGATGATATCCCAGTTACAGTTGAGCTAGATAGTGGTGATGCGTATTCATTGCGTGCTAAAAGTGTTTATCATGATGCTCACTATGGTGTGGATAGTAAGGCGTTGTACGTACATGGGTATACTGGTGATGAGGAGTAATTAGCGCTCAGGGTTGACGAGTGCTAATTTGCTACTATATACTTATATATATGCAACCTAACGATGATTTTCAAGACTTTTTACACAACCTAACTGACGATGCACTTCACAGCTTACGTCATGCTGATGCTATCGCTCGTGGTACAGGCTCTGCTTATGTCGGAACAGAGCACTTGCTGCTCGGTGTTTTAGCTCAACAACAGTCACTGGGCGCAAAGTTTTTGCGTGACAATGGCGTGTCGCTTGATAAAGCTCGTATGGCGATGAACTTAAAGCCTGTCACAGTCCTTGATGACCTAGGCTCTAAAGGCTTAAGCGAAGCAGCTAAACTAACGCTTAAGATGGCGTGGGAAATAGCCCAAGAATACGCGCAAGACCAGTGTGGAACAGAGCATATTGTCTATGCGATATTATCCCAAAAGAATGCAAGTGCTACCGTTCTCCTAAAAAAGCTGAATATCCCGACAGACGAAGTACTTAATGACTTAGAAAGTCTACTCACAAAAAACAGTTATGAAACAGCTGGTGGTGCTGGGACAAAAACACGTCGACCGAAAAAGAAAACTATACTCGAGCAATTTTCTACTGACCTCACTTTAGAAGCAAAACAAGGTAAGCTCGACCCAGTTGTCGGACGCGACATGCAGATTCGACGACTGGTAACTATCTTAAACCGCAGGACAAAAAACAATCCTGTACTTATAGGTGAACCTGGAGTTGGTAAGACGGCCATAGTCGAAGGTGTTGCAACACGAATCGTCAATGATGATGTGCCTGATGCGTTAATAGATAAGAGAATCTTGATGCTCGATCTAGCAGCAATGATTGCTGGGACAAAGTATCGTGGTGAATTCGAAGACCGGTTGAAGAAAGTCATGAAAGAACTCGAAGGAGATAACAAGACTATAGTGTTTATCGACGAAGTGCATCAACTAGTTGGTGCTGGCTCAGCAGAAGGCTCTATGGATGCGGGAAATATACTTAAACCTGCGCTTGCTCGAGGTAAAATCCAGATGATTGGCGCTACTACAACAGACGAATACACGAAACATATCGAAAAAGATGCAGCACTTGAACGACGACTGCAACCGATTCAAGTACCAGAGACGACAGAAGCTGAGACTCTCGCTATTCTGAGAGGATTACGACCACACTACGAAGAATTCCATGCAGTGAAAATTTCTGATGAAGTACTGCAAGATGTCGTGCACTTAAGTGCACGCTATGTAAATGACCGGTTTATGCCTGATAAAGCGATAGATGTACTTGATGAGACTGCTGCCCACATCCGTGTCGATAAAGGCATCACCCCACCTGAAGCTCGAAGCTTGCAGAAGGAAAGAAAACTAGTGCAGCACAAGATTGATGACGCTGTCGATGCTGAGGATTATGAAAAAGCTGCTCGTGAAAAACAACGCCTAAGTCAAATCGATGAAGAGCTTGAGAAGCTCATGCAAGCAAGTGAAGGGCAAAAACGAATCACACTTAGCAGTGACGACGTTGCTCAGACAGTTTCACGTATGACTGGTGTGCCTGTTACTCGAGTGATTAAATCTGAAGGAAAAGAGCTTGCGAAACTCGAAGATAAACTCGGATCAATGGTAATTGGTCAGGATGATGCTGTAAGTGCGATTTCTCGAGCAATTAGACGCTCAAGAAGCGGTATCGCAAGCGCGTCACGTCCTATAGGCTCTTTCATATTCATGGGGCCAACAGGAGTTGGTAAAACAGAGCTTGCGCGTGTACTTGCTAGTGAGTTCTTTGGAAACAAAGAAGCACTCGTGAAGATAGATATGAGTGAGTTTTCTGAAAAGCATACGACATCTCGACTAGTTGGTTCTACTGCGGGGTATGTGGGTTACGATGACGGTGGTCAGTTGACAGACAAAATCCGTCGTCAGCCATACTCAGTCGTGCTATTTGATGAGATCGAGAAGGCGCACCCGGACGTGTTTAATATGCTGCTTCAGATCCTTGAGGATGGCGTGCTTACTGACGGTAAAGGCCGCAAGATTGATTTCAGCAATACTATTGTCATCATGACAAGTAACATCGGTGCAGAAAAACTGCAAAAAGAAGCGAAGCTTGGGTTCAATGCAGATACAGAAGACAAGTTCGCTAACCTTGATGAGCTTCACGAAAAGAATAAAGAAGAAGTGATTAAATCGCTCAGAAAAATGATGCGCCCGGAGCTTCTTAATAGGATTGATAAAACTATCGTTTTCCGTGCGTTGACTAAGAAGGATACAACAGAAATTGTCGATTTGTTAATCCGAGAATTAAACGACAGACTAGCTCGCAAAGGGGTGCGTGTACAAGTAACGAAATCTGCTAAAGAATACATCGTCGATAACTCGTATGATACTAAGAATGGAGCACGACCAATGCGACGATATATCCAAGAACACATAGAAGATTCACTTGCAGATATGCTGATTGCTGAAAAACTTTCAAAAGGATCTTTGGTTAAAGTGTCTACAAAAAACGGCAAGCTTGAGTTGAAAGTTACTAAAGAGAAATAACTCTCGTAGCATAGTTTGCTACAATACATACAAGAAGAGAGGGTACTTTTGAAAAAAGCTTTTAGTTATCTGCTGTTTGCGGTTGTTCTGCCTGTATCTGTAGTTGCTGTTACTCTTACACACTATCAGACCATTTCTGACTATATCGCGCTACGTAACTATCAACCCCCGGCTAGAATTGCTCAAATCCGTGATGATTTACAACTCACTAAAACAGGTGAGACGCTATTTTATGTACATGACCCACAAATAGTTAGTAGCGATGTTTTCAGTACCTCGTGCCCTGTGCGTGAAAAAACAATAGTACTAGGGTGTTATTACACTAATACATCGATATTTATCTACGACGTACAAGACTCACGCGCTGAGCTACAGGGTGTTGAAGAAGTGACAGCAGCTCATGAGATGCTGCATGCTGCTTATGATCGGTTAAATGAAAACGAACGCAAGGAAGTTGTGGCACTTTTAGAGATCGAATACAGCAAGTTAAGTGATGATTCTAGAGTGAAGCAGAACATTGATGAGTATGGGCCGCAAGGGGACACTGTCGTGCAGAATGAACTTCATTCTATAATTGGAACTGAAATAGCTGATATTAGTGATGAGCTTGAAGAATACTACACTCGGTATTTCGAAGACCGTCAGGTAGTGGTCACTATTGCAGAGAATTATGCAGAAGTATTTCGCGATCTTGAAAGACAGATTGAAGAGTATGACTCTGAGCTGAGCGTACTCGCAGAATCAATTGACGAAGAAGAGTCGATTATTAGGGATTATCAGGAAGAGCTACGTAACCGTGCTGCTGAGCTTGAGATGCTGGAAGATAATCCAAGTCAATACAATCAGAGGGTAGGTAGCTATAATGCTGTGGTGAACGTATATAACGCTACGGTCGAATCATATAAACTTCTTATCAACCAGTACAATGATTTAGTGAATAAAAGAAACGATATATCTGCTGAACAGCGAACACTCTATGACGCTATTGACGCACGTGTAGAAACAAAAGAGGAGTAGCATGGCAAAAGTAAAAACAATGTATGAATGTACAAGCTGCGGTGCAACACACTCATCGTGGAGCGGGAAGTGTACGTCTTGCGGAGAATGGAATACTTTGCAACAACAGGCAACGACTGATTTTGGTTCTAAAAGTATCTCGAAGTCGTTGCGCCCTCGAGCAATAAAAGAAGTTATATCTGATTCAAGCAACAACACTGAGCAGAGGCTAACTCTAGCTGACCAGCAGCTTAATCAAGTACTCGGTGGAGGGTTTGTCAAAGGAAGTGTAAATTTGCTTGCTGGTGAGCCGGGGATAGGCAAAAGTACAATCTTAATGCAGATAGCTGCTGAAATGGCTAAGAGCGGCAATAAGGTGCTGTATGTAAGCGGAGAAGAGTCTGAGCATCAAGTTGCAATACGTGCTTCACGACTAGGAGCAGAAGTAGATAACTTAGATTTGATTTCATCAAGTGTTGCGGATGATATCGCTCAACTAATTGTTAAAGGAGACTATGATTTTGCTGTCGTCGACTCTATTCAGACGATGACAATGCGAGATATTGCATCTGCAGCAGGCAATGTCAGCCAGATAACTAACTGTACACAGCTGTTCACTTCCGCAGCTAAACAATCGGACACGGCATTAGTAATCGTAGGTCATGTCACAAAAGTAGGCTCGATTGCAGGTCCGAAAATACTAGAGCATACGGTTGATGTAGTACTTCAATTTGAAGGCGACAGGTTTGGTGGCTTCAAGCTACTTAGGTCAGTAAAAAACCGCTTCGGGTCTACGAATGAAGTTGCGATGTACGAGATGTATCAAGAAGGGCTAAAAGCACTTGAAAATCCATCTGCAGTGATGCTAGAAGAAAGACAAGTCGTGGATGGTTCAATCGTACTCGCCACTATGGAAGGAATGCGTCCAGTGCTCGTAGAAATACAGGCATTGGTTAATCCAACTGTATACGGAAATCCGAAACGCACGGCAAGTGGATTTGATACAAATCGCATGAACCTCTTAATCGCTATGCTTGAGCGACGCACAAAGCTGACGCTGAGCGACAAAGATGTGTATGTAAATGTCGTTGGTGGACTAAAAATTACCGAGCCGGCAGCTGATCTGGCTATCGCTATGGCAATCGCTTCGGCAACCAAGGGGTTGAAGCTTAAAGAAGATGTGGTAGTATTTGGAGAACTTGGTTTAAGCGGTGAGGTAAGAAGGGTAGTTCATGCAGATAAACGATTAGCCGAAGCTCAGAAGATTGGTTTTCGTGCAGGAATAGGCCCTAAGCAACGTGCTACTGCTAAGTCAAATAGCTCATCGTCTGCCTCGCTCTATGCAGTTACTTCAGTTAAAGAAGCCTTAAATAAGTATTTATCCTAAGCAAGGGCTGTGGCCACACTAATCGTCTGACGGTACGCCTTCGTCTTCCGAATCATCGTCATCATCAGGCGGTGACGATGATGGAGGGAGTGAGAAGTTGGCGTCTCGCGCTCCAACTCCAGTGTAGAGGACGCTATCTGTAACTTCTGCTCGAACAGTTTTAGTTGAGTCGTGGATTGACGTATATGGGATTGTATATTCACCAGGTCCGCTAATTTGTATAGAGCCTCCTGGAATTGGGTTACCGTCTACAGTAACATCTAGCTGACCTTTGAATTTATCTGATGAGATAGGGTGTGTACCGGCGCTGACGTTCACCACAATCGTATATTGTCCGTCGCCTTCGTTCCTGACGGATAGCGACGTGCTTGGTTTTGTGTCGTCACAATTGTGTACGTCGTCTTCGTCAGTGGTATTGGTTGCGGCATCGTAGAATATATCAGCAGAATACGTTGAAGCATCTGATTGAGTTACTTCTTCTATCGCTTTTGCAGGTGTACAGTCAGTCGCTCGTTTACCTGAAACTTTGTCTCGAAGCACTTTTTCAGAGCGAGACCCTTCAGGTCGTTTGTACCAAGAAGGATACAGATCTGTGCTTGGTCCTGGCTCTATAGAACTTGCACCCACGTGTGTTCTGACCACATAAGCAGGCAGTTCTTGGACGCCTGATGGTCGGACTCTTTCAACTGGATCGATGTTGTCATGTGCGCGTTGCATCCAGCCAGCCCAGATTGGCTGTGTCATTGTCTCCATAAATCCAGTCATCTCGACATTGTTTGTATGGTGGCCAACCCATAGTCCAGCTGCATACTTCGTAGAGAAGCCCATAATCCAGCCGTCTTTGGAGTCGTTCGTTGTACCTGTCTTGAGAGAGAAGTCCCACCCTTTATAATCATGGCTTTTTCTTGCCATATAGCTTGCACGTGGATCCGCCATCATGTCTGCAACGATGTAAGCCGAATCAGCACGAACGACTTGCTCGCCATTGCTTTCTTGAAACTCTGTAAGAACTCGGCCCTCTGAGTCGGATACTTTTAAGATATACGTCTGAGGCACTTTATTACCGTTTCGAGAAATTGTTGCATACGCATGCACGTGATTATCAAGTTCTAAGTATGCACCGTCACCAATTGCTGAAGCTGCATAACACTGTGTTTCGTTCTCAGGTATTTTCTCAGCACCTGGCGTGTAACAGCTGTACCCACCTGTTTCAGTCTCGCTGTCATAGACACCTAGTTTATTTGCTATATCAATCGTTTCATTTACTCCTGCAGTTAACATGGCTTTAACGGCTGGGACGTTGCGTGATCCACCTAGGGCATACCGTAATGTCATTGCACCTGGGAAACGACTGTCATAGTCATACAAACAGTCTGCTCCTGTACTTGTCCTGCCAAGGTTAGGTCTCGTACAAGGATACCCTTCTAGGGGACCTTTTGAGTCGTATATTACAGAACCAGCACCAGTGTTCTCTGTGGTTTCAATCATGGCGAGATAATCGTACGGTTTGAAGCTAGAACCAGGAGATAATTTCGATGTGGCGAAGTTAACTTCTCCAGCACGTGACTCATCAGTAAAGTCACCACCACCTACCATAGCGACAACTTGTCCGTTTGTGACGTCTTCAGCGACAAATGCTGCCGTATCACCTCGTTGTCTTTCGATCTGAGTTAATCCTGCTGTTACTTCTTCCTCGGCTATCTTTTGTAGATCAATATCGAGTGTTGTTGTGACGTCCCATCCGCCAATACGGTAGGCTTCAGGTTGCTGTAATTGTAGTTGCTCTTTTGCGGCGAGCACAAAGTAAGGTGCGATAATACCTGTATATTTGCTTGGCTTGCGGGGTTTCAGTGTAGCTAGAGTGTCTTCCGCTTTCGCAATATCGCGCTCTTCATCTGTAATCATGCCGAGTTCATGCATGACATCGATTGTATAGTCTTGCCGTCCTTCAAGAGCAGCTTTATTGAATGTCGGGCTATGCGGTGTATAGGTGTTTGGTGATTGTGGTATTGCTGCTAAGAATGCAGACTCGGCAATCGTTAAGTCTTTAGCTGATTTTTCAAAATACACTCTGGCTGCAACTTCTGCGCCGACTTCTGTCGTTCCATACGGAGCTGAGTTGAGATAGCCAGTGAGTATTTCATCTTTGTTGTAACTTCTTTCAATTTCAACAGCGATAATTAACTCTTTGATTTTACGAGAGTAGGAGCGTTGGTCTGCGAACCCAGGAGTCGTTAGTTTTACTAACTGCTGGGTAATTGTAGACCCACCTTGAGTTGTTTCTCCTCCTGTGACATTGGCCCATGCAGCACGAGTGATACCTCGGACATTAAACCCTCGGTGGTCATAAAAGTCCCTGTCCTCTAAGGCGACAGTAGCGTCTTTAAGGCTGTCTGCTATCTGGTCAGATTCAACAGGGACACGTTGAATAGTATCGTAGTCTTCCCATAAAAGAGTTTCTCCAGTGCGGTCAAAGTAGCGGACGCTACCTCCAAGAGATTCGCCAGATACATCACGCAAGTTCGGTAAGTCTTTTCTGAAAAATGCGAACAATCCCATCAAACCAATAAAGCCGATGACAATCGAGATGCCGAGAATCTTGCTTGCAAGTGCTAAGCCATCACGACTAAACCAGAATTTAGCCTGTCGCTTAGGATGTAGCTTTACAAAAAATCGCTTTACTTTGTTTGTTGGCAAACCTTTATTTCGTTCTGCCTTACGTAATGCTTTAGCCTCTTTACGTGCTTTTGATTTCTCGTTCAAACTTTTGTTGATTTTAACGATTTTGCCTGACTTGGTCGTAAATTTATTACCTTTAATACGCTTTGAAGCATCAGTAGATTTACGTGAACTTTTCAAAGACTTCTTTATTTGAGGTTTTTTAGATTTTGCCATATTTCACTAAGAATAAGTGCCCAAACAATAAGTAATTGTTTTTGTCTGAACTAGTTCTCTCCTTACACCTTTATTCATTGCATACAGTTATATGATGCTGTGTCACTATGTAAGTATACCAAATTAAGCATAAACACCAGAACAATTTTTAGTGAATGTTCGATAAGGTCGTAAGGTGTTGTACAATAGAAGCTATTATGCAAAAAAATAACGTATCATTGTCTGAAGAGCTCGCATGGCGCGGATTCGTTAATCAGATGACATTTAACGACATAGCAGAACTTGACAAAGAGAAGCGCACATTTTACTTCGGAGTTGACCCTAGTGCTGATTCCATGCAAATAGGTAACCTGGCTGCAGCGATGATGTGTCGAGTGTTTATGAAGCATGGGTATAAAGCAGTGCTACTTGTAGGTGGAGCTACAGGCATGATTGGTGATCCAGATGGTAAAAAGTCTGAGCGCGATTTAAAGACCAAAGAAGTAATTGATAAAAATAAAAAAGCTATTGCAGGACAGTATTCACAAGTATTCGACGGTATGGAATTCACAGTTGTCGATAATTATGACTGGTTTAAAGATATAAACTATCTTGATTTTCTCCGTGATATCGGCAAGAACGTACCGATGCGTGTGATGGTGAACCGTGAGTTCGTGAAAGAGCGCTTAAGCGAGGACGGTGAGGGCATTAGTTATGCAGAATTTAGCTATTCGCTCATTCAAGGATATGATTTCCTGCATTTATTCAGAAACCACGGAGTTACGTTGCAAGTTGCCGGTGCTGACCAATGGGGTAACAGTATCGCAGGAGTTGATCTTATACGAC
>JAUIBQ010000015.1 GCA_030427445.1 bacterium | reverse complement strand
CCATCTTCACTTTTACGCCTTTACCAGCTTTAACCATCTCATAGCCCATAAGCTTGAGATCTTTTTGCACTTCTTTATCTGTCCAGTTACGGCCGATAAGTCGCTTCATCTCATACACTGTGTTCTTCGGGTTAGTCACTTGTTGACGTCTCGCACCGTCGCCGACAAGTCGCTCGCCCTTCTTAGACAACGCGATAACTGAAGGAGTTGTTCGCTTTCCTTCTTTGTTTGTGATAATTTCTGGCTTACCTGACTGCATGACAGCCATAGCTGAGTTAGTTGTACCTAAGTCGATACCAATGATTTTAGACATATGTGATTCCCTCGTAATAATTGAATGGTTGTTAATTCTTACTTAATTTTAGCACTCTACCCGTGCTACTGCCAAAAATTGTATCAAACCTAAAATTAGCAGTCAAGCCTCACGAGTGCTAATTTTGTTTGAAATTCCGTATAGCGCACATCTACCTTCGTATATAGTGATCATACATTTACTTAATGGTTCTTCTACCTCGGAATCTAATTTACCGTTCTCTCGTTTAATAAAAGCTATCGCTTCTTCAGGAGTGAATTCTTGCCTAGCTACAAAAGGAATAATAAATGTGAGGTCTTTGTATGTACCTAATGACATAGAGCATAGCGTCTCCTCACCTGAGCAGAAAAGCTCTCTACTTAGTGCCATTCTATCCTTCTACTTCTTGTAAAATCGTTTAAATATATACTTCCAGCGTAAGTGGTCGCTAATATAGTTATCCAGTACAACGAATGTAACTGTAGCTGGGAGAGTTAACAGTAGCCAAACAGGGCTGAGAAAACGAATCGTCAAAAAAGCTACAAGCGGCACTAGAATAATGAGCGAATAGGCGAGCCAAATCTTGTCGCCCTTCTTGGAATAGTGACGATTATCAGTCGGCTCTAATGCTACTTTTGCGGCTTGTTTTAGGGCATCCTTCATGATTTCACGCGTACCATAGCGTGGCGGATGACTTGGTCACCAATCTTATATCCACTTTGAAGTTCTTCGACTACTTCTTCCCGCTCACCATCGCCCTCTTCATGGCTGACAGCTTCATGTAGCTCTGGGTCAAACTCTTCACCGACAGTTTTGATGCGTTCAACACCAAGTTTTTCAAGCGCGGATGCAAACTGCTTAACAATTGACTGCACACCTTCAACGTAATCATTTTTCTCAAGATCTTTTGGAGTGTTTTTTAGTGCACGTTCAAAGTTATCGATGATCGGTAAAAGTTCTTTGATGACATTTGCCTTGTAGTAACCGGCCATTTGTAACTTTTCAGTTTCTGCACGACGACGCACGTTCGCTGCATCAGCTCGTTCTCGCATCAACTGTTCGTTTAATGAATCAATCTCTTGCTGTAAATCTTCAATTTTTGGTTTGTTATCTTTTTTAGGCATTTGTACTCCAATCTATCGGTTCTGACCATTCTATTTCTCTTCTTACTTTGTCGATCTCCAGTGCTGCAGATACGATAAACCGTTGAAATGAAATCCGTGTATATGAATCAGGCGCATTGACAAACCTTGAAAGTTCAAAAACTTTCTTTTCTGCGATACCTCGAAATAAATCTACAGATGCGATATCGTTAGGAATCATTGGCTTAAAAACTCCTGAAATTTCATAGACGATACCAAGGACATCTTCCCTACTTTGTATCAATCTCATCGACTGCTCGCTCAAAATCATGCCACACTTCTTTCAAAATCAACGACACTTCGTGCAAGCCTGTTCATAGTAACTATATCCTTTGGACTCATATCACCCGAAGTGTTCAAGCGAAACAACAGAGGCGTTGCATCTCTTTCACTTCCGTCCTCCACAGGCCTATTATAGAAACTTACTAAGGTGTGGATAGCGTTTTCATGCGCTGCCGATACCACTGAATATCCTAACAATGTCTCTCGTTCTACTCGATACTGTAGATCATCAATATCTTCCAAGTTACTCATGCCAATGCTCCATCAATAACTGGTGCAACACTGCTTACAGACTTCGGTTTTTGGTACCAGCCTGGATTTAATTCTCCTACAGGAACTGCGCCCTGCAGAATTGTTTGCTCCGATAAACTGCAGAGTGCCGCAAAGCGTGCTAATATTAACGCCTCAGAGACACTGACACCTGCTTCGACATTTGCCTTGTAGGTAGCCTCATAGCAAACTCGAGCGGCACTACTCATACAGCGCCTCCTCGAGCATCTTGCCTGCATTGCCCACAAGTCCCATAACTTCTTTGTAGCTTTGGCGAGTCGGACCGATTACTCCGATAAAACTTTTGTCAGAATACGGGCTTCGAAATTTACTAATTATCAATGAGCACCCTGCTGCGCGACCAATTGGGTTTTCGCTACCGATATACACACTAAGTGGCTTGTTAGGGGCGGCTTCCCTGAGCCAAGGCTCGAGGTTATCGAGTAAACGTGCAACTTCTTGAACCTGTGATGGATGCATAAACTCTGGTTGACCGAAGAGATTTGAGAGACCACTCATATACAATTGCTTGCCAATCGTCGCTACTCCGAGATTTTGCGTAAGCTCAACAAGCGTATCAACAGTATTGCGAATAGCTCGCTCAGGAACACTTCCTTCACCGATTCTTGCAGAAAGTGCTCGCTCAGCGCGGTTAGTTGGGGCAAGAGCACCAGCTTCTGTCGTCTGGTTAACATAGTAGCGATATCCTTTATCGGTAGGTATACGACCGGCGGACGTATGAGGCTGCTCAATAAAACCGAGCTTCTCCAGCTGGGCCATCTCAGCACGGATAGTCGCACTCGAAACATTAAAAATCTTCGCTAAAAGTTGTGAGCCTACAGGGCTCGCTACTTCTGCATATTCTTCAACAACTGCTCGTAAAATCTTCTCTTGTCTTTCAGTCATGATAGTGCCGCTTCGCTGATGAGACAAAACCAAGGTTTTTTCTCATCACTCAGGGTCGTGTAATAAATCCGCCGACTCTGGCTGCTCTTTTTCCTTTTATTTACAAGCAGAATTATACATTTTTAGCAGTCAAAACTCAAGAGTGCTAAATCTCTTCTATGCGTTTTGCTATCTGTTCTTCGAATGAATTGAGTAGTTCTTCGGCACGACTTCGCGTAGTTACGATGTCAAGCTCGCCTTTGTTAATGTTTTCGATGCGTTCTGCTGCGTGATGGTATTCATCATTCACGACAATGTAGATTCGCTCGTCATTACGAACAAGATTTATAACTTTCAATGCCGTGTTGAGGCGGTTCTTCATTTCTTGGTCTGACATTTTTTCACGGCCCAACAGTCTCTTTTGCCATACATCATAACTTGGAGGGAACACAGCTATCACCTTCGTATCCGGCTTCGCTTCCAAGATGTTCATCGCCCCACCAAACTCTACTTCGTTTATAGCAGTCGCCCCAGATTCTGCCGCCTTCTCAAGCTCACGGATGCTGATACCACTAACCTGTTGATCATGGATAAGCTCAGCCTCTAAAAACTCACCATTACGCAAATCTTCGAGTAGGCCATCTTCACTACGAAAATAGTAATTAACCCCATGTTCTTCCATCTTGCCATCGCGAAACTTAGGGGGACGAGTTGTGTCAGAGATGATATACGTGTAATTAAATTGTTTCTCTAGCTGGTTGATAATAGTGTTGCGACCGGCAGCTGCAACTCCGATAAGCACCGTAAAGTTAACATTGTCTAGCACTTTTTTCGCTCTCGGTGAAACACTATAGTGTTCTAAGATTTCTCTAAACTCTTCTTTATGTTTTAACTCGACATGCATAGACTATTATTCAACCACAAACACAAGATATATACAATTTATGCGTCGCCTAAGTAACGAAGCAGCACGTCTACAGTGTCGGAAGCTAATGCACTGCGACGAGCATCTGGTGCATCACCGTTAATAATCGCTTTTACATCTTTTAGTGCAAGTTCTAAGTTGTCATTAAGCACAAAATGAAACTTCGAGTCATTCTCCTGTACATAGTTAATAGAAGTTCTCGCCTCTACTATCCTACCTTTGAGCTCATCCGAACGTACATCACCAATACGACGCATCCATTCAGCATAGCTTGGAGGCATGATGTAAATCGGTGTAATATTCTTAAATCCTAGTTTAGAAAAAGGTTCGATAAGCTCTGCTACAACTGCCATGCAGGCTGGGCCTGTTTGCGGGTACGCACGGCTGTGCGTTCCGTAGAATTCGTCGTACTCACTCACAAAAAACTGGACGAACTCACCATGTTCTAGCTCTGTGATGATATCTTCGTAGTCACTTCGAAAATTATATGTATGATTATCTTTCTCGTATGGCCGACGTGGTCTTGTGACATCACTCTTAACAAAAGGTATGCCTAAGTTTTCAATAATAGTCGTTTTGCCGACTCCAGTAGGACCAACAACGGCAACAAGATCAACTTCCGAAAGCTGTCTCGCCACAGCTTCTGATGGTTGGTACGAGTCGCGTAATTTACGTGCCCAGAAAATAAAATCTTGTTTATCCACTATACCACTATTGTACAGGCTCGAGGGTGCTGTCGATTAGCTTAATTTGTTATAAAACGCACCCGTCACGATTAGGAGAGTCAAACCAGTTGCAAGTAGTATCCATGGATTTTCAGTAAATACGTCTATTTGATCAATTATTTTTTCAAAACCATAAAAAGTTGAAACCAGACCAAAACTGCTTCCGATAGCAAAAAGCAGTGGGTACTTCTGAGCATATGTTTTGCGTGCACGGACGACGCGTTGCTCTTCACGTTTGATAAAATTATCTTTCTTTGCCATAAGAGCTATTTTAATCTCTTTGTAACAAAACTGTAAATGCTTCAGCAGGCAAGTCAACTTTACCGAACCGTTTCAAGCGCTCTTTACCGCGCTTTTGCTTCGCGAGCACCTTTTTCTTTCGGGATACATCTCCACCATAGAGCCCGCTTGTTACGTCTTTACGGTACGCGCTTAAATCTTCTCTCGCGATAAACTTTCCGCCGATTGCTGCTTGGAGAGCTACCTTAAAGTTTTGCCTTGGGATGATGTCTTTCAGTTTTGCAACGACGCTCCGTCCAATTCCATCTGCCTCAGTCTTGTGACACACTAAACTTAAAGCCTCGACAATATCTCCTGCCACATAGAAATCAACACGCACGAGATTTTCTTCACGATATTCAGCGAGCTCGTAATTGAAGCTTCCGTATCCACTAGTCTGACTTTTTAGTTTGTCGTAAAAATCTGTTAGCAAGTTTGCGAGTGGAGCTTCAAAAGCGACTAGTGCTAGCTGGTCATCGACATAACTAATGTTTTTCTGAAAGCCACGTGCACCTGTTATAAGTTGGATTACCGCACCGACGTAATCTTTAGGGACAACAATCTCTCCATTAATCCAAGGTTCAGAAATTGATTCGATTTCTGACGATGGAGGCATGTCCGAAGCAGCCGTAATATCAAGTTTTGTCCCATCTGTCATTTTAACCTTATAATCAGTCGATGGGTTGGTAACGATAAGATCGATATCAAACTCTCGCTCGATACGCTCGCGAACAATGTCTAAATGTAGCAAGCCAAGAAATCCAGTACGGAATCCGTGGCCGAGAACGGGCGAATTCTCAGGTGTAAAATCTAGTGCTGAGTCACTCAGTTTCAGCTTATCCATCGCGTCTTTTAGCTGAGGGTAAAATTCGTTACTACTCGGGAAAAGCCCAGCGTACACAAATGGTCGAACTTCTTTATACCCAGGCAATGATGCTGTATTTTTGCGATCCAGCGTCACGGTATCACCAACTCGCGCTTCACTCGTGTCGTGAAAGTTTGTGACGATATATCCTATTTCACCTGTCTTTAAGCTTTGTGACTGACTCATCAATGGGTTGAGTGAACCTACTTCTAACGCTTCGCCGTTTGCCTCCGTCGCAGACATCTCAATCTTTGCTCGTTTCTTGATTTCGCCATCAATCACACGCACATATGTGACTACTCCGCGATATTCATCAAAAAAACTATCGAAAATTAATGCACGAGCAGGTGCATCCTCATCACCTTTTGGTGCTGGGACTTTATCAACTACAGCTTCGAGCACAGAGTCCACGCCCATCCCTGTTTTTGCACTGATTTTTAGGATGTCTTCTTCCTTGCAGCCAAGAAGAGAAATCACTTCTTTGCTTACGCGCTCGACATTCGATGCAGGAAGGTCAATCTTATTAAGAACTGGGATAATCTCTAAGTCAGCTTCCATCGCTAGATACACGTTTGCCAGTGTCTGTGCTTGGATACCTTGCGAGGCATCTACCACGAGAATCGCACCTTCACAGGCCTGCAAACTTCGTGACACTTCATAGCTAAAGTCAACGTGTCCTGGTGTGTCAATCAGGTTAAGTTGGTACTCTTTGTACTGCATTCTCACCGGAGCAAGTTTTATCGTGATACCACGCTCACGCTCTAGATCCATTTTGTCGAGTAACTGCTCTTTCATTTGACGTTTATCAACAGTGCCAGTCAATTCGAGCAATCGGTCAGCCAAGGTAGACTTCCCATGGTCAATATGCGCAATAATACAAAAGTTGCGTATGTTCTCTTGATTCATTGTCACCTATTATAACAGAGGTGACTTACATACCATCATAGACTTCAGTAATATTCATAGCAGGCTCAATCACCTCAACCACAGCGAGCAGTGGTGTTCTATGAAACTTTACTGTGAATTTACTGTTAGGGAGTTTGAGTCCGAGCTCTGGATTCACTCCTCTATCTATCGCTCGCTTCTCAAAATCTAAGTGCGCATACTTCTCGGCAAATGTACGCAAATCCTCGTATATGACAAACTCTACATGCTCCAGCCCTTCAGGGTATGGCGCTCCCTCCTTTGGAGCAGGAAGTTCTATCGCATCAATACGCCACCCCTTGTATACAATTGGATCGTGCAACCTGAGAGTAGAGATGAGTCGTTTATTGACTGAAATCTCTCCTGCCAAAGTAGCGATTTCTGAAAGCTTCTCTTTCATAGCTACATAATCGTCATCAGTTTCTACTCGATAACATGCATGGTCCATTATCGCTAGATCAGCTAAATCAATCCCTAATTCTTCAAGTTTCTCAACTATCTCATCCAAAAACTGCTCAATATTACCCAATAGCTCATTGTGTTTCATTATTCACCCTGCTTCGTGTACAACAAGAACGGTTTGTACATAAATTGCTTTATCTTCGATAGCGTAATCTTCGCCTCATAGAAATCATAGAATGCCGTAACGACGATATGTACTGAGAATGTTACAAGCGCGATGAGTGAAAGCTTACCACCAAGCGTAATGAAACCTCTGTCTGTACTAAGTAGAGGAAGTATACTAACCATGACGAATGCAGTTACGATGGTAAATCCTGTTGCCGATAGAAGTTTAAATGACATGTTCCAAAATTCCATAGTAATAATTTTACGGTCACGCAGCACCATAACAATCCCGATAACTACTAGCTCCACAGCAGATGTTATCGCTTGAGCCAATGCGAGACCAACGTATCCGTATGCTTCAGGCCGTGCAAGCGTAAATACCAAAATGATATTAAGTGCTATCGCAAACACAGAAATTATTAACGGTGTGGTGGTGTCTTTGTGCGCGTAAAAATAGCGTGAAAAGAGTGTGTAGAGTACACGGAAAAATATAGCAATTGATAGTAATCCAAGTAGCGTTGCAATCTCAACTGATCCATCTTTGAAAATTAAGCGTGCTAAGTATCCTCTGCAGAAAAAGGCTATAACAACCACTGGTGCTGTAAGCCACATCAAGGTTCTCAGCACATCGTTAAAATCTTTTCTGAATAAATCGATGCGATTCGAAGCGAGTCGTTCGCTCAGGCGTGGGAATGCAGCCGTAGATATAGATGACCCAATCAACAAAATTGGTGCAGTGTGCAAAATAAACGCATTTTCATAATTTGATATCACCCCTTGCCCTAGTCGAGCTGCACGGTTTGTCTCAACGATTGAGTTGACTGAGTCGATTCCTTGGTCAACTGATCTAGCTGGAAGTTGTTTTAATATTCGTCTGAAGTCTGTATTTTTAAAATTAATATGCCAACTGTACTTAAAGTGCAGCCCCTTTACACCGACAAAGGATGCGAGCATCTGCGCAACACCTCCGGCCAACGCCCCAATACCAATACCTCTTAGCCCAATTGAGTCTTCGAAGATGTAGATGCTCGCAATAATACACATGTTGTACACCACTGGAGAAATAGCGAAGAAGAAAAAGCGTCCAAATATTTGTTGAGCACTCGTAAGTATGCCTGAGATTGTGAAGAAAAATGGGTTAAATGCAACCAATCGCATTATCGTCACTGCGTCGGCAAACTGGGCAGGAGTCAAATCAGGTGCAACAATGTTGATAAATTGATCTGCAAAAATAAAAATCACTATACCAATAACAAATGTGACGATACCCATCAGGTTCATGAGACTTGAAACAAGCTCCCACACTCCTTTACGGTCATGCTTTTTGAGGTGTTCGGTAAGAATCGGGATAAACGCAACACTCAATACCCCTGCAGCGAGGATATAGAAGAAAAAGTCTGGAATTTTAAATGCTGCGAAATAAGCATCAGTACTCTCAGAACCCGTGATTCCATACTTACCGTTGATAAGCATTGTCCGCAAAAACCCTAGTAGCTGCGCTAAGAGCATCGTGACAACCAAAAGCGTCGCTGCGCTTGGCAGGGATACCTTTTTTACGACACGACGAGCAGAGACTTTTTTCATGTACCTCTTATTATAGTCCTAGCGTAAGCCTAATAAAAGCAGTAATTACAGCTTTTTAGACACTAGCCAACTTAGCATTTGAAGGTAGCTTTGAACCTTTGAGTATTTCGATAACTTCTTCTGCCTCGACAGTTTCTTTCTCGATTAACGCGTCTTTTAGAGCCTCGAGTTTGTCCTTGTTAGCTTTGATGACATTTTCAGCGCGATTCGCAGCTTCGATTATCAACTCTTCAACCTCGTCATCGATAAGTTTTGCAGTTACATCAGAATACTGACGCTCGTGCACTATACGCTCCATCATCATGCCGTCATCAGTATGAAACACCTGATTTCGCAGCTTCTTACCCATACCCTGGTTTGTGATCATATCTCGAGCAAGTTCAGCAGCCTTTTGGAGGTCATTGCCTGCTCCTGTTGTCACACGATCATCTCCGTAGATAATCTTTTCTGCAATACGTCCTCCGAGCATTCGTGCGAGCACATCTTTGTACTCAACAATACTGTGGTAACTCTTATCTTCAGGTGGTATAAACCACGTTACTCCACCCGTAGATCCTCGGGAAATAATCGTCACTTTATGCACCATGTCGCTGTCTGGCATCACATGTCCGACGAGTGCATGACCTGCTTCGTGATACGCAGTAAGTTCTTTTTCTTTATCGCTCATTATTTTTCCGCGTCGCTCAGGACCAATCGCTACTTTTTCAAATGCAGCAGTCACGTCACCGTTCGTGATAACTTTACGATTGTGTTTTGCAGCGACAATTGCTGATTCGTTTGCGATATTTGCGAGGTCTGCTCCAGAGCTGCCCGCAGACTTAGCTGCAAGTGCGTCAAGATCGACATCGCTTTCTACCGGCTTTTTCTTAAAGTGAACTTTCAAAATCGCTTCACGATCTTTTCTGTCTGGGAGCGTAATGTTCACTCTTCTGTCAAAACGTCCAGGTCGGAGTAGTGCTGGGTCAAGCACATCTGAGCGATTTGTTGCAGCGAGGACGATAACGTTTTCACCCTGTTCAAACCCGTCCATCTCAACCAAAATCTGGTTCAATGTCTGCTCACGCTCATCATGACCACCACCCATACCAGAGCCACGCTTACGACCAACTGCATCGATTTCGTCGATAAAGATAATGCAAGGTGCGTTTTTCTTCGCCTTAGTAAATAGGTCTCGCACTCGACTTGCGCCGACACCGACAAACATTTCTACGAACTCCGAACCAGAGATACTAAAGAATGGTACTCCCGCCTCACCAGCGACTGCACGAGCAAGCATCGTCTTACCAGTACCTGGAGGACCCACAAGCAGCATACCTTTTGGTATTCTCGCCCCTACACTCTCAAATTTCTTTGGGAATTTTAGGAACTGTACGATTTCCTCTAAGTCTTCTTTCGCTTCATTGCTTCCAGCGATGTCTTCGAACTTCACTTCTTTTTTCTCATTACCATAGAGACGTGCTTTGCTCCGGCCAAAACTCATCGCCTGGCTTCCCTGACCCTGTGCTGAGCGCATCATCCAAAACAAAAGTCCACCGATCAACAGAACAGGCAGTAGCGTAATTGCGATACTGCTAATAACTTCTCCGGAAGTATCCGCTTCGCGTGTGTCTATCTTTAAATCTTGATTATTATTTTCTTCACTAATTTCTAAGCCAAGACCCTCGAGGCTTTGCTCTGTTCGGATATTTTTTGTTATCAACTCTGCGTCATCGTCTTTAAGCTCAACTTCAAGCTGGTTTTCACCGACAAACGTGATTTGCTTTACTTCGCCGGAATTGGCCATCTGAACAATCTCACTCAACGTCGGTTCATTTGAGTTGTCGGTGTCGTTGTTCATGAGCGAGAAACCAAGCAAAAGCATCAGTCCCACTAGCACTGCAAACAAGATGTTTCTGTAATCGTTCTTAGGTTTTTTAGGATTTTTCTTTACCGGCTTCTTGTTCATAGTCCCTTTAGTCTTATCTTAAAAACTGTTGTTACATTTCATTATACACACAAGGGGTGGACACTTTAGCTAGAGTTTTTTTGTGAGCTGCACGACTTCTTTTTCTGATTTCAGCCAATAGTTTTTACCGATATCAATTTTCTTGCCTCTCGGTAGAGTCTTCGAAGCAACTACTGCTGACTCAATCATTCGTGAATCAACATCATCGACACCAAGACTCAAAAGCCATGCGCGCATTACTTCTTTTGCAACCACGTGCGGATAGCGTACAAATGAAGTTCGGGATAGAACGTTTCTTTTTGGCACTAAATGATCAACTCTAATATCGATATCCTCATAAAGCTCAGAGGTCGTTTTATTGATCGTCAATAACTGCTCTCTGCTTTGACTCAACTTTGGCATAACTTTCTTTCTTACGTAATTACGTAAATACGTCTCGTCTTCGTTCGTTTCATCTTCTACGTATAAGACTTTGTTTTCTTTTGCGTACTGAAGCAACTCAGCCTTAGTTGAGTTGATAAGTGGTCGTAAAATCCCCGCCCTATTCATCGGACTTAGACCTCGTGGAGACGTGCCACGAATGAGGTTGATAATCATTGTCTCAATGATGTCATCTTGATGATGGGCAGTAATGATTGATTCTGCGTTGTATTGGTCTTTAAGTCTGAACAGAAATTCATAGCGTTTTTCTCTGAGTGAATCTTCATCTTTCTTTGTCGTTTTCAACACCGTTTGGCAAAATAACAGATTATACTTCAACGCCATTTTCTCTACGAACTCTGCATCTTTAGAAGAATTTGGGCGTACGTTATGGTCAACATGAGCGACAACGTACTCAACATACTCTGGTTTATTCTGTATGAGTTTATGAAGCAACACTGAAGAATCCACTCCCCCACTCACCGCCACGATAAAAGTTTTTTTCTTCATAAGTTAGAGACTATTATACATTTACATCTAGAAACCTGTCCCGAAAGATGCTATAATCACCCCTGTTGTAGTTAAAAATTACTGCATTTTTACGAGAGGATTCGTAAAAATGAAAGAAGGCAACTTGGCGAGGGTGTCTGAAGTGACGAGGAACTTGTTTCGTCGGCAGTTCAGGCGCAAACGCCATCACGTGCCGACGCGGCGGGATAGCTCAGTTGGTTAGAGCGCAGGACTCATAAGCCTGAGGTCCCGAGTTCAAATCTCGGTCCCGCTACCAAAATTAGACACCCACCCCAAAGGTGGGTTTTTAATTTTTATAGCTGAATCAAATAGTGAACTTGGCATATGGTCCCGAGTGAGAAATGCTGTGTCTAGCATTTCGCAAGAGAACCTTCACCCAGCAACTTGTTGCTGAGGAAGAAGTTCTGGGCCCGCGGAACGTGGGCAAATCTCAGTGAGGTCTCGCAAACTGTCAAATCTCAGATTTTACAGTTTTTAGCTGATGGTTGAATATGACAAAGTCATAGTCTGTCATCTTGCGTCGGCTCAAATCTCGGTCCCGTGATTTTGTCAAAACCTTTACAGATCTAGTAAGCTCTTTTTCCTATTCATTCTACGCATTCGCTACTTTCAAGCGATTTTTCTTGCGACGAGCTTCTTGTGCATCTTCTTGCTGTTGACTTGCAGCTCTCAACATAACCCTTCCGAGCATTCTATAAAACTTGGCTTTAAACCACTTACTACTTTCTTTCGTCTCTAAATGCGCGATATTGGCTTCGTTTTTCATACTATTACTTTAAGTACATGTAGATAAGTATGCTGTCAAAAATCTAACATATGCTACTCTAAAAGCATAAACATTGCAGCAAAATATAGGAGTTATATGCAAGACAAACAACACACGGATGACCTTCCATCTCAACCAGTTCATACAAATGACGCTCAACAAGTAGCCAGTGCACCGTCTTCACCGCAGGCTCCTGTAACCCAAACTAGCTCATACGAATCAAACCCTTTCGCGATTACGTTTAACAACTTCACAAAAATGTTTAAGCACGCAAAAGCTGTCGCGATTGTTATGGTTGTGTTCGGCGCTCTAGGATCATTTGGAAATACCACAAACTTCAATACGTCAGATTTTGAAGATTTCAATACAGACGATTTTTCGTTTATAAGCACTGACTCTGATGTACTTGGCGAAAACACTGTTGCCCAAAATAGCGACGCACAACAAGAATTAGAAAATGGCATATCATTAACAACTTCAGATGACCCAAAGACCTTGGATAGTGAAGTAAACGTCTCTGATACAGGTGTAGCTGTTGCTGGGATTATCTTATTTGTATCTGTAATTTTGCTTGTTATTTTCAGCGTAGCTTTAGTTGTGGGCGCTTTATGGAACGGACTTGTAGCAGCATCAGCTAATATGGCTGTACGTGATCGAGATATTTCATTCGGTGAGGCATTCTCGCAAAGTACGTCACGGTTTGGAGCGATGTTCGTCGCTACATTTATATCCAGCCTAAAGATTCTTGGAGGATATCTGCTGTTCATCGTACCTGGTGTTCGTGCACAAGCTCGATATGCAGCACTACCATATGTTGTTATGGGCAACCCAAGTATGTCAGGTAAACAAGCAGTCGACGAGACGAAAAAACTATACGAAGGACACTTACTAGAAGCATTTTCGATTTCCTGGATAGCCGGTGTTATCCCATTTGTAGGTAGTGTTTTGGGAGCAGTAGGACTTGCTCAGAGCTCTCGACAGATTAGTGACTATAAATCAAAAGGCAAACCAAAGCCACAAATGTCACGTTGGAACTGGCTACCGATTATTCTCGTCGCTAGTATTCTCCTTCTCATATTCGTAGCTGTGATGGTCGTAGTTCTTATCGCTGCCAGCTCCTCATAGCACTACTACAAAATAAAAACTCCAGCATCTTCATACTGGAGTTTTTTGTTGGTTTAATGTTTTAGTTAAACTTCAAACCATTTATCAAACATTTTCATTAGCTTACTGTTTGATTGTATTTGTTCGTAACTCATATGTTGACGGCTTCGCCTTTTGAAGGACACCTGCAAACGGTTTCCTTCAAACCACGCGGGGAACGAAATAAATTCGTTCATCCGGTTACTACCTTCCCTTGCAGACATCTATGTGATGTGAGGCAGAAACACTCTTTCTTTTTTTACTTGTTAGATTTTTATATTTTATACATGCATGTTTGGTGTTGATAACTATCATTAGTCAGTCGTATTTTCTAGTTATCAGCATCATTTATCTGTTCGCCTCATATAATTGATCAGATTATATGATTCGCCCAAGAATAATGATGGGTTGCGAGCAGATTTATATATTATAAATCAGCTCGTCCCTACCACTAATATGTTTGAGTTCTGAGAGGAGGATTTGCTTACCCCCCTCTCAGAAGTAAATGTTTTTAACAGAAAGCGCAATCGCCGCTGTCTTTTTTAGCTTCCATCTTCTTCAAGATTTCTGCTGCTTCATCTGCTTGTGAACCAGTAACTTTTTTAGCTGATGCTACGTCTTCCTTAACTGGTTCTTCTTTTTTCTTAGTTCCTAGACCGAATACCATATTAATGCCGTTGCACTTACGAGACAAACCTACGGTTTTTCTCGTCATGCCGGGTGTCGAAATAAATTCGTCACTCGGATTGCTCTTTTCCCTTTTTAGGGGTAGTTAAGCTTTGTGCAATCCTTTCGTTCTTTCTTTTTATATTTATTTTGTTGATGTTTGTTTTTTATCAACTAACAAGTATTATAGCTTATGCTTTAAAATTTGTCAATAGTATTTTATATATTGTTACTGAGCGACAGATGCAAAACCACTGTTAAACGATGCCTCATCCATGCGAGCATCAAAACTGTTATCTTCTGGATCAACCGTCACGAAGAACGGACACGTATCGACAGGCTGTGCAATAAACGAACCTATCTCTTCCTGAGACTCAACGTTATAAACAGTAACTTGATACGGCCGCAGCGACATAGGGGCCTTAACCTCTTCATCATCTATTGTTAAGTCACATTCAACGACTCGAATTGGTTCTTGATTTACTGAAGATACGCAAGCCAAGGTATCCACTTCTGTTGGAGATGAAGAATCAATTTCTTCATAACTATCATCTAGGCTTACATATTCTCTTGAGTAGATGTCAGGATATGACTGACTATTTGAAAACACTCCGACTACGTTTCCTTCTACTGAAGTAGTAAGGTTAGTGGGCCACTGCGTAGTCGCACATATGTTACCGACGTCGGAAATATATGTAACCTCTTGATCTTCTTGCTGGATTGCTTCAATGACTTGGTTGAACTCATCTAACTCTTGAGAGTAGTCATCGATCGAGCTATTCATAGCTGCCATGACAATAAGTCCTATAACAATCGCTCCTAGTACCACTAGTACAGTGTTAACAATCGCACCAATCATCGAAAGTGTCTTTGGATAACCCTCTTTCTTAGCCTTACCAATCCCGATGAATCCAAGAATCATTCCCACTAGCGGAAATATAAAAATCATTACCAAACTAATAATTCCTAACACATCCGTTTTCGTGTATGTTGGCTGCTGGTACTGATCATTACCGGATTGGTTTTCAGGAAGCGGAGGGAGTGGACCTTGAGGAGCAGGCTCAGGTCCTTGTGGAGGAGTGGGTCCTCCTACAGGTGGCTGCGGTGGGTTAGACCCCGTTTGTTGATTTGGCTGGTTATCAATTTCCATATCTAGACTCCCTACATGAACTTATATGATTTGGCTTTATCATACCATCACTTAACGGTATGGGGATGGTTTTCTAAACCGACAGTTTTATCCAATATTGGATTAATTAATTTCATCGCTACGAACAAGAACACTGAACCGATTGCCATAAACACCCAGTCATGTGCCGACAGTCCACCTACTCCGAAGTAATCGGAGAGAAACGGTACATATAGGACTGCAAATTGCAATATGAGCGATGCAGCCATGGCGACAGATAGCATCGGGTTAGAGAACCACTTAATCTTGTAGTCTGTTCTGATGTCAACAAGACGTACGAACTCATAGACAACCATCGCAGTAAATGCAGCTGAGACAGCTTCGATTGAACCTTCGTGAGTGCGGTTGTACCAATATTGGAGGAGCATCGCACCTGTCATCAAGAATCCAAAGATGAAGATTTCTGTCCATATTCGCTTTGTAAGGATAGATTCTTGGAAACGAGCTGGCTTAGCTTTTAATACATCGCGTCTCGCTGGGTCTGAGCCAAGCGCAACAGCAGGCAAGCCATCTGTCACGATATTGATGAACAATAGCTGTGCAGCAGTCAGGAGCAAGTTGTTAAAGAACAAGATTCCGAAGAGAATGACTAATACTTCCGCGATGTTGCATGAGATAAGGAAATTAACAAACTTACGCACATTATCGAATATGCCTCGGCCTTCTTCGATTGCGTTAATGATAGTCACAAACTTATCATCAAGTAAGATGAGGTCCGCTGCTTCCTTGCTCGCATCCGTACCTGTGATACCCATCGCGATACCGATGTCGGCTGCTTTGATAGCTGGTGCGTCATTGACACCGTCACCGGTCATCGCAACTTGATGACCATGTTTCTTGAGCGCTTTTACGATGCGGATTTTATGCTCTGGGCTGACACGCGCGTACACAGAAATTTCTTCTACTTTTTCTTCAAACTCTTTTTGAGTCATCATTTCAAGTTCGTTGCCACTAATTGCTTCACCTC
The DNA here is from genome assembly GCA_030427445.1 of bacterium. Lineage (GTDB taxonomy): Bacteria > Patescibacteriota > Saccharimonadia > Saccharimonadales > SZUA-47 > JAUIBQ01. Next base: position 10,028 of record JAUIBQ010000015.1, on the reverse strand, counting down.
TGATGCCAATTTCCTCAGCGACTGCTTTTGCAGTCTCGATGTAGTCACCAGTGATCATCACGACGCGCATCCCAGCTTCAGCCTGCACACGATGTACTACTTCTACAACTTCTTTTCGTGGAGGGTCCATCATTGCCTGCAAACCAACAAACACGAGCTTGCTTTCAATTTCTTTCTCAGTTTTTGGTTCAGTTTTAACTACTTTTTCAGCAAAAGCTAGTACACGTAAAGCCTGTGAGCTGAGCTGCTTATTATAGTCAAGAATCGCTTTCTTATCGTCGGCGCCGAGCTTCACAGTTTTACCCTTAGCGTCAATCATATGTGTACACTTCTGTAACACCATCTCGACAGCACCTTTTGTGCAGACTCGGTAACCACTCTTTGACTGATGGACAGTGCTCATCGCTTTTCTCTCACTTGTAAACGGTATTTCGTTGATACGCGGAGAAGCTTTCACGAGTTTGTCGTGGTCAAGCTTCGACTTAGAAGCAGAGACGATCAACGCGCCTTCAGTCGGATCACCAAGCACAGTTCCTTTCGCGATGTGTGCGTTGTTACACAGCATGCCAACTTCAAGCAGTGTCTTATGTGCTTGCGAGAGTGTCGTTTTCTTACCGAGCTTATCCATAAAGTCACCTGTTAGGTCATACCCTTGGCCACCGACAAGGAGGTGGTCGCCACCAGCAACGATTGAGCGAACTGTCATTTCCCCTCGCGTCAACGTACCGGTTTTATCTGAACAAATGACGTCTGTACTGCCTAATGCCTCGACTGCACTAAGCTTGCGCACGAGTCCGTTTTTACTCGCCATCCTACGAGCACCGAGCGCGAGCGAGATGCGGACAACAAACGCAAGCCCTTCAGGTATCGCTGCGACTGCGAGCGCAACTGCTGCAGTAAATGCAAAGATGAGTCGACCCAGCAACTCCTTGTCCTGCGCCTCGTCAACGAGGAACAGTACAATTATAAATACAACTGCACAGATAGCGAGGATGAGGAGGCCTAGTTTTTTACCCAAATCATCGAGCTTTTTCTGCATCGGTGTCTCTTCAGCCTCAACGTCATTGACCATACTTGCGATCTTGCCAAGCTCGGTGTGCTGCCCAGTTTCGACAACTACCGCCTCAGCTGTGCCTTGCACGGCAAAGGTACCAGCGAACACCATGTTTTTCTGGTCGCCTAATGACGCATCTTTTGCGACAAGCTCTGATTGCTTGCTCACAGGCAAGCTCTCGCCTGTCAACGACGCTTCATTGATATGTAAATTACGAACTTGTAGTAGTCGTGCATCTGCTGGGATTTTTTGCCCTTCTTCGATCAGAAGAATGTCTCCAGGGACAATCTCGGTTGCATCAACTTCAACTACTTTGCCATTACGTCGAACGGTTGCTTTTTGCCCGACAAGTGCGCGCAATGCCTCAACTGTTTTCTCAGCCTTATATTCATTAAAGAAGCCGATAAGTGCTATAGCAATGACTATGGCGAAGATGAGCAACGCCTCTTTCGCGCCCTCTCCTGATTCTTCCTCAAATGTAGCGTCTAAAGATGCTACTACCGTTTCGTTAAAAGAGTCTTTTTCTACAAAGTGCTCTTCTACGTATGAATACTCTTCTGAGTCCTCAGTATATGGTTCAACAAAGTAGGGTTCAAGCTCATTTGCTCCGCTATTTTCTTGATCCCATATAGCAGCTATGGTCGCTGCGACTTTATCATCTCTCAATTCTGGTTTCTCTTCAGCTCCTAATAGGCCTACGCCCCATGACACAACAGCCGCAACAAGCAAAATAATAATAAGTGCGTCTTTAAACTGATTGATAAATAGAGAAAACGGATTTATCTTCTTCGCTGCGTCAAGCTGATTGCGTCCAACATCCCCAAGCCGTTTCTCGACTTCAGTTGTTGTTAATCCATCTTTTTGATCTGAATGCTGCTCTTCAAGCACCTCTTCAGAATGTTTTGTAAACCACGTGTTCACGGACGCCTCACCCTTCCCTTTGATACCAATATTGATAACTGTTTATAGCCATGTTATAGTGCTTTTGAAACATAAGCAAGATTTCTTTTATCAATAAAAGTAATGTTGTTTGTCAGCATAAAGCAATAGTAACTTTATATAAAAACAGTAGGTGGAAAAATCAATATGATTCAAAAACAACTTATGAGATTTGCTGAAGCCGGAGATCTGGAGGCACAGATTGGGGCATTGAGCGTTAAATCTGTTCTCGTAGCGTCAGTTATTCTCGTCGTTCTTCTGGTATTAGCAGCATTAGTTATTAACGACAAAGATAAACATCATATTAAAAAACCGTTGTTTATCCTCATCACCCTTACAATCGTAATCCCGACCTTCATCATGGCGGGTTCGACTGTATACCTAAATGTAAAAAGTGAATCCGGTGGCCCAGTTCACTGGCACACAGACATAGAATACTGGGTGTGTAACCAGGAGATTGAGCTACGCGATCCGACTGCATTTCTCTCAAACAAAATTGGTACAAGCACCTATCACGAACATGACGATAAGAGAATCCACCTAGAAGGCGTTGTCGTCGAAAAAGAATACGACGCATCTTTGGAGAAGTTTATGGACGTCACTGGTGGAGACATCACTCCAACATCACTCGTCATCCCAACAAACGACAACATATTCGAGAATGACTTTGATGGAGATGAAAACACCGGTAACAAAGCAGTAGTAGAAAACTTTGTAGTGAATGTTGAAAACGACCAAAAAGTTGTCGAGGTTGAGAACGGCCAAAACTGTGGTGAAGGCGCTCCAGCTGAAGTCCAAGTCTTCCTTATCCGATACAACGGTGAAGATGACACCTACTATCAGAAAAAACTTGAAGATCCAGGTTCATACGTGATGCGCGATGAATCAATCGTGCCTCCAGGAGACTGTCTAATCGTAGAATTTGATCAACCGAAGAGCGAAACAAATTATCTGTGCGAACAATACGGTGTACGTGACGCGGAGCGCTGTACAGAATTTGGCGTGAGTAGCTTTAACCCAGAGCTTTGTAACATCAAAAAAGTTCCAGCACCAGTAGGAGGAGACATATAATGTTAGATTTACCACAAGTAACAATCGTTCTCGGTGCTGCTGCAATTGACTCAATCAACCCATGCGCTATCGGTGTTTTGATACTCATGGTTTCCGTCGTACTCGGACAAGGTGGCTCGCCTGCTCGACTTCTAAAAGTTGGCGGTGCGTACATATTCGCTATTTTCGCTACATACTTAATCGCAGGTCTTGGACTTGTGTACTTCTTCTCTACTATCCCGATTGTCATCGCTGAATACCTCTCAATCGCAGTTGGTATGCTCGTTATTTTAGGCGGTATATTAGAGATTAAAGATTACTTCTGGTACGGCAAAGGATTCTCGCTCCAGATACCGAAAAAATACGCAGATAAAATCCATGACTGGTCTACAACCAACAAGTCTGTATGGGGCGTGATGGCTCTTGGGGCTTTCGTCGCTGCAGTTGAACTACCTTGTACAGGTGCGCCATATTTAGCGATCATCACCATCCTACGAATCGACTTCACTATCTGGGCATTCTTGCTCATGGTGCTTTACAACATCGTGTTTGTGCTACCACTCATCATCATACTTATCATGGTTGCAAGTGGTACGAAGCTTAGCTCAGTCGCGAAATGGAAAGAAGAATCAAAAGGAAATATGCGTCTCGCTATGGGCTTGCTGTTCGTCGCTCTTGGATGGATACTAATCCTTATCGCTAACGGAACAATTAACTTTGGGTAGGTCATGAAGCACATTGTAAAACGACGCGGACACAACGAAGTATTTGAACCTAGAAAGCTCTATGCGAGCATCTACGCAGCTGCGCAGTCAGTGCGAGAACCTGCAGGAAGTGCTGAACTCATAGCCGAGAAGGTCGTGAGTGATATCAACGCATGGATAGATAAAAAACATGAAGTAACTGCAAACGATATTCGTATCAATGCGGCAAAACACTTAAAAGTGTATAACCCTGATGCAGCATACATGTACTTGCATCATCGAGTTGTATGGTAGGTAGAAAAGGATAATCGGGTGGTATATAAATCAAAACACATTAAGCCTAAACAAGTAGAGTTCGACGCCATAGTCATTGGCACCGGTTCTGGCGGTGGCGTTGTCGCTCATCGGATGCAACAAGCGGGTAAAAAGGTAGCTGTTGTCGAGCAAGAAAAGATGGGTGGAGAATGTCCAAACTACGGCTGTATCCCGACGAAAGCCCTCCTTCAGGCAGCTGAAACTATCCAAACAATCGAAGAAGCAAAGAACTTCGGTATCGATGTAGGTCAACCTAAAGTAAACTGGCAAAAACTCCATGAATGGAAAAACGCAGCTGTCTATAACACGGGAACTCATGCTGGTGAACAGGCGTATGAAAACGACGGCATAACTGTCATCAAAGGGCACGCACACTTTATCGATCCTTGGACGATAAGTGTTGGTGCCAAGCGCTATACAGCGCATAAATTCCTAATCGCAACTGGTACACATGACTTTGTGCCTCCTATCCCTGGACTTAAAGAATCAGGTTATATCGGGTACCGTGAAGCACTAGAAACCACAAAGCCACCTAAAAAATTATTTATCATTGGTGGTGGTGCGATTGGCTGTGAATTTGCAGAGATATTCTCCACTTTTGGTGTCGAGATCCACTTAGCAGAATTCGCTCCACGACTTCTCTTCCGTGAAGATGAAGAAGTCGGCGAACTCACACAAGCCATCTTCGAGGAAAAAGGTATCTTGGTTCATGTTGATTCTAAAGTTGTGAAAGTTGAGAAAAAAGGTGGTCAAAAAGTTGTCCACGTCGACACTTTAGGGAAAGTTCATAAAGTCACAGTCGATGAGATTTTACTTGCAGCTGGTAAACAACCGAACACTGACCTTGGTCTTGAGAATGCTGGCGTCGACTATGACCGTAAAGGTATTACAGTGAATGGCGAGATGCAAACTTCTGTAAGTCATATCTGGGCAACGGGAGATGTTACTGGTGGGTATATGTTTACTCACACAGCAAGTTATGAAGGCCGTATCGCAGCAAATAATATGCTACACAACATCAAGCACCACGCTGATTACAGTGCTGTGCCTCGCTGTGTATTTATCAGCCCTGAAGTCGCAGCAGTAGGTAAAACTGAGCAAGAACTTAAAGAAAAAGGCGTTGCGTACCAAGTCGGCGCTGTACCAATCTCTATTTTAGGTCGTGCGAATACATCACAAAAAGACACTGGTTTCGTGAAGCTCCTAGCTGATAAAAAAGGACGAATTTTAGGTGGTAGTATCATCGCACCACGTGCTGGTGAAATGATCCATGAAGTCACGATGGCTGTTCAGTACAAAATGAAAGCATCACGCATTGAGCACATGATCCACGCCTTCCCTACTTGGAGCCAGGCAGTGCGCTCAGCAGCGAACAAGATTAACTGTAAGTAAGAACACTCAGATTGAATAGATGTTTTAGCATATGCTAAAATGTATTTCTATGACTAATCGATTATTTATTGATGTGCGAGAGCCGTCTGAATTTGCACGTGGACACGTCAATGGTGCGTTGAATATACCACCACAAAGCCTCCTCCAAGGAGCGCCAGAATTATCGGGAGTTGATAAAGATACAGAACTTGTGCTCTACTGCATGAGCGGAGCACGCTCTAACGCGAGCATGCCCTACTTTGAAAAATTAGGTTTTACAAACTTAGTTAACGGCATTAACCAGGCTCAGGTACAAGCCAAGTACAGCGCCTAATTCTATTCGTGGTAAATAGCTTTTAGAACATCCATGCGAGCTGCTTTGCGAGCTGGCCATGCTGCTGCGATAATACCAGCTACTATTGCGAGCAAGAAGTAGATACCGAGTTGCACGAACGATACGTTATAGCCGGTTATTCCCTCCCCTTCCAATGCTTGTAGTAGCGCCCACGCAAAAAATGCACCCATCGTAATCCCTAGTAGTGCGCCAAATAGCGCGATGATGATTGACTCGTAGCGTATCATGCGTCTTGTCTGGCGACGTGTCATTCCGATAGCTCGGAGCATACCAATTTCTCGTGTACGCTCGCTGATAGAAAGCATCAGTGTATTTGTAATACCCAAGACAGCGATTATGACGGCGAAGCCGAGAAGTGCCCAGAATAAACTGAGTATTTGGTCGATTTGCTGCTCTGCAACTTCAAATAAGTCACCTTTATCCTGCACAGATAGTTGCGGATAGTCGCCCAAAGCTTGTTCAGTTGCTGATTTTGCCTCGTCCGTAGAGTAGCCCTCGCTTGCATTCATGGCAAGTATCGCGATTGTGTCGTCTTCTACATTTGCGAGGTATGTTTCTGTTGACACGAGATAGTCTGAGTCGAAGGGATCTTCGAACGTACCTACAATTGTAAGTTCTTGAGCACCGGTACTTGCGAATGTCACAGTGATAACATCCTCGACGCTCCAGCCATTTGCTTCCATGGCGGTTGTTCTAATGACGATTCCGTCCTCAGCCTGCATTCGTGCATATGCGCCGTCTGTTGCTCCCAATTCAAATGTCTTGTCCATCGTATCTGCGTCTACTCCAGCGAAGATAAATGGTATTTGATCCTCAACTTTTACAGAGCTGTATGCATAGCGAAACGCTGTAACATCCGTGATCTCATCTACATTATCCAAAGCACTCTCTGCACTTGTCGGCACGCCAGCAGTGCCCGGTCCAGCCGGACCAATTGATTCGTTAAACACACTCAAATCTGCTGGAAAACTATCGTCGAGTATCGTCGTAATATTAGTTTTAAACGTCGTCGCTAAGATTGACAGCATCGTCACGAGCGATACACCAATCATCAATGCTGCTGCCGAGCTCGCAGTTCTTCTTGGCGTTCGTTTTGCATTGTCCCGAGCAAGTCGTGCTGTCACACCGCGCGTCACGACCAATGGCCACGCAAGTATCGAAGTAATCGGTATCGATAAAAGAGGCGCGACAAATGCTACGCCGATAAACATCAATGCCACTCCACCGCCAACAAGATATAGTGGCTGGTCAAACGACCCATTAAACCCGAGGACGAGCAGTATGGCACCGATTGCAGCATAGACAACACCTATTGATGAACGGATAAACAATGACTTTCTACTCCCTGCATTTGCTTCGTTTTCACGCATCGCTTCGATAGGACTAATCCGTGATGCACGAATCGCTGGTAGTAGTGCAGCAAAAATTGTCACCACGACTCCCACGCTCATTGAAACGATAATTGTGCGTGGCTCAACCGTGAGTGGCCCATCAGGCAATGAGAAGTTCAGCGCATTCATAAGTCCACGCACGCCAGCGGATATCAGCATACCTAGCAAGATGCCGAGAGCAGACGCGACAAGTGAGACAAAAAACGCTTCATACACGACAAGTCGCATCACCTGAAGCTTGCTTGCACCAATTGCGCGCAGCAGTGCCAGCTCTTTGGAACGTTGCGCCACGATCACTCGGAACGTGTTCTGGATAATGAATGAACCCACAAATATCGCGATACCAGCGAAGGCCAACAATGCAGTATTTATAAATCCAAGTCCTTGGTTAAGCTCGTCAAGCTGTTCACTTGTTTGTTGCTCACCAGTCACAGCCTCTAAACCTTCCGGCAAAACCGCTCCGACGCGCTCCTGAAGCTCTTCAGGACTTACGCCATCCACTGCCGTAATATTAATCGCACTGTAGCTTTCCCCGTAGCCGAACAATTCTTGAGCTCGTGTTAATTCAAAAGCACTCAAACTCGCTCCTGCTAAACTATCAGCGTCACCGAAGGTTGCGATACCAACCAACGTGAATGTTTCCGTCGGACCATTAAACAATACTTTCACTGTGTCGCCGACGCTAAATTCGTACAGATCCGCTGTCGCTTTATCTATCACTATTTCGTCATCTGTAACTGGCGGTCGACCGTCACCTTCATTTATTTTAAGCGGGTTTAACGCAGGTTCATTTGTCCACGAAAACCCAAGGCTTGGAGGCCCTTGTCCGCCAACCGGCTCCCCTTCTTTGTCTAATAGCTGTGCAAAGCCATTGACTTCCGGCTCAGCCTTGTCCACACCGTCAACTGCTTCCACTACACCTAACACAGACTCATCAAAAGAGTTTGTGCTTTGTCCTAACTCATCATCACGCGCAGGACGCACAGTGAGGTCAGTGCCAGAGTACACATCGCTGAAAAGGTTATCAAACGTCGAGCTGATACTGTCTGTGAAGATATATGTACCAGAAACAAAACTTACGCCAAGGATTATCGAAAATCCCGTCAAAAACATACGGAGTTTATGCGCAAGCACATTTTTTAATGCTGCTTTAAACATCGTCTACTCTCCGATTTTCTTTAGCTTATCAAGTATCTTTGCGCTCGTCGGCTTCGTCATCTTGTCGACAATCTTACCGTCTTGGAGGAATAATACTTCATCAGCATACGCTGCCGCATTTGCATCGTGCGTTACCATCACGATAGCTTGTCCGTACTTTTTTGCAGCCGTCTGAAGGAACGACAGAAGCGTATTTCCAGACTTTGAGTCGAGGTTACCACTTGGTTCATCAGCGAAGATGATTTCTGGTCGTGAGATGAGTGCACGCGCAACTGCGACACGTTGTTGCTGACCACCAGAGAGTTCACTCGGTGTATGGTCGAGTCTATCTTTTATGCCAAGCAGCTCAACTAAGTCGTTGAACCATTTCTTGTCATGTTTTTTGCCTGAAATTGAGAGCGGGAGGAGGATGTTTTCTTTTGCTGTGAGTGTCGGTACGAGGTTGAATGACTGAAAGATAAATCCGACTTTCTCACGACGTAACTTCGTGAGTGCTTTGTCCTTACTTCTTCCGAGTTCCATGTCCCCAATCTTTGCTGAGCCACTCGAAAGCTTATCAAGTCCTGCCGCACAGTGAAGTAATGTTGATTTACCAGAACCGCTTGGCCCCATGATCGCTGTAAACACTCCTTGCTGGAACTCGACGCTCACACCATCAAGCGCTCTGACTTCAGTTGTATCTTTTCCGTATATTTTCTGCCCATCTTGCACAGATGCAGCAATTGCATGTGTTTGTTTTTTAGCGCGTGGTTTCGTCGCAGTTTTTGCCATTACATAACTCCCTCTTATGATTTTAGTATAGCAGAAATTACTACATTACTGAGGGGTGCCAAAGTTCACTTTGCATATTCTCTTTTAAAAACAAACCGAGCATCGGCGAGAGTGATTCCTTGGCCTTCCGACATCTCTGTCAGAACAGTTCTGTATTGGTCGGCCATCACTGTCCCAGACTTATTTTGGTTGCAGGTCTTACAGCTACATCCCAAGTTCTTCAAGTGTGAATCACCGCCTAGCATCCACGGATCCAGGTGATCAACGTGCATTCTTTCTGTTCCTTTATACGACACTGGCCACGGCACGACTTTTACACTGCAGTACGTACAGAAACCACCTGCTGCCAACCATACATAGGTCTTTTGTTCTTCACTAGCAAGTCTGTTTCTGCCTTTCAATATTGCTTCTTGTTCTTCAAGCTTGCCCATTTCGTAAGCTTGAGTTGCGTATTTTCTTAAACCTCCGCCTTGTCCTATTATGCTCATCCAAGTTGTAAGCGGGTCTATATACGGTGTTGGGTCAACTTCTCCTGCCTCTTCTCTGATTCTTAACGCGACATCACGTTTATACCATTCGTTTTGAGTAAGCTTGTCTGCAATGTGGCGCTGTCTTTCAAAGGAAGTGTTTTGCATAAATTAAGATTCAATTATTTTATCTACTGCACTGACTCAAATTGTTTGAGCTAGTTATACAATTTTTTGTACTGTAGCTTCAACAAATCGTGAACTATCCTCTTCAGATAACCCCATACACACACCTAAATGACCAGCTATCGCTACTAATTCATCTGGACTTTCGGTAATTCTATTTACTGCAACGCTTGGCGCATAATCACGAGCAACCTGAGATGATAAATCCTCTGTATCAAAGCTGGTGAGCAAATTACCGGTCTCTCTCGGTTGAGATAACGAAAGAAT
>JAUIBQ010000033.1 GCA_030427445.1 bacterium | reverse complement strand
CACGGCATGGTTGTAAACCCTTTACTGTTACTAAGAACTTCTCGACACCCACTACCTCGCCAACCGGTTTTCCTGCTTCGACTAATTTATCGAAGTGCTGGTTGCCAGTTGTCATACCTGACCTCCATTTTGTTGCACTGCAGTAGCTGTTTGTAACTCTTCGGGTTGCTGATCTTGTTCCTGAGGTGTTGACTGTGTAACTGCTGGTGCTTGAGCATTAGCAACATCCACCTGATTTATCGGTGCTTGCGATAAGATATTTGGATCAAGAGCATCACCGAAGCTAGTATCCTGTGCTGCTACCGCATCATGCAGTTTTTTCCCAAAATATTCTCGCTTTGAGTCAAAGAATTTGCGTAGACTGAAGTCATAAGCGTGATTATTCGTTCTGACAACACACCCAGCACCAATATTTGGCTGTAGTCCTACTCGTAACAATATGTCCGCTTGGATATTTTCTCTAAGCCACGCAACTATCTTCTGGACATAGGCACCTGGCGGATCAACACTGAAGCTCATATGAAGCACTGGTGAATGCTCGGAAATTTCTTTAAACTGATCTAGCAACACCTGTCTTTGTCTGGTATCTAGCAAATTAACTTCGTTTAGCGTAACTACAGAGTCAAGCAACCTCGAGTAGCGTGGTGGTGCTTGAGGAGTCCCTCCTGTACGTATCTCTGATTGCCGAAAGAAATCATCAAGCATATCAAGTTCACGTATCAATCTGTAAATATCAGTAGGGCTGATCACGTCGTTCGGTAGTTTTAGCTGTGTTTGTGTCTCGTTCATATCTATCACTGATGCTCCGATTTATGCTCCGTCTCGAATATCTTGCATAATTGCATCTTTATTTCTCTCAATCTGAGCCAGAATAAAGTCTAACTGCTCGCTCATATCGATCTGTTCTCCGACGGCCTCTAACACGTAATGGTTCACGACATCAGCCATACGAGACTCAAATCGCTGCAACAAACGTTCTTTTTCAGCAGTAATCTGCTCGTGTAGTTGAGCGGACAGTAGTTCTCTCTGTTGCTCGATTGTGTCTTGTGTTTTCTGGATAGAGTCGATTGCTAGCTGCTTTGCATCATTAATCGATTCTTCATATTTTGCGAATTCTTCTTTAAGCACATGCGTGACTTCACTTTTCATAAAATCATTCAACTGGCTCGTCGTTAGACGCAAATCTTGCTGAAGAAACATCGCATTTTCACCGATAATGCGCTCAAAATGCAAACGACCCCTGTTGCGAAGCTCTTCACGAAAATCGTCGTTAAAGATTCTTTCGACGTCTTCCTTCGCTTCTTCAGTAAGGTTTTCTATGCTGTTTTTTTCAGGTTCTGCATTTCCACCCCTGAAAACGAGCACCAACATCACACCAGCCACAAGTAGTATTACAGCAATAATAGCAATCAACACCACTAAAGACATTTGTCAGTCCTCTCCCGTAATGTTTTCTGTGTAGCTACTACTGTTGTTTTTCTTCGAAACATCTCCCACCTTCAAGGCAACGCACGGTAAAACCCAACAAGCGTAACCTTTATAATCTTAGTAATAAATATACCCCAAAAAGCCCAATAAGGAAAATTATTATGCTCGACACAACGATTTGAATAACAGATTTCGTAACGGACTTTTTCGATAATGGGTTTCTTCCAATAGAAATCACGGCCGATCGCACACCCGAAAAGAGTAAGCTACCAGAGATTCCAGCCGCCGCAGCGATTATTACGAGACCTATATACACACGAACTGCAGAAACTTGTTTACCAGCAATTGCTTCCGTGGCACTTTTAAGAAATTCTGGCAAGCTTGAGTCCTCAGGTCGCAGTAGTGGGTTTGGTCCAACGCTCACATCTACTAACACACGCTTTACTGCAACTTCCTGGGTCTGGCCTAGCGTGTCAGTTAATGTTGCATTGAATATTGCTCCGCTACCATCATATGACTCAACAGCCTTTCCTACAGTAAAAGCATCTTTATCACCGGCTTTCATAGCTATTCCGGGTAGACTAGAAACTGCGATGAAATCACCGGCACTCACCGGCCCTGCCTCTGTAGATACAAGAGCCTGGAACTTACCAACAGTTGCGACATATGTTTTTTCTTCTGTGTCTGAAAGCGTGAATGTCGAATCATTTGGTGCGATAACTACTCCATGAATCTTGTCTTGGTTCTCACGAGTAGTTGCTTCAACTTTAGAAGTGTCATCCGCATTTAGCGATACCACCATTCCTCTTTGTAGCACTGAGTCGGCGCTGTAACCTTGAGTGACAGATTGAGCAGATAGCGGTGAACTCAGCGCAACTAGCAACAAACCAAAGAAACTCAACAAAGCGAATATTTTCTTTGGTTTTAGGACGTATTTGTTTAAAATCGTTTTCATTTCTACCGGTGTTTAAACACAAACATCTTAGTGCTTATGCTTTTAACTTCTAGTAGTATATCGCTTTTGTTTTTCGCTTTCCAGTTGTTTTTCGAGTTATAGACTTCTGCTTATAGCTACGACGAGCTTATCGCAGTCTTCTTTCGTCGTGAAATCGTTAATCGAAAGTCGCAATGTCGACTGTGCTTCATGCGGCTTTAAACCGATAGATTTCAAAACTTGCGAAGGCTCACCACTTGACGCATGACACGCAGAACCGATAGCCACACAAAAACCGAGCATATCAAGCTTGATCACCAATACCTCGTTATCCGCGCCATCAAATCCAACGAGTACGTTATTCGCATTTCTCTTTGTTCGATGACCATAGATGGTTCCACCAATTTCTTCCAGCTTATTCATCAGATAGTCTCTTGTTCGCACTGTTGTAGCTACTCTCTCATCCCGGGCTTTATGCGCCATAGTGACGGCTTTTGCAAAACCGACTGCGTTAGCTACATTCTCGGTCCCGCTGCGCATTCCGAATTCTTGACCTCCACCTCGCAAAATTGGCTCGAGCTCTAAACCCGAGCGCACATATAAAATCCCACTCTGTTTTGGTGCGTACATTTTTCCGCCATTCAACGTCATGAGATCAACCCCTAATCTCGAAGGATTACAGTCAAGGTATAAGGGAGCTTGACTTGCATCGATATGAAACAGTGTCTCAGGCAAACCTTGTTTCTTTTTCATTTGGTTACTTTTTTTTATAGCTTTACTTATATCTGTAATGTGTTGCACAGTCCCTATTTCGTTACTCGCGTATATGACTGATACCAGTGCGACGTGATCGTTCTGTCTTAGTACGTCTTCTAATTCTTCAATCATGACGACTCCATGCTGATCAACACCGATGATCTCTCGGTTGTATCGCGCTGCTGTATGCCTCACAGCATCATGCTCTATTGCTGATATAGCAATAATCGCATCTGTATTCCACGGGCTACTCATCACTCCATCGATGGCAAGCGCAATCGACTCGCTTCCTCCCGCCGTAAACACTATTTCAGCTGGCTTAGCTCCGATAGCTGATGCCACGTCACTGCGCGCATCTTCAAGGGCTTTTTTAGATCCACGTGCCGATTCGTACAACGCAGAAGGGTTAGTAAAACACTCGGAGAAATAAGGCATCATCGCCTCTAAAACGCGTGGATGCACAGGTGTTGCCGCTGAGAAATCAAAATAAGTCGGCAAGTGTAACGTTTTTTCTACTTCTTTGTCCTTTATCATGTTACGCGTATTATACCTTACGCACTGGGCGGAATATTGTAGAGAGAGTTGTTGATCTTATCTTGATATAAAAGTGCTGCGTCGCGTAGATGCTCAGCCTCTTCTTGGGAGACTTTTTCATAATGAGAGCCGTTAATCGATTTCACGATTTCTTTGTCTTTTACGAGATATTTGGTGACCTTAGTGCCTTTTGATGACTCCTCGTGCCATACCCATGTTTGCTCGTCAAGACAGAAAAACTCTCGCCTTACCCCGTTTGGTATCGGGCCAAACAACTGCCTACCTATTTCGCTTTCTCGACGCATCAAATCTGCGAGTATTTTCTCTTGGCTGTTCGAAGGTTTCGTAGTGCCAAAAAGTTTGTCGAAAAAGTTAGTAATAATATTCATAAAAACTTGGGTACCTATCTCTTAGGCAGCTAGCGTAAAGTTGTCATCACTAAGAGAAGTTATTTCACTCATAATGTCTTGTGCTGCAGTGGGGCGGTTTAACTCGTCTAAAGCCTCGATATACGCTAAATGTTGCCGTGCTTCACGCACCCTGTCATCCTCTGTTTCACTTGCAGAATTTAGTCTTTCATTACTTTTAACAGGATCTAGCGAGACGGTACCAGACTCTCGTAGGAAATCAGCGTCATCAATAGCATTTCTCGCATCAACCATAGGTATGTGTCTTTCGACAAATGGCATAAAAGCTCTGCTGACGTCAGGCGAAACTTCTGAATGTAGTTTTTGCTGTTCTGTAGCTCGGTCTATGCGTGCAACAGCACGATTGATTATGTCTTGGCGATTTCTAACAGTATGCATAAATTCCTCATGAAATGTTAATCTCTGAGGTGCTGCTTCAAATCTTTGATAGTCGTATTGTGCCATAGTCTCTTTAGAAGTACTGGGGTACATGATCTCCACCTTGTACCTTTCTCTTCGTGTGAATTATATCACACACAAACCTTGCGTCAAACGTTATTTTATGGTGAATAACTGCTTGGCGTTATCTGTTGTTGCCGTTGCGAGCTGACTCATTGTTTCGCCGCGTAACTCGCATAGAAACTCAGCCGTCAGCATACTATGCTCAGGCTTACATATTTTACCACGAAACGGCTTCGGAGTCAAGAATGGAGCGTCAGTTTCAAGGAGTAATTTGTCTAACGGTACTGCTTTTGCCATATCAAGCTGTGCTTCTTCTTTAGTAAAAGTCATGATACCGTTTAACCCAATATACAGCCCCAGTTCAGTTGCTCTGATCATATGCTCCTTACTGTCAGTAAAACTGTGCAATACACCCCTGATAGATGGGTAATCTTTCATTATCGAGAAAAAATCATCAAACGCGTTACGTACATGGAAAATCACTGGCAAATCATATGTCACAGCGATATCGAGTTGTAGACGAAGCAGTAGCTCCTGTCTAGCGCGCACCCTTTTATCAGCATGATAAAAGTAATCTAATCCGCATTCACCAATAGCGACTAATCTCTCTGGAGCACGTGAAGCAATCTCTTCCAGTTTCGCCACTCCTTCTCTA
>JAUIBQ010000014.1 GCA_030427445.1 bacterium | reverse complement strand
GATATATTAAAGTTCGAATATCGCTTGCTACATCAAAGAAACAGTACGATAAACGCGACAACATTAAGAAACGCGAAGACAACATCAATACACTTCGTGAACTGAAGTACCGCTAAGTTATAGTGTTGCTGCGATATAGACGTAGACGGAGAGATTAAGTTCTTTATCAAAAACTGCTTCGTGATATCCGAACTGTGTGTGCCCCGCATCCAAACAGGCTTTATGCGAAGGACTGTTTTGCCACTCAGAGAATACTTCACTTTTGCTCATGCCAGAAGGCTTCAGTAGTAAGTTTTCACAGCTAGCCGTATTTGACGCGATGCCGTACCCACTAAAATAATCGAAGAAGTAGAGTCCCTCAGGAGTTTCGTGAGAATAATAGCTGTTACGCGCCATGTCCTCAGCTCGTAACTTCGAGAGGGTATTTAATGAGTTGTTTTCGCGAGCCTCAGCTGTAGCATTCAATGAAGAGCCAACAGTTGCGCCAAGGACTGCGCTTGAACTAGTATCTTCAGCCATAATTTGACGGGAATTCAAAGAGTATGCTGCACCAACGAAAAGCATACTTATACTCATTAAAAATATAAAACTCCACTGTTTCATATCTTATTATTATACTATATTTAATAGCTATTTGTCAATATTCTAATGATTACTTAAGAGATAGTTGTGCCAACGTGCTCGCCAGAGACAGCACGAGCTATATTGCCTGGCTTATCCAGCTCAAATATGATGATTGGCATGCTCTGTTCCATGGCCATACCGAGTGCAGCCTTGTCCATAACTTTGATTTTGTCATTTTCAACTGCTTCTTGAAATGAAAGCTTTTCGAATTTCTTTGCGTCTGTATTCTTAGCAGGATCAGAGTCATACACTCCGTCAACTTTTGTAGCTTTCATGATGACATCACAGCCTAGCTCCAGTGCCAATATAGCTGCTGCAGTGTCAGTAGTAACGTAAGGCCGACCTGAGCCACCTGCGACGATAACAACACGACCATTTTCTAAATGCTTTTCTGCTAAACGGTGCGAGAAGCTTTCAGCTACTTGCTCAGCAAAGATTGTGCTCAGACAGCGTGTCTTGATATCTTCATGCTCGAAAATGTCCGTGAGTCCAAGAGCGTTCATCATTGTAGCCATCATACCCATATGGTCTGCTGTCGTACGCTTAATGCCGTGACCAGCTATCTGAGCACCACGTAAATAGTTGCCGCCACCTACCATGATGATGACTTGGCAGTCTTGGTCGATTACTTTTTTAACTTCTTCTGCGAGCCATTTAGCTTTGGCTGGATCGAGGCCACTATCGTATTCACCAGCGAGTTGCTCACCAGAGATTTTGAGTAGAATTCGTTTGTACATTAAGTTAAATCATACCACAATTACAGAAAAGTCGTTTACTGTAGTGTGCCGTTCTCTATGCGCTTGGAGACACCCTCAGAAGCTGCGCAAAGAACAAGCCCTGCGATCATTTCTCGGTCTGTCATGTCAAAGCTCGGCACTGACACTACCTCAGAATCGTGCAGAAAATCTAACCGTAGTCTTGGCTGCTCACTAGTTTGTGCAGGTGAAATGCATATTCCGTTAACAGGGCTTGCTGCATCTGCAACAATTATTTCCGATTTAGATTTTTTTAAGAGACATTTACCAATACTGGATTCGGTTAGTGTATGAGATATTTTGACTATCGAGCCTTCTACTAGCTCCACTTCAAATTCACCTGGTACTTTAAATAGTTCGTGTAGCTTCGTAAAGTTAAAAGCGAGATTGCCATTTGGACAATATGCTCTTTGTGGCCAAGCATGAGTCCCATCCGCCCCGATGTTTGCATTCAATAATTCAAGGTATTTTTCGCCAAAATAAGAGTTAAGATTACTCATTTCAACAATATATTATAGCATAATAATATATACTATGTCAATGTGCTACACTTTAGAGTATGAATCCCGATAATAATCATCTTACTTTCAAATGTGTCTTTATCTATAATGTCTCCACACTTAGTAAAGGAGGTTATTAACGGGATGAAACTTTACTCATGGAACGTGAATGGCATACGCGCTGTCTGGAACAAAGGTGCGTTTCAAGAATTTATCGAAGAACACCAACCTGACATTTTGTGCTTACAGGAAACGAAAGCTCAACCAGGACAATCTGAAGTCGATTTGCCTGAGTACGAAGAATACTGGAACAGTGCAGAGCGCAAAGGATACTCTGGAACAGCGATATTCACGAAAATCAAACCGCTAAAAGTAATTAATGATTTTTCGGAAGAGATTACAAAGAAGTATGATTTCTCAGACAAATTTGGTGATACGAGCCGCGAGGGAAGAGTCCTAACACTCGAGTTCGATGATTTTTACGTGACAACGGTCTACACACCAAATTCTAAAGGTGACCTAGAGAGACTTACCATGCGTGAAAAAGTGTGGGGTCCTGCCTACCAAGAGCACTTAAGCGAGCTACAAAAACATAAACCGGTACTAGCGTGTGGCGATTTCAATGTCGCGCACCAAGAAATCGACCTAGCTCGACCGAAAGAGAATGTCGGCAAACATGGTTTTACAGATGAAGAACGCAAAGACTTTACAAACCTACTAAACAAAGGTGTTATAGACACATTTCGAACCCTTCACCCAGACATGACAGACGTATACTCTTGGTGGACCCACTGGGGAGCTGCACGCGACCGTAACGTCGGCTGGCGCATAGACTACTGGCTGGCGAGCGAAGAGCTTGAGCCAAAGATCACAAACGCAGAAGTGCATATGGACGTGATGGGCAGCGACCATTGCCCCGTGAGCATCACGCTAGATACGTAAAATATATGCTAATGCTTGCATTGTCGGCTCGTAGCGTACAGTATTGAACCATGGGAAGAAATATAGATAATGCACACATTGGCCGAAAAGATTATTTAGGAAGATCACTTCAAGTGGTTAACCATAAAATGCCTGTCACAATAGACAAAATACATACGTGGGGCCTTGACTCCACAAGTGAGCATTTAAGAGAAAAAGAAAAATTCTACGAAAAAATGCGATCTGAGCAAGCTTCCGTAATCGGTGAGTTAGCCATAAGCACAGTAAAACAGGCTATTTAAGCACTAGCGATATTCTAGTATAATACGTAGTCAATGGATGGTGGGGCTAAGCGAAAATTCGCAGTTTTTGATATCGACGGGACAATAGCGCGTACGAGCTTACTGCAGCAAATGGTTCGTGTACTTGTGGGCTATGGTCGGCTCGATATCGGTACAGCGCAGAACATAGAATCGCTCCTGCATGACTCCCGACAACGAATAGCAGATGATTCATTTGGAAGCTACATGAAACAAGCTGTAGACATGATGTTTACGAACATGCCAAAGAGCATGAGTCTGCATGACTATGATCAGATTATCAACGCAGTTGTAAAAAACAGTATTAGCCACACGTATGTATACACCCGGCAACTTATCCAGACATTGCAGCAGAAGAATTACTTTCTTATCGCTATTTCTGGCTCTGAACTACGAGCAGTATCAACATATGCTAAAGAGTTAGGGTTTGATGCGTGGATCGGACAAGTACAGTACCTAGATGATGGCAAGAAACTCACTGGCGAAGTTCGCGCGTTAGGCCTCCCGAAAGATAAGATTCTTGAATCTTTAATACGTAAATTCAACCTTACCAATGATGGTAGCCTCGCGGTAGGAGACACAAGTTCAGACATCACAATTCTTTCTATGGTTGACCAACCTATTACGTTCAACCCGAACCAAGCGTTATTTACTCATGCGAGAGAACAGGGCTGGATGATAGTCATAGAAAGAAAAGATATGGTGTATGGGCTGGTACTCGAAAACGGCAATTACGTACTAAAGCAAGTTAACGTGTAGGCACGACTATGCAGTATACTGTAGATAATGACTAAGCGTAGTGTCGGAGAGATTGCGCCCGACATCACCGCTCGGGACGCCAAAGGAAATAACGTATCGTTTGATAGTATCGGCAAAGAATACGTTCTGGTGGCGTTTTTGCGATACGCAGGCTGTCCTTTCTGTAACTTAAGCATTCACCGATTTGCAATGGAGCACCAACTTCTCTTAGACTCCGGCTGCGAAGTGCTCACATTCATACAATCAGATATAGAAGCGATAGAAAAAAACATCTACGACCGGCACAAAGTCACTCCTAAGTTTGCGATTATTCCTGATCACGATAAAAAATTCTATAAATTGTTCGATGTAACGCCGTCTTACAAGAATACTTACAAGATGATAAAAGATATTCCGCATTGGATTCATGCAGTAAAAGATCACGGATTCAAACAGGGGAAAGTAGATGGGAACTTTTTAATTGCTCCCGCACTGTTTTTAGTACATACGAAAACTCGCAAAATTTTACATGCCGACTACGCTGCTGACCTCTTTGAGCATGAGACATTTAGCCCCATTTATGACAAAATACTCACACTGCAAACTTAAAGAATCTGTATGAACTGATGAAACAACAACGAGATACACCACTTTTTCCCGATATTCTATGGAACCGGCCATTGAACAAAAATGGCGCAGGTAAGCTACTTATAGTAGGCGGTAACAAGCATCGATTTTTCGCTCCTGCGCAAGCTCAGTTCACTGCAGAAAAGATTGGAGCAGGTATCGTGAAGACCGTGCTCCCTGAAGCAACAAGAAAGTTAGTTGGAGCAGGGGATAGTAATGAATTCGCAAGTAGCAATCCGAGTGGGAGCTTCTCTAAAGACGCACTTCATGAGCTACTTTCTCTTGCTAATTGGAGCGATACGGTTCTTCTAGCGGGTGACGCTGGGCACAACAGCGAGACCTCAATGCTTATAGAGGAATTTCTTCAAAAGTATGTTGATAAGGTTGTCATGACACAGGATTTCGTAGACATGTTCGTGGGCTCACCAGATACACTGCTTTCAAGAGACAATACGCTACTAGTAGTGTCGTTTTCTCAATTACAAAAGATTGCTAAGCATATGAGTGAGCCAAGAGCGTTCGTCTACTCGATGTCACTTCAGTCGCTACTCGAAGAACTAGGTGATTTTTCTCGCACATGCAATGCGGCATTTATCACATTTCATCAGCAAAACTTGATAGTTGCCGCGCAAGGCAAGACCTCGTATATGAAGTCGCTCAAAGAAGTTTGGCGAATTGAACAAGCTGCTAAATCTGCGGTTTTCTGGATGCAGCAACCAGAAACATTTTTCGAGACCGTCACCACTTCTTTGCTTGACGAGTCAGTTATCTTAGGCGCAGAATAAGCATATGCCAAAACAGAAGAATATGCAGCCGTTAATGATACGTAACGACAAGTTATTTGACGGCTGGAGTATTGTTCACGTTATTACTAGTATTCTTTTCACGCTTACTTTTGGACCTAAAATCGCGCTTATTGTTGTCTTCTTATGGGAGCCACTTGAGATATACCTTCTCTCGCCACTACTTGCAAAAATAGACGTGAGATTTGGCGATGAGACATTAAAAAATTCGCTCAGCGACCTAGTATTTGATGCAGTCGGTGTAGGAGTTGGCTATTTACTACTACGATACACATTCATAGAACAGCTTATCGTTTTTTAACACTTATGGTGCCGCAGGACGGACTTGAACTATACGCGGGCTAAAGCTCGTCAAGGATTTTGAGTCCGGCGTGTCTTTATCACTTTTTTGGTGCCGCGGGAGGGACTTGAACCCTCAATCCAGAAAGGAACGCGATTTTGAGTCGCGCGCGTATACCAATTCCGCCACCACGGCACAAAAAGGTGCTAAAGACTATAGTGATTTATGAGCCACTGCTTTCGCAGGTGAGAATTCCACCACTGCGGCCCCATTTAATATCAAAGTGCGCGTTTACCAATTCATGTAATTAAATAGCAGTCACATAAATGAAGCAACAATAGGGGTAATTATACCACGTTTCAAGGTATAAAATGCTATACTTAAAGCTAAAGCGATATCTATAATCCAGTATGAGCGACGATTCAACACAACTACCTAGCCGAAAACACAAAGTCATCCAACCATTGAACGCCGATGACCCAGAGCTTAAGCAAGCACATGATGACATGTTGCGCGAGCTGCAAAAGCGTACTGCAGAATTAACGGCTAAAGTTCATGGTGTAGACAAATCAGACACAGTACTTGAGCTCGAGCAAAGTCCACTTGATGATGAGCGGATTGAAGTTCTTAAAGCCGACAAACCCGCTCAGGTAAAACCTAATGAAAAAGTCTCAGACAACCCGGCAGCAGATATTATCAGAGCAAAACTCAACAAACTGTTTAACGACGAACCAGATGCGACGACACAAGCTGCAGAGTCAGTTGCACAACGTCCCAATAATCGCTCAAAGCATCAGGAGTTTATGTATGAGCTCACAACGAGCGGTAAATCGCTCGCTGAAGTTCAAACAGAATGGCACAACTACTATACAAGCTTGCCTGACAATGAAAAGCATGAGGTGTGGCGAGAATTTTACGAAAACCAATCTTCAGCAAGCGCCTTTGCCGTTAATAACACTCAAAAACTCGACAAAAAAGAGCCACAACCGAAAGGCAGCACAAAAAAAGGGAAAAACCCACTGTCTGCACGCTCACATAAACATGCAGCAGAAAATGATCCAAGTGACATAAAAAGACGCATCACCAACACAGTAAGTGCTAACGGTCGCTTGAGTACAAAGGATCACCTAAAATCTATCGGGGTAGGGCTTGGACTTACCCTCATAGTAGGCGGGCTGTTTATGTTTACGTTCTTTAACCAAGCGTTTATTGCACCTTTTATTAGCCCGAGTAGGAATGTTAGTGCGACTCCGATTCTTGATTCTAGTGGAGAAGTGGGCCCTGAACCAACAATCATTATCCCTAAAATTAATGTCGAGGTTCCTGTGGTGTACGACTTAAATAGCATCGAGGAAGCCGATATCCAGGACGGTCTTGAGCAAGGTGTAGTTCATTACTCAACCACACCAAAACCTGGTCAAAGAGGCAATGGTGTTATCGTAGGACACTCCAGCAACAACATACTTAATTCTGGAAAATATAAATTCGCGTTTGTACTACTGAGAAAACTAGAGATAGATGATACATTCTACATTAACTACGATGGTGTACGCTATACTTATAAAATCTACGACAAAAAGGTCGTACCACCAACTGACGTTAGTGTCCTCGGTCCTGCAAGCAGGGATAACACCTTCACACTCATCACGTGCGACCCTCCAGGCACATCAACCAACCGTCTTATCATCGTAGCTGAGCAAGTATCTCCAGACCCAAGTACTAATGAAACTGCGAATATAGATATTGATTCTATTGACGGCGGTAGCGAAGAGATAGTTCCTGGGAACGCTCCTAGCCTATGGTCGCGGCTATGGCCTTTCTAATAAGTCTTATCTATCTTCTTCTGTGAGTAGACTCGTGAAGACAAACGACTGTGGGTTAGCGCCTTCTTCTTGACTATCGTTTGAAGTAAATGAGAAGTATCCTTCGGAGTCGTCACTATAAAAGATACCCGTAGCCGAAGCTGATGTTAGTTGTTGCTGGTTGCTTCCATCGTAGTCAATCATCCAGACAGTTCCATCCACTACATATGAGTAATGCTGACCGTCTATCCATTTTAGTTGTTCTTTCGCGCTAAGCGTGTGGTCTAACTCTGTGTAGTGAGTGTCTTCTGAGAAAAAGTCATATGTAGCCACGCGAGACTCATTGAATGCCATCACCACGCTTGCATCATTAGACATGGTAATGCCAAGTAAATCTTGAACACCGAGAATAGTAGCAGGCGCTGGTATCGATGATCCCGTGTTTCTACGTAGATAATCGATCGGATCGACATAAACAAAGGCAGCATTCTCACTCGTCGCACTAATGCCAATAAATGGCTTACCGCTGTTGTTTGATAATGACAAGAAGTACTCATCAGAGGTTTTCATTTGCTTAACAAGCACCGTATCTTCATTGTCTCTAAAATAAACGTCTACTAAACCCTCGTCGCCATCACTTTCGCTCACAAACAAGCTCCAATCAGCACCAAAGCCCGTGAAGTCTAACACTTTGTTATCGATATCAGGGAGACTGACTAGACTCAAAGAATTACCGCGTAGCTCCGACTCATACAGCTCGCCAGCAGTTTTATCAAAGACATAATACCTCGATGGATTACGGTCGATCATACTCACCTCGACATCGTCATTTTGAAATGCAGAAGGAAGGGTGTTAGTAATATTGATACTTTCCTCAATCGAGCCGGTATCAATAAGCCATGAGTACATCTTTCCGCCTATTTCTACTTCAGTCAACACACGCTCATCTGATGAATCAAAATCAACAAACGTCATATCACTTATCTTTAATGGCTCTTCTGTTGCATTATCTATAGTAGTGAGCAATGGTTCGAGTGAGATACGCTGCACTGTCGCAGGGTCTTGAGTTATATCCACCGCGAGCAGTGTGTTATCTAACGCTGAATCCCATGCAAAAACTCGATCTTTATCGATACTTTGAATAGCTTTTGTCGGCAACTCTTCTAATGTAAACTGCGATTCAGTCTGTAGAGTTTCAGGGATGATAAGTCCGTACGTTAGCTTACGCAAGCTACCTCCTTGAATTGACACATCTCTTTTCCAGTCACGATATCCATCTCGAGAAGCTACAAGAGAATAATCACCCTCACGCAACACTAGTCGCAAGTCTGTCTGACCGTAGCGCTCTCCATTCAACGAAACGTCTGTCGATTCATGTCGTGTGTCAACAAACATGATTCCATTCTGTACAAACTCTCCAGTTTTACTGTCTATCCCGTAACCATAACCTGCAAGTAGCACAATTAGAGTTATGGCACCAATCACTAAGCCAAGTAGCATATATCCGACTGCAATTCGTTGACGATGTTTTCTTTTTTTCTCTGGGTCTAGATAATCCATAGTGTTTCTACCTGTCTAAGGCGTTGGTTTGCTTATGTATTTTACCATTTATAGCTCGAAGACAGTATCGCACAGATACAAGGGTTTGTTAACTACACCTAAAATGTTTCAAAAAATGCTTATGGCAGACTTGCATAACTATTGTGTTCTACTGTAGAATAACGACAAGCAACAAAAGGGTAGAAAAAGGGTGTCAAAAACAAACTTCATCGTTATTAACGGTAAAAAATACAATGCAGCGACCGGTGAGATGATCAAGGATTCTCACGCGACAGCAGAAACTGCTAAAGTTGTCTCGTCACCATCTGTTAAATCAATGGACGGCGTTGCTCGTGCTCCACGTAAAGCTAGCCGCACAACAGCTAAACACAGCAAAAAGCCTGTACAAAAATCTTCTACTTTAATGCGTAAAGCGGTTAAAAAACCGACTGAACGTACAAACAAAAACAACAATGTCGTTTCTTTAATCACCAAGTCGTCACTCGGCACAAAGCCACAACGGGTAGCTACCGCATCTAGCACACAGAAGAGTCCACATATAAACAAATACGGCCAAGCAGAACACCGAAGTTCAGTACGAAAATCAAAAATAGCAGAACTCCCAGTAAAGCAACAGGCTTCACCGATAGAGACTCCTCAGCAACACCATGCACAACAAACTCAGCCAATCAGCAAACAGCAAAGAAGCACATCTGCAGCTCACTCGATTATTGAATCAGCTCTCCAGTCTGCTCAAAGTCACACACAGCAGCTTCTGCCTGAGCACACACCGAAGAATAAGAAGCTTCATCACAAATTAGGCATTAGTAAACGAGTTGCAAGTATTGCCACAGGTAGTCTAGCGGCGTTGTTGCTATTTGGCTTCTTTGCCATGCAAAACGTACCAAATCTTTCTATGAGAGTAGCAGCTGCACGTTCAGGCGTAGATTCATCGATGCCAGGCTATACACCGAGTGGATTTGCGTTTAGAGGCCCGATAGATTACTCAGAGGGTGTCGTAACTGTGTCATTTGGCTCTAATTCTGATGACAGGACGTATACAATATCTCAGCAAAATAGCGGCTGGACATCAGACTCACTGCTCAGTGAATTTGTTGCGACTAACACAGATCACTACCAAACATACCTCGACGGCCGCGGCAGAACGCTTTATATCTATGATAAAAACAATGCGACGTGGGTACAAGATGGTATTTGGTACAAAGTCGAAGGTGATTCAAAGCTAACAACAGACCAACTCGCACGACTCGCAGCAAGCATGTAAAAAAAATGGCGTGAAACTCTAAGGAGTTAAAACGTCAAACGGCGTTGAAAATCTAGTGGTTTAACCTTCAAGTGAGGTTGACTCGTCTTGGTCTGTAGGTTTTAGGATTTTATCAACAAGCTTATCGATGTCATCATCCGTGAGACCTACCTTCACTGCATAGCCTTCGATACCTAGTTCACGAAGTCCTTCGGGTGCATCTTGTTCGTTTAAGTTGGATATGACAAAAACACGTATATCGCGACCCCAGTCGCTATCACGCATACGGCGCAGTATTTCATCTCCAGCAATTCGTGGCACCATCAAGTCGAGTAAAACGAGGTCAGGAGAGACTCGCTCGATTAGATCAAGTGCGGCCATACCATCATGGGCCACTTTACAGTCATAGCCAATTATCTCTAGTCGTGTCTTATAAATATCCGCAAGCGCGAAGTTATCCTCTACAATGACGATTTTTTGTTTTGTTGGCTGGTCTAATTGTTGCTCATCCATGCCGTTAGTTATTCCTTTCGCTAATCCATTGTTCCGAGTACTTATCTATTGTCCGCTAGTAATAACTAACGGGATCCATAAGCGTATTGTATACCAATCAACTTAATATGTTAACCTCTAATGAATTTACACGCTATTATTTACATTGTATAATCTCAAAAATGCTATACATAAAGATGACAGACACTTCAAGCTTTGAAAGAGACTTTGAAAAGTTACTTGCAAACTCAACCCTAGCGAGAACTAAAAGTGGATTTGAATATTTTGTTGCACCTGAAGGCGAACTAGCAAAAGCTAGTGTTGGTTGCGCGAACAGAGAAGAAGATACTACTACGCTAGACATAGTTGTGAATGGATCCTTACCTGAACAAGTTCAAAATTTAGTTGTGGAAACTACACTTCGCTCAGAAGAGCATATTCATTTAGGGGCCGATTACTTAGTAAGAGCTGCTGAGAGTGTTCTTGCGTGGGACCAACAAGGAGTAACGGGAACTTTCAACGACCGAGCGCCTACTATTGCAGTTTTAGCGCAAGAAACGATTACTGATTCAGCTTTTATAGCCACTGACAGCAACATCACCCCAGAATCACGCTCACATGTTCTTGAGGCTGCTAAAAGATTTATGGGGTGGGCAAGCTTATACCGTGGAGTCAACGATACAGGTGCTGAAACAGAAAGTACTTACCATGATATGGGGCTGTGGTTACCACATACAAATGTTGATGATGTACAGATGTCAGGCAAACTAAAAACAAGAAAAGGCATTGTTAATGCTGGATTCAAAGCTATGATTGAGAAAAGTGACAGGCATAAATGCGCAAGTTGCTCTAATTGCCTACTTAAAGGATATGCAAGAGTGACGTTAAATTTAGATAAAAATGATGGCTATAGCGACCATCACCACTACCACTATACTTGCTTTCTAGAAGATGTATTATCGAGATTTATACTCGACTCAATTCGTGAGACACCTTTGCAATTAGGTTAGTTAAGTCTGGCTATAACTTTATCGTTACCTATGATTTTCATGATCTGGTAGAGGTCAGGGGTGTTGCGTTTGCCGGTCAGGGAGACGCGGATGATGCGTGCATAGTCGGCGATAGAGCCATTGTATTTTTCTGGATTAGCTTTCAGTTCTTTGCGATCAAGCGTGAAGCCGCTTTTCTCAGCTGACGCTTTCATCTTCTCGAACCATGTATCTTTATCGTCACTCGAGTCGTACGTATCTAAGAAATTAGCTCGTGAGGTGCTCAAAACATCACTGCTGAAATCTGATAACTCTTCTGTGGCAAGCGGTTTGAAACGTTGCTCGAAAATGTCATCATAAAAATAACCGAACTGTTCGGGTACATCTGACCACTTCGCGACATCTTTGCGAGGCTTATCACCACCGCGTTCAATGGAGAACACATGACTCGTGAACTCAGGATTCACCATCATTGCATCAAATAGCTCTCGGTCGTGAAGCTCTGTCCATGCTAGCGCATGCTTATTGAATTCACCTTGGCTGATCGACGCGATCACGTCTTTAGAGTAATCTTCGAGCTTCTTTACATCAAGTAATGGGGAGCGTGAGTTTTTGAGTTTGTCGAGGGAGAAATCAAAATCATTTACGTCTTTTGATGGATCTTCACGGAACCAGTCATCAAAGTTCGAGTTTGCCAGTCCCAGTAAATACGCTTTCACAGCTTTGATCGGATACGCTTGCTTCAGCCAAAAAGCCACATCTGCTTCAGGATCTTTACGCTTACTTAGTTTGCGTTTGTTGTTCGTCTCAGAGTCTAATATCGAGATTACGGGTGTATGTGCATATTTAAATGGCTTTATTCCGAGCGCGATAGCGATGTCGGCATGTAGCGGTGTGCTTGGCAGCCACTCTTCGCCGCGCATCACTAACGTCACTCGCATCAAGTAGTCGTCTACGACATGAGCGAGGTGGTAGGTTGGAAGTAGTGATCCGTCCATTTTAATCAAAGGCACATCTAGGTCATTTTGTGGTAAGTCTACTTTCCCCTTAATCCGGTCGCTGATCGTCACTCGCTTTTCATGAGAACCGCTTGATTTAAAACGCAGTACGAACGGTTTGCCAGAATCTAGTGCGTCGTTAACTTCTTTGTCAGACTTATTACGCCACAAAGCCCATTCGCCGTAGTATCCGGGACGTTGTTTTCTAGCTTTTTGATCTTCGACTGCCGCCTCAAGCTCTTCACTCGTCGCGAAGCATGGGTACGCACGGTCGTTATCAAGTAGTTCACAAGCGTAAGTCAAGTAGATGTCTCGTCGTTCACTTTGCACATATGGACCGTACTTACCATTCACGCTACCATCAGGCTGGATGCCTTCGTCCGGGGGGATGCCAAATGATCCAAGCTGCTCAGTGATAAGTTCTTTAGCTCCCTCGACTTCACGTTTTTTGTCAGTATCTTCAATACGCAAGATATATGTACCATCGGATTGATGAGCAACTCGCTCACAAATAAGTCCAGTAAAAATAGTGCCGATATGCACAAAACCAGTTGGGGAAGGGCATAGCCTCGTAACTTGCTGTCCTTCGCTACGTTGTCGTTGAGGATACTGCGCCTCTATGTCTGCTCGAGACTGAAGCTGGATACCACCTAGTAATGCGTTTTTAATACGTTGTTTTATTTCTTCGCTCATCATTGCTACTAGTGTAGCGTATCTGTTTAAAAATGGCTATGAGTCTAGGTCGAGACTTGCCTCGTGACGTACCAGTGAGTACAATAAGCGAAAGTATTATGGAACAAACATCACCTACACACGAACCACGTGATTTTACTCCAGCGCCGTCAAATGATTCTCGGTGGGATAAAATCAAAAAAACACTATTACAAAAACCACCTAAAAAACGGCTGATAATCATCTCAGGAGTTGGAGTAATCCTGTTAATGGGTGGGGTTTTCGCATGGTTTTGGCAATCAAGCAACACGCCTGAACCTTATGACTTCAGTACAATTCAAATGCCGGAACCAAAGCCAGAGGAACCTGTAGATACTCGAGTAGCTTCTCCGCTCACTGGAGAGCTTGTAGAACCAGAGCTTGCCGAACGGCGGATTACTGCAGTTATGATAGAAAACAGCATCGATGCTCGACCACAATCAGGCCTGGAAGAAGCAGGAATTGTGTTCGAAGCGATCGCCGAAGGTGGAATTACTCGTTTTATGGCACTTTTTCAGGAACAGCAACCAAGCAACATTGGACCAATACGAAGCGCTCGACCATATTACGTAGAGTGGGCGAGAGGTTTCGATGCATCATACGTTCATAGCGGTGGATCACCCGAAGCGCTTGCTCTAATTAAATCAATTGGTGTCAAGGACCTTGACCATGGCAACTACGGAGCATCTCTAGCAGATCGAGTAAGCTACCGTTTTGCTCCTCATAACGTCTATACATCGATGAATAAGGTCGATAGTGTTGCCAACTCTGCAGGATTCACCTCAAGTGATTTCGATGGTTATGCAAGGATTGAAGAGTCAGAAGAAACTGAAGAATCTTCGGGTACTGAAGCGACTGCAGCAAGCCCGAGTGCGACATCTGTCTCATTTGACATCTCGAGCTCAAACTACAACACCTCATATGCATACGATAAAGAAGCTGGATGCTACAAACGCACAATGGCTCAACGCCCACACACAGACAAAGATAGCAACAAACAAATTTGCCCTAACAACATCGTCGCTCTAGAGACAACATACAGTATCCATTCAAACCGTATTCACAGCGTATACAAGACAGTTGGTAGTGGAAATATCACCGTATTTCAAAATGGCGAAGCAGTGAAGGGTACATGGAAAAAAACATCACAAAAAGCTCCGTTAGAATTTTTAGACACAAATGGTGAGCCGTTAGAGTTCGCAGTCGGTAAAACGTGGATCACAGCAATACCAGCTGGTCGCGTTTCTTATCAGTAATCATTCCTTGCAGTAATGCTAATGCTTACTTATACTAATACGTAAGGTACCTTGTGGACTATCAACAAAAATATTCTTCACAACTTTACAGAACGATTCTTGCCTCGTCATTATTTCCTGTCGTTTTGTCTTTCGGGGTGTGGTTCGCAATCGATTTTTTTCTAGAAATAGACACAGTAATAGCACTCGCTACAAGTGCTGGTGTCGGTATTATTACGAGCATCACCGTATCTGTCATTACTACAAGTAAAATTCGTAAACCCACGAACCTTCTTGCACAGGCTGTTTCATATGCCTCCAACAACGGAGTCGCGACAGCACCTAATACTGAACAAGCAATGCTCGGTCGTGAGCTTATACATGGGCTAACCCTGCAGATATACAACTTAGCAAGTAGCTCTCATGTAACAGACGATATCGTTGATAGATCTGTTGGGTATGCTGAAGAACATACTTCAAGTCCGACTAACAATGAGCATGATGTCGCGGGCACTATACTCAACAACACACCAACCCCGCTATTGGGTATATCGAGCGATTTAACAATCCAAAATGCAAATATAGCATTTTCTAAATTTGCAGGTGTCGAGTCATCTGAGATTGTAGGTAAAAACCTAAACGACTTACTTGAGCTCGCATTTCCAGGGGACGAAACCCTTGAGTCATGGACTGCGTCACAGCTCGATAATTCGGTTGTGGCGACAAAGACCTGGGAGCGTGTACGACTACTCAAGGATGGTGAAGTATTTAAGCAGTTTGATCTAGTTGCAGGCTATTCGAGCGGCAATAGTACAGGGACGGACTTTATTATAAGTTTCTTTGACCGAACGGATGCTTACACCCAAGACGACAGGGAAGTGAGTTTTGTTGCGCTGGCCGTACATGAACTTCGTACTCCATTGACGATTATGCGTGGGTACATCGAAGTATTTGAAGATGAGCTAGGCCCTACGCTGAATGCTGAGATGCAAGATTTCCTAAGCAAAATGCAAGTAAGCGCACAGCAATTGACAGCGTTTGTTGGCAATATATTGAACGTCGCACGTGTCGAAGAAGATCAACTAGCACTGAAGCTTCGTAAAGAAAACCTTCCTTCAATTTTGAGTTCTGCGATTACTGATTTGCAATTACGAGCAAATGTTCATGGCAAGACGATTGAACTTACAAATGGTGAAAACTTACCAGACGTAGGGGCGGACAGAATCAGCGTACACGAAGTGATTAACAACCTTATCGACAACGCCATTAAATACAGCGGCAACTCAGACAAAATTACTGTTAAAAGCTTCATTAATTCAGATGGACTTGTGCAAGTGGATGTGCAAGATTATGGTATCGGCATACCTGCGAGTGTGATGCCAAATCTATTCCAGAAGTATCACCGCTCACATAAAAGCAAAGTGCAAGTAGGCGGCACAGGACTCGGCCTCTATCTATGTAAAGCCCTCATCACTGCACACGGTGGAAATATTTGGGTGAGAAGCAAAGAAGGCGAGGGGGCGATTTTTAGCTTTACACTTCTGCCTTATGAACAGCTATCTGACCAAGAAACCTCCGGGGAAGATGGTATCATTAGAGGAGCACATGGATGGATAAAAAACCATTCACTGTATAGGAACTAAATATGGATCCCGTTAGAAAAAAGAAGGAATAACATGTTCAATACACTAGGAAGATTAACTCAAAAACTTGAAAGGGTTTTCTAACGGGATGGACGAACAACAAACCACCGCACAAAATAGCAAAAAGATTCTCTGTATCGAAGACGAGCGCTTTATCTCTGACTTATATGCTCGAGCTCTGACAAACGCTGGGTACGATGTGACTGTCGTGAACGATGGTGAACTAGGCCTTCATCATGCATCATCAAACAACTTCGACATTATCTTGCTGGACATTATGCTCCCAACTATTAACGGCGTAGATATGCTTTACAAGCTTAAAAGTGAACACGTCACACCAGCACTGCGAAGCAAAGTTATCATCACAACAAACCTTGATCAAAAAGAAGAGATTCGTAAGCAGGTTGAAGAACTAGCTGACGGCTACCTAATTAAAGCAGAGATTACTCCGAAACAACTCGTCAGCTATCTACAACAACTCGGCTAGAATATTTACATTACCTCTGTTTTATAGTATTATTTCTCAAGCAATTTCATATTGTTTACATTTTTCTGGATGTCATTCTAGAAACCAGCAAAAAATCACGAGAGGATTCGTGTTTTTTGAGGAGAAACTTGTGTAGTCAAGTCGATGCTTAACAAAAAGTGACGTCTTTGCTAAGCTTGACAGACCACCAAGTATCGACGAGGCCCCATCGTCTAACGGTTAGGACATCAGATTCTCAATCTGGCAATACGGGTTCGATTCCCGTTGGGGTCACCAAGTAAGAAGCTCAGGATTTATCCTGGGCTTTTTGCTTGGTAGCTCCGCCATGAGCAGAACCCGAGAAGGGTT
This sequence comes from bacterium, assembly GCA_030427445.1. Classification (GTDB taxonomy): domain Bacteria; phylum Patescibacteriota; class Saccharimonadia; order Saccharimonadales; family SZUA-47; genus JAUIBQ01. The sequence goes on along the minus strand of JAUIBQ010000014.1, from coordinate 11,513 downwards.
CGCTCATACCCCGTGAGCTTGCTCATAGATGGGCGGCTGGGACCACCCCGTTGGCGCTACTAATAAGGATATTGCCGTAGAGTATGTTTTTATTTTTCATGCTAGACTGATCTTATGCCGCTAGATATAGGTCTCGGGCTAATCCTTGGAGCACAGTTAAGCAATCACTCAACAATTCCTTATTTACTATGCTTAGGGATAGGTATGCTCGCCACATTACTGCCTGATTCTGATTTCGTATGGCGTTTATTCAGGAAAGGGGACACGGACTCCACGCACAGAGATTTGCTCCACTATCCACTACTTTTCACTCCCGTAGTATTCGCAGTGGGACTAACAATTGGCATGGAGGTAGCTCTCGTTCTTGCATTAGGTTCGTTACTTCATTTTATACATGATAGTTTCGGTGTTGGGTTTGGAGTTAAGTGGTTGCACCCCTTCAAAAAGAACTCATATATGTTTTTATACAGGGCATCGACACCGTCAAACAAAGATATGCCAAAAAAATTAATATATTCTTGGACGGACGATGAACGAAGAATTGCCATAAAAAAGTATGGCTATCCTGGATGGATAAGACATATTTATTTCAGAATTCATCCATTCGGGCTGCTTGAATACGCAGTATTTGCTTTAGGTGTCTATGTCGCTATCGCCTCCTATGTTGCCTAGTTGTAAAGTATCAGACATTTTTACATAACTTGTAGGGTTACAATTTACTCATAAGAAGGAGTACAAAATGGCAGATTTTAGCGGATTAAAGGCAGTGTTTATCAACTGCTCAATCAAAAAAGACAAGATAGGATCTCATACCCAGAGACTTATCAATCGCGCGGCAGGCGTCATGAAAGAACAGGGGGTCAGTGTAGACCACATCTACGCATTGGATCATGATATAGCATTCGGCATGGTGAAAGACGGCAAAGATAATGGATATGAAAAAGACGACTGGCCAGAGCTACATAAGCGGATCATGGACGCCGACATTTTGGTAATCGGATCACCGATATGGCTTGGCGTAAAATCGTCTGTCGCCACACTGGTAATTGAACGACTTTATGCGTATAGCGGTGAAACAAATGACAAGGGGCAGTACCTCTATTATGGGAAGGTCGGTGGTTGCCTCGTGACGGGCAATGAAGACGGAGCAAAAGCTGTGGCTATGGAAACATTATATGCGCTCTCACACATCGGCTACACGATACCGCCTCAAGCAGATGCTGCCTGGCTCGGTGAAGTCGGCCCTGGAGCGAGCTACGGCGATACGGAGTTTGGCGACCAAACATTTGATCCACCAGCGGGCTATGATAACGATTTCACGAATAAAAACACGACATTCATGGCCTGGAACCTGATGCATATGGCTAAGATGCTAAAAGACAATCATGGTATAGCAGCAAAAGGAAATGTGGGAGAATCTTGGAAGAGTGTCAGTAATGCAGCTGAGCAATCGCCAGAATAAGTAATACTTTTTTCTACAGTTCAATATCATTATATAATCTAGTGAATGAGAGAAAAGCATTCTAGCGGATACGAAGCGTGGCAATTAATGGCACGAGGTCCTTCAACCGGGTTTATAGTATTAGTATTTTGCCGGTGCTATTTTGCATTGCATCGCCATAAAATGACTCAGAGATGTATGCTCAAGAAAAGCTCTCGCTTCGTTATTGCTCTGCATTAGCTAAGTCTACAGACCGCACCCTCATGTGCGCAAATTGTCTACTACTCATTTGTCTTTCGGTTGAACAAATAGGCAGCAGTAGGCATAGCAACTGCAATGATTACAACGCACCAGATTATCGACGAAATAACATAGTTATCAACCGGGACACCTAGTATTAACGCACGAATCGCCTCGACCACTTGTGTAATTGGCTGGTTTTCTGCAAACAGTTTAAGGTATTTACCCATGTTTTCTGTCGGAGTGAACGCACTTGAGGCGAATGTGAGAGGGAATATAATCACAAACGTTAGCCATTGTACCGCCTCGACGCTTTTCGCGAATACTCCTACGATTGCTGAAAGCCATGAAAACGCAAATGTAAAAAGAAATAAAATACCAATGATACCTACCCAACCAACGAAATCAGCCTGCGGCCGAAACCCGATTACGAGCCCAGCAAGAATCATAACTGTCGTAGATATAGAGTTACGAAATATATCAGATACGACGTGGCCGTTCAAAACCGCTAAATTACTCATCGGTAGACTCCTAAAACGATCAACAATACCTTTTTGTAGATCATTGGTGATTGCTATTGCTGTCGTCGTGGAGCCAAACGCCACCGTCTGCACGATGATACCTGCCATCAAAAAGTCGATATAACTTATGCCTTCAGGCAATGCCTGCTCAATCGCACCACCAAACACTGATGCAAACAACACAAGAAACATTATCGGCTGGAAAAACGTACCCAGCAGCTGGTCTTGGTTACGCAAGATGTGCCTACTGCTACGTTTTATCATGATTAGCGAATCGCTAAAAAACGATGTAACTTTTGAGCTTTTAGTGAACTCTAACTCTGTCATTTTACATCCTCCTTTTTATTTTCCCTGCTTCTCAGTCATTATCATAAATACGTCATCAAGAGTTGGCTTATGAATATCTAAAGATTCTACATGTATCTTAGACGCCTGGAGCTTACTCAATATAGATGCCACATCCTTGCCGTCACTAGCTATTGGTATGACAACTTTCCGTTTGTCATCATTCGTTCGTACGATTCTTTTTTTAAGCTGTTTTGTTGCTGCATTGAAGTCTTTAGAAGTTTTTAGTGTGACAACAAGCTGGTCGTTTCCGACTTTATCTTTAAGTTCTTTAGGAGTGCCCTCTGCAGCCACACGTCCGTCGTTAATCAGTACAATTTTGTCAGCAAGCTGGTCAGCTTCTTCAAGGTATTGAGTAGTAAGTAAGATTGTTACGCCTTTTTTCATGAGGTTTCGGATAATCTCCCACATCACTGAACGCGAGCGGGGGTCAAGCCCAGTCGTTGGCTCATCAAGAAATATCACTGGCGGGGTCGCTATCAAACTCACTGCCAAGTCAAGTCTTCGTCGCATACCACCTGAGTACGTCTTCGCAGGCCGATCTGCTGCATCAACGAGATCAAATTCCTTGAGTAGTTCGTCTGCTCGCGCAATAGCGCTTTGTTTAGTAAGCCGATAAAGTCGGCCCATCATAATCAAGTTTTCGCGACCTGTGAGCAGGTCATCAATTGCTGCCGACTGGCCAGTTAACCCGATCACACTACGCACACCTTCAGGATCTTTGACGACATCATGGCCGTCAACCTTCACTTCTCCCGCATCAGCAGAGAGCAGTGTGCTTAGAATTCTAACGGTTGTTGTTTTGCCGGCTCCGTTAGGACCCAGTAGTGCTAGCATTGTGCCTTTTTGCACTGAGAAACTTACATCTTTTAAAACGTCATTGTCTTTAAAAGATTTCTGTAACCCAGAAACAGTTATAACTTTATTACTATCGTTCATGCGCTCTAGTGTACTCTGTTACGGCTATAAATCCTACGTTTATCTACTCAGAAGCCTCGTTCATGGCTTGAGTTTTTGCTGAGCTTGCACGATAATAGTACTAACACTTAAAAACGATTGGGTTATGGGTTTATTTGGTAAGAAAAAATCGGGTGGGTCGGCTTCAAATATAGCCAGCGCCATTCAAAACGAGAAACAAAAAGCAGATATCATCGTAAACGCGATCGACGATGCTGTTATTCTAATTGACGCTAAAAATGTTATAAAAACTTTCAATCCAGGCGCGTCTCAACTCACTGGTTGGTCAGACGAAGAAGCGCATGATATCGATTATCGTTCAGTTGTGAAATTTACCGACAACAAAGGCGCTGAAATACCGGAGGCGCAACATCCGTTTTATCTCGTATTTTCACAAAAGTCAGTTATTAAAAATAATGAATTGAACATCATGCGTAGAGATAATTCGCAAATAGGGGTAGACGTCATCGTCACCCCTATTATTGATGACGGCGGCAAGGTGAGTGGTGCTGTGGCAGTACTGCGTGACGTCGACGATCGTCGTAAACAAGATCGTCAGCGAGCAGACTTTATCTCTACTGCAAGCCATGAGATGCGCACTCCAGTTGCTGCGATTGAAGGATACTTAGCACTTGCACTGAACGACAAAGTGACTCAGATAGACGAGAAAGCTCGAAGCTACTTAGAAAAGGCCCATGCAAGCACAAATCACTTAGGTCAATTATTTCAAGACCTCCTAACGAGCGCAAAAGCAGAAGACGGCAGACTCACATCGCATCCAATAAATGTTGAACTAAGTGAGTTTGTAGAAAAGCTTGTTGAAGACTTACGGTTTAGCGCAGAGAAAAAAGGACTTGCATTAGAGATGCTTAAAGGTGGTAGTGGTTCAGGCACGGCAACCATAGCACCACTTTTATACGCAAATGTGGACCCGGATCGGTTACGCGAAGTCATTACGAACATCTTCGACAATGCCGTCAAGTATACGGAGTCAGGAAAAATCACAATCGGCGTTACCGGAGACAAAAATGTCGTACAAGTGTCGATCGCAGACACTGGGCCAGGCATACCTAAAACCGATATTCCACATCTTTTCCAAAAGTTCTATCGAGTCGACAACTCGGCGACAAGAACGATTGGTGGCACCGGTCTAGGCCTCTTTATATGCCGTAAAATAATAGAGCTCTATAACGGAAAAATCTGGGTGGAAAGCGTAGAAGGAGAGGGGAGCACGTTTTATATAAACCTTCCACGCGTAGACTCAAATCAAGTCCAACTACAAGCAGCTCAATCAGCGAATACGCCAACCACATCTACACCACAAGCAGGAGTAATCACTCCAACCAAACAAGGAGCGTGATTTTAGCATAAGAATCATGTACAATTACACCTAAATGTTAGGAACAAGTAATCCCGGAGAAACACTTACATGGCAAAAATACTAATTGTAGAAGACGACAACCACCTACGCGAGATTTACGAACTACGCATGCAGGCAGCTGGACATGACGTAGTCTCAGCAGCTGACGGAGAAGAAGCCCTTAAAGTAGCTATCAAGGAAAAGCCCGACCTTGTGATTTCCGACGTTATGATGCCCAAAATAAGTGGCTTCGATATGCTTGATATCCTACGCTCCACCGAAGAAACAAAGAACGCAAAAATTATCATGATGACTGCGCTGTCGCAGTCAGAGGACAAGCAGCGAGCTGAAAACCTTGGTGCAGACAGATATTTAGTTAAGTCACAAGTTACGCTAGATGATGTAGCACAAGTCACTGAAGAGGTTTTAAGTGGTACATCTCCAGCACCAACGCAAGATGATTCTCAGCAAGCCACGCAAAGTCAAAGTACCGATAGCTCTGCAACAACTCAGCAGACAGCTACTCCTGATCCACAACCACAGCCTATGCAACCTGCTGCTTCAGCTCCAGTGCCTGCACCTGCGGCGCCAACACAGACTCCGACTACCACTCCTGCTACTCCTTCAGAGCCTGCAGTTGCTACACCTCCAGTAGCACAGACCGCTATTCCATCCATTGATCCAACGTCTAACAGCCCACAGCAAGTACCGCAGTCTCAGCCCGCAACACCACCATCTGAGCCTGCCGCACAACCAGCTTCCGACGACTCATCTATAACGACCGCTCAATCTGACCAAACACAGTCGACGACACCATCCCCAGTACAACCATCAACTCCTGCACCTGAGCCGACACAAGCTCCTACAAAGCCACCCCAAGCAGAGACTACAGAAACCGAAGAATCAGCTATTGCTAAGCAGATAGAAAGCTTCATGCATTCAGCAGACGCACAGAACTCGACTGCGACCCCTCCTGAACAACAACCGACCGTTCCGCAAACTCAAGAACAACCTACTGTACCTAGTCAATCAACAGAGCAAGTCGCAGCACAACAACCAGAAACGACTACAGGTGAACAGCAGCCTTCAGGTAACGACGATGCTCCGAGCAAGAAAAAGAAAGTCATTCAGCCACTTAATGATTTAACTGCATCTAAGTCCGACGAGCTTCAAGGATTACTTAAAAAAGAAGAAGTTCGTGAAGAAATGTCTAAAGTAGTCAATAACCTACAGACAAAAGATACTGCTGATCTTACCAGTAATCAATCTGCAAACGAAGCCTTAAAAGCAGCGCAGGAAGAATTCAGTAAAGCCCAGCAGCAAACACCGGAGCAGCAACAACCCACTCAAGATAACCAAGACATACAGATTAGCAACGACGGAAGCATCGTTAATCAAGATGCTGACAGTACAGCCGAACAACCGATACAAGCGGCTCAACCTTCAGTGCCAACTAACAACCCTGTTTCGATACCCCCTTCAGCTGAGCCAGCTACACAGCAACCGCAGCAACAAACATCGGAACAAATACAGCCAAACATACCTCACACTAATGGAACTTCTATGGATGGTGTTATGCCACAGCAAGCTCCTGGTCAGGCAGCACAGTCAACTCAAGCACAGCCCGCTCAACAACAAGGTCCAAGTCCTGACGATATTGCTCTTTAGAAGACAAAACAACTATACTATTTAGCAATGAGACTTAATAAATTTCTCGCTAAACACACTGATTTGTCACGCAGGAAAGCTGATGAGGCTATCTCAAATGGACATGTCACTATCGACGGGAAAATAGCAGTCCTTGGAAATGAAGTGAAACCGACAAGTGTTATTTGCTTAAATGGCGTGGAAATCGTACCAAAAGCAACAGAAAGTAGAGTGCTATTACTTAATAAGCCTGTTGGGTATGTATGCTCACGAGACGGGCAGGGTAGTCCAACGGTGTTTGATTTAGTCGGTGGCGATACCACAGGACTGAACGTCGCAGGAAGACTTGATAAGGACAGTAGTGGATTAGTGATTTTAACGAATGATGGAGAGCTACTTAACGAGTTAACTCACCCTAGCAGAAACAAGCAGAAGCTCTATGAAGTCACATTGGACCATGAAATTTCTGCAAAACATGTCAACATGTTGACATCCTCAGGTGTAGATATCGGTGATGAGAGACTCAGCAAATTCGACAAACTCACGCGTCTAAAACCTTATACATATGAAGTTTGTCTAAGTGAAGGACGCAATCGTCAAATCCGCCGTACTTTCGCAGCACTAGATTACGAAGTAAAAACCCTCCACCGTACACAGATAGGCGAATATTCTTTAGATGAAGCTACCTTGTAGGGCCGAAAAAGGCTTCATGTGCTATAGATCTAGCACGTGAGTAGTCTTCCGGATTGATCAATATCACTGAGCTAGCTTCTCGAATTCCACCAGTTTCTCCGAAAGTTGGGATACCATTTTCAAGCAGTGCATGATTCACAATTGCTTGCACTCTCGTCCTAGTCATGCCATTAAGTCCTTGTGCCTGTCCAATTAAGTGCAGTGCACCTAATCTATGCGTCTCACTTGTTACTGGCATAGTAAAGTCTGAGGATAATTGTTCCCTTAATCCTGCACGAAAGTCATCGATTGTAAAACTTAAATCCTCAAATTGAGATGTTTGATATACGACATCAACAGCATCGGTTCCCATCGGAGCGTAGTCCACAGAGACACCGCCTGAACCATCTTCTTGTCTCCTGAAACCAGCAACTTCCTGCAACACTCTCGCAGCAGAACCGTTTACTTCATTCATACCATAGCTTTGAGCTTTCTCATATGCGAGGTTGTCCCGAGCCCCAACACCTATCAGCAATTCGTCATCAGATGAATCCCTCACTTCGCTAATCTTAGTACCTGGCGCTGAAGGATTAAATGTATTTCTAACATACGTCACGACGCCGGTACCAGCCAAATCGAGAATTACATCCCGCATTAATACTGTCATGTTGGCATTGCCAAACTCTCGAGCTTCATGATACGTAATATGAGAAAGCAACTGAGTACCTCCAACATACCTCGGGTCAGAAGTTCTAACACCATCTATCTCTTTCGAATTTGTATAGGTCGACCCGCCCAAAGCTCGAGTAACTATGGATCCAGTCCTGTCAGTACCACTCCATGGCAACGTCCTAACTACACCACCAAAACTACCCCCGAATCCTGGGACGCCGTAAGTCGCATTTTTATCTGTCATTCTTGCGCGTAATGCTGCCGACGTGGCATTTATGTCAATGATTTGCGAATGCCTATCGTTAAAGATAATGACGTCTAACGCATCGATCATAATTGCCCCCATATACCGACAGAGTATATCCGTAGACATTCTCTCTCCTAGGTATTTAGTGAAGTCTAGGGAACCTTCCGCATCTTTAAACCATTCAGTATATTGATCCGCTAAAACACCTAGCTCTGAAAGACCGAGTCTTCGAGCTTGTTCTACATGCCGCTCAACAAGCCCATCCCGCAGTAAAACTGCGTCGCTTGAGCTAGGGTCTAGTTTACCTAGTCGTGTTAACTCAGTTGTTACTCGCTCCTGATGTAGGTCGTCATTCTCATTATTACCAAATGCCGAGGAAGTAAACACTCTACAGTTTGGATCCTCAGAAATCCTTTGAGCTACAACCGGAATATCCAGCATAGACGTACCTCCATATTTATGGACATTCAGTTCAATTCCTTCAAAGTGGGGGGTCATAAGACTTGTATTCATTTGAAAATATACTATAACATTGAAATATGTTTTATTCAACAGTTATATCTGTTATAATAGGTGCAATATATGAGCAAAAAAACAAATCACGTACCGATTGTAGCTATTGTAGGCGAGGCGAATGTAGGGAAGTCTAGCTTGTTTAACGCTTTCTTAGGTTCACGCGATGCAATCGTAGCAGACGAGCCAGGTACAACGCGTGACAGCATCACACGCAAAGCAACGCTTGAGAGTGGCAAAGATTTCTGGCTTGTGGATACAGCTGGCCTTAAAGAAGCGGCAGACGAGTTTGAGCTGACGATTCAAGAGCAGATTTCTGAAGCTATCGCTGCAGCCGACATTATCTTAGTGACTGTTGACGGCAGCACCGCAATATCTCAAGAAGACCGACGTGTCGCGAAGATGGCACTAAAAAGTGGTAAAGAAACGATTCTGCTCGTCAACAAAGCAGACAAAGCTAAGAAGCATCAGATAGAGGAGCACAAAAAACTCGGCATCAAACATTGGATTGCGACGAGTGCGACGCAAAGAATTGGATTTGGAGACGTTGAAGAAACGCTTGAGGAGTTATTACCTGAAGTCCACATTAGAGAAGACGATAATACAATTCGTATCGCACTACTAGGTCGTCCTAACGTCGGCAAATCGAGCCTATATAATGCGCTCGCTAAAAAGCAGCAAGCTATAGTTGCTGACAGGGCAGGGACGACACGCGATGTCAATAAAGTAAGCGTGAAGTACCACGGTAAAACCATAGAACTTCTTGATACGGCTGGGATACGCCGTAGCGGCAAGATCGAACGCGGAATTGAGAAGTTTTCAGTACTGCGAAGTTTGCATGCGATTGAACAAGCAGACATCTGTCTACTTTTAACAGATGTAAACGAACCAGCAGTCGCACTGGATCAAAAAATCGCTGGGCTTATCAAAGAAGCAGGGAAAGGCTTAGTCATTGTCGTCAGCAAATGGGACCTTGCTGACAAAGATGCCTTCACTCATGATTCACTCGCGCCGCAGATTGCAGCACATTTCCAGTTTGTACCTTGGGCTCCACTATTATTCACAAGTAGTGAAACCGGACAAAACGTCACAAAAGTTTTCGACCTCGCAGTTGAAATAATGGAGCGACGTGCGCAAAAGATTTCTACTCGAGACCTCAACCGTTGGCTTAAATCAGTTATCGATGCGCATCCGCCAGCAGGACTGAAAAACCGTCAGCCAAAGCTCAGATATATGGTACAAGAAGATTGGAACCCTGTTCCTTCGTTCAAAGTATTTGGGTCACAGGCAAAATTCCTTCACTGGAGCTATAAACGCCACATGGAAAAGAAATTTCGTGAAACGTGGGAATATGAAGGTAGCCCTGTACAGCTGTGGTTTATCGACAGAGACGTTGAAAAAGAACGCGACGCTCGCTTCGGCGGACGAAAATAGTAAATTACCAACCTTTCATTAGCTCGAGTGCCTGCTCGAACGTTGGTGCCATAAACTCAAGAACATCAGCGAATATTCCTTTCTCATCTATACCTGCACCCATTACCTCTTCATACTCAGGATGTACTGGCACAGTACCCACAAACCACTCACCAGCACCCTTATTAATGACTTCTTTAATGTCAGCTTGCTTTGGGACGTACAACCCCAGCGCAGTGATTGTTTGATCATGAGTTGCTGTCCATATAGCGCCTCTTGAATCTTCTCCTGGAGTACGAGTAGGCATAGCAATAATTGACTTATCAACGACAAACCCTCTTTCTCGTAAGATTTTTTTACAATTATGAGTTGGGTAATTCGCTATAAATCTTTTTAGGTCAGGTTTAAAACACCTATCAATAGACATTTGATGAATAATATACATTTCACGCGCACACCAGCGCAAGCATGAGCACTCTTCAGATTTGCAGATGAGTGTTGTTTTGAGAGATAATGAACGTATATATGGGACTTTTTGACAGAAAGCGTACTAGTTTTTACGATTCACAGCCGTTTTATACCATAGGTGGTGAAAAGACGCTTCTTGTCGTAGGGCTAGGGAATCCAGGAGAGAAGTACTCCGCGAATCGACACAATATCGGCTTTATGGCGCTCGACGTCTACCAAGATGCTCAACAGCTTGGTGGCTGGACGCTAAAAAAAGATCTGGAGTCAATGATTAGTATCGGCCAAGTAGGTCAAACAAGAGTGATTTTAATGAAGTCGACAACCTTCATGAATGATAGCGGTCGGGCAGCTCAAAAAGTCCAGCAGTATTACAAAATAAGTAACTCAGATACAGTCGTTGTCTACGATGAACTCGATGTAGATTTTGGCACGATACGCACGAGAATTGGCGGTGGCAGTGCGGGGCATAATGGCATTAAATCGCTCATAAGTACTTTAGGGGAAGATTTTGGGAGAATCCGCGTCGGTATCGGCCCTAAAAAACCAGCTCAGATGGAGACTGCCGACTACGTACTGCAAGACTTCAAAAAGAAAGAGCAAGAACTTATACCTAAACTTCTTCGTGAAGTCAGTACAATCATTGACGAAGTAACAGCCGGCCCACTCTTCGAACAAACATTGAAGGTAGGGTAGCAGATGAGCTTTGAAAATGAACCATCGGTCCCCGAAGTTGTTAATCCTATTGCTGTGGTAGCTTTAAGACAAGGAGACTGTTCTCTGCAGTCACCCTTTGATAAATCTCCTGAAATACAACAGACTATCGTGGCTAGAGCATTACACGAGTCTACCACTAATGACATCCCATTATTTTTACCCAGTGGTGTGGGCGTAGATATTGAGGCAGATGCAGGAACCACTCATGTTGAAATAAAAAAAGACAAAGCACGCCGTAGAATGAAAGACCAGAATAAATATTTTAAAAAAATCGCCAAAAAAATCTTACCTGAAGATATTTCT
>JAUIBQ010000032.1 GCA_030427445.1 bacterium | reverse complement strand
TGCTTCGCTATCGTAGCCAGCAATACTGGCCTGAAAATCAACTCTTAGCTGTCCTGATTCTGCATTTTCGTCATATTGATTTTCATATTCTTTTTTTGCCGTTCTAGCAATATCTTTAAGCTTTTCCTGTAATAGGTTATGTGTATAGTTGGCTGCACCAATAATAAAACCAGGTATCAAGTCGAGCTCTTGTAGATTAGAATCATCATCTAGGCCCTCTGTTATTATGGCCCAACCACATGGGAGATAACTGACAGATACTCTATCACCATTCGGACTGCTAATGTGAGCGTGCATAACTTCACTTGCGGCAACTGAAATCGGTTCGCCTAGGTATGTAGTATGTGTTATAGCAAATTCAAAATCATTTTTATCGCTAAAGCAAATCTGCTGCGACTCAATCTCAACTGGATAGCCTAACTCTGAATCAACCTCACTTGCTGTTGCAACTTTAAATAAACCAATTGCTTCTTTCGAAGCAGCGTAAAATTCGTCAGCGAAAACTTGTGATTCAATCTCAGCCATTCGTTAATTTTACAAAATTAACAGTTTAAGGTCTAGATTAAATCAAACCGTTCCAATACTCCATCCAGCGGAAGTAGATGAGAAGTACGACGGCAAGGATTGAAAGCGTGATAAGTAGGTTTCTATTTTTAACGATGTACTCGTCGATATTTTTAGGCAAAGTAAGCACCTTTTCCTTGAGGTTAAAGTCAAGCACAAACCAAAATGTCGTAAATGAAACGTACCAGACAGCCATACAGTAAAGACACAGAGCACCTATTCGGTAAAATGCCTGGAATATCAACCACATCGAGAAAATTGATCCCAATGCAGCACCTGCAAGCAGTGCCCACCAGTAATACTTGTGCAACTTCTTAGCTCCGGCCAATAATCCCATACCTGCTGTAATCATCGCAGCAAACCCAAAAACGCCAAACAGCGGATTTGGTATACCGTTGATTGCTTCTGCCTGATCGCTTACGACGACATTGTTACAGGATACGATAGGACTGACAGTACAGCTAGCAATGTAGTTCGGGTCTGTCGCGATAGCAAATTTTTCAAGTGTAAGCAGTAGTGCGGCAGCCATACCAATGCTACCGAGCACCAACAGCGCATAGCCTAGAGTCTTGTATCTGTTTAGATTCGCTTTATAGAGCAGTGCTACGACGCCTATTACGAGTGCTATCGACAGCCCATAAAACCACCGGATATTTTCTCCAAAAACTAATACGATTAATCCTAAGTAAATGATTGGTAGCGCGAGCGCATACGTCTTTTTGTCTAATTTCATGTTCTTAGTATAGCAACTTTATGAAATACGATGAGAACCTAGCGTCTAGGCCTAGCATCTAGCACAGGCCGCTCAAGAGTTGCATACAGTTTACACTGGTCGTCTTCAGACAACCTTTCTAAAGGAGTAGGGATTGATTCAAGCCCAGGAAGTATCGCGATTCTTCCTGAATGAGTATTCCACGATAGTGACCATCTCTCTGTTTCACGACTGTCTACATCCAAGTGTCTATCTAGTACTATGTTGCCGTTAGTTTCTACTTTTCTGTCCTCACTCATGACAAAGGCTAATTTACCAAGCATGCCCCAATCATGATTTGCGTTTATGATCATGCACGACACTGAAAGTATTCCGCTTCCTATTCCATCGATATCAAATTCACCACGGTGATGAAGTCCCTTTTTATGGTTCCAAGGGTGTGTAAACGGTGTGATACCCACAGCCATTCTTGCGTCTAAAATTAACTGATCAAAATCTGCGTGGTAACTCATGCGTTAAATATAGCAAATAGTGATTCAGAACAAAATTGCTCGTGCTACTAAAGTTAAAATTCCACGCCGTTTGGCATTTTAACTTCTTACGATTTCACCGCATTTTTCTAGTACCTGCTTACACACTGCCTAAACCTGTCTCAAGATTTGCTAATATTCGAGCATAGTCTTCCGCTTGCAGTTTAGGCAACTCTTCACCTCTCTCTATTAAGGCAGTAAATAAATCCCAAAAAGGCTTCTCTGTATCCATTGCGAAAGTTTGATATGCACCTACTATTTCCATGCTCCCGTAGAAATCTCTTTTCCTCACAAAACCGGGATTTCTGGTTACGTGATTGAAGTATTCCATACGGTGACCATCTACACCGTGTAATCCACACCACGTAAGTAACACAGACCATCCTGTACGTTCATGGTGATAAACAATCTGAGATTCACTGCTAGATGCTATATCCCATGCTGTAGATGATCGTGAATCATCATCTGACAATTGTCCATTTTCTGTCAGCATTATCGTTAAATCTCCAATAATAGGCAAAAGGTCATTGTTAACCTCTACGTCTCTCGGTGCCAATCTCTCCAATTCGTATTCGTAATACTGAATTAAACTCGTGTCATATCTAGCAACCATAATTACGTCAAATCATACCACTGCAGACAAAGTAAACATATTGCTTAAGCTATTTCCACGCCGTTTGGCATTTTAACTTCTTACGATTTCACCGCATTTTTATTTTTATATGATTTGTAAAGTAGTACGGACGCTACAAGCGCACACGCGCTAGTCAAGAAATATATATCATATGGCGCCGTGTATCTTGCGATATTATTTATTTGATATGGGCAATTACCGAGGTTTGATTTATACCTCTCAAGTTCACTTTTCTCAAACCCACCCCCATTTCCGACAGTATGTACAAATACATACTCAGTGAATGTATACACCTTGGTCACCTTAGGTGTACTACTGTCGCTACATGAGCTAACCGTATCTGCTGAATCATTTGTATTCCAAGTGTATAGATAATCAGGAGTTCTCATGTCGATGTACACGCCGAATAAACCGAACATCACAGCTAAGAAGAATAAAGCTCCAGACAATATTTTCATACACACAGTATACATTTATATTTTGATGAACTGATATTCCACACCGTTTGGTATTTTAAGTCCTTACGATTTCACCGCATTTTTATCATATCGATGCAATTTGGTGTATCTCGCTCTAGGAAAACTCTTTCTCAGGGATGAGATTATGAGCGAATCAAGCGACAGCCAACCAAAATAATTAATTAAAGAGCTATTTTGGCGCTTGCGTTCTGGAGCGCGCTCATAAGCCATTCTTGAGAAAAGATGTTTTACTAGCCTCGAGCGGGGTTTTTGCTTACTTTTGCACCTGTAGGTAAAAGTAAGTCATGGGTTCGGGGCGAAGCCACCCGCATAATTTACTTTTTTAAATTATATCTATTCCTTAATTCTTTTATATCAAGTTTCGTATATATCTCTTGTAATTCTTTGTAGTTTTCATCTGTTTTTCCCTCTCTGTGGACAGAATTACTAAGAAAAATTAAAGAACCTGACACATATGAAACATTCTCATCGTTAGGGACTAATCGTATTTTTGAATATGATTCTTGTAGTTCGAAGCTTAATTCTCTTAAAATATCCGTTGCTTCATTACTAAGCTTTTCACTGATACCTGGACTAGTAATAATATTTGAATAATAGCCTAGTTTTGAACCGACTTTAAAAACAGTATTCCTATAGTCCAAATATGGCTTTATAAAAAGATTTAAAAGCACATATCCAATACCTGGAACTAATATACCTAAACCAAAAATTATTAAATCCATATTATATTTCTAGACTAATGTAAAAACGGGGCTTTTGTAGCCCCGTTTCCTTTCTATTTATTTCTTATCCTTCTTCTCATCATCCACAACCTCACCCTCAACCGGCTCGTCTTTGTCGTCCGACTTCTCGGAATCGCCTTTAGCCTCTTCCTCTTTCGCTGCTTGCTCGTAAATCTTCGCACCGATTGGTGTAAGCTTCTCTTGGAGTTCTTTAGCTGCTGTCTCTAGCTTGTCTTTGTCGACTTTCTCGTCACTTTGGACTTCTTTTGCTTCCTTGACTGCGTCTTCAAGAGTCTTCTTATCTTCATCTGACACTTTGTCTTTGTTGTCAGACATGAACTTCTCAGTCTGGTAGATAGAGTTTTCTAGAGCGTTGCGGGCTTCGATCGCTTCACGCTTTTTCTTGTCTTCTTCAGCATTTGCTTCAGCGTCTTTCGCCATCTTCTCAACTTCTTCTTTAGAAAGGCCCGAGCTGTCCTGGATAGTAATCGACTGTTCTTTGCCAGTACCTTTGTCTTTCGCAGTCACGTTCAAGATACCGTTCGCGTCGATGTTAAATGTCACTTCAATCTGTGGCACACCACGTGGCGCTGGAGCGATACCATCTAGCACAAATCGTCCAAGAGATTTGTTGTCAGCTACCATTTCTCGCTCACCTTGCACAACGTGAATCTCTACTTGCGGCTGGTTGTCAGCGGCTGTTGAGAACACTTCACTCTTACTTGTCGGGATAGTTGCGTTTCGCTCGATAAGCTTCGTCGCGATACCACCCATTGTTTCGATACCAAGACTTAGAGGTGTTACGTCGAGTAGCAACACATCCTTGACATCGCCTGCCAAAACTCCACCTTGAATAGCAGCACCAACGGCCACAACCTCGTCAGGATTCACACCCTTCATCGGCTCTTTACCGAAGATGTCTTTCACCTTCGCCTGCACGGCTGGCATACGTGTCATACCACCGACCAACACAACTGCGTCGATCTCTGATGCTTTAACACCTGCATCTTTAAGAGCCTTCTCACATGGGCTTGCTGTTTTCTTGATCAAATCCTCCACAAGGCTCTCAAGCTTGCTTCGGGTCAGAGTGTATTCAAAGTTGATTGTGCCATCTGCATTTGCAGTCAAGAATGGCAGGTTTACTTCGTAACTTTGCGCCGTAGAAAGCTCTATCTTCGCTTTCTCAGCTTCGTCACGTAGACGCTGCATCGCACCTTTGTCTTCTGTGATGTCGACGCCTTCGTTTTCCTTAGCAAACTCATCTACAAAGTGGTTTACGATAGCACGGTCAAAGTCAGCACCACCGAGGTGTGTGTCGCCATTTGTAGATTTCACTTCGAAGACACCGTCACCTAGCTCAAGGATTGAGATATCGAATGTACCACCACCAAGGTCGTAAACAGCAATCTTCTCATCTGTCTTGCCTTCTTTATCGAGTCCGTAAGCAAGTGCTGCGGCAGTCGGTTCGTTAATAATTCGCTTTACTTCAAGTCCAGCAATCTTACCTGCGTCTTTTGTCGCTTGTCGCTGTGAATCATCAAAATAAGCCGGCACAGTAATAACCGCTTCGCTTACTGGTTGGCCGAGGAACTCCTCTGCATCTGCTTTAAGCTTACTCAATACCATCGCTGAAAGCTCTTCTGGAGTGTATTCTTTGTC
>JAUIBQ010000013.1 GCA_030427445.1 bacterium | reverse complement strand
TTATACTCTGGATACAGTTTTAGAAAATCTCGTATGTCAGTCTTCTCATATAGCGCTATTTTGCTATTTGTGCGCAGTGATGGATGCAGCTGATTAGTCCCTACGTCTACAGCAACAACTTGTTTCGCGCCTTTTTCTAATACAACTTGGGTAAATCCACCCGTTGAGCTACCGATGTCGAGCACGGTTTTATCTTTGAAAGACACACTGAGTCGCTCAACAACAGACAATAATTTATTAGCTGCACGCGATACATACTGGCTTTTAGTCAGCACCTTGATCTTCTCATTGCCACTCACTAAAAAACTTGGCTTTTTTATTTGTCGTTTGTCGACGATGACTTCGCCAAGCCTTATCGCCTCTTCGGCTTTGTTGCGAGAGTCGAAGTATCCTTGCTCGTATAAAAATTTGTCTAGTCGTGAACCTACAGGCACGTGAGGAACTCCAGTATCTCTCCGCCTAAGTCTGTTAGCTCGTGCTCAACTCGCTGACCATAGCGTGACTTTGTCACGAGTCCACTCTCCTGCAGAATCCCAACATGCACAGCCGCAGTTTTATACGGAACATCTGCTTTTTCACTAAGCTCATCGAGAGATAGCCTTGTTTTACTACCTTTTAACGCCATCATAATACGTATCCGCCGTGGGTGTGCGCATCCCTTAATAATTTCTGCTATTTCTACTGCTTCTTTCATAATTTCATACTACCATATATATTCTTAGTTTCTTAAGAATTTATGACACTCCTATATCGGGCTTCTCAAATACGTCTGCGACAGCATTTGTAAAATAGCGTGTAGACTCCTGATAAGCGCGAACGATATCACTATCTTTTTTAACTAATGCAGTGTATACAAAGTCTCTAGATAATCTATAGAACTCACTTGTAAACTCTTCATCTAGCACTTCACCTCTTCCTCTCAAAAATGCTGCCGCAAACATTTCAAGAAAATCATCATTTGTACTAATTCCCTTATCACAAAGCGCTTCAACATACTGTTCACCTCCGTAAAGTCTAGCCAGGTTTTCGGCTTTACCTTCAGATACAACCGCATTCATATACAATGCTCCATTGCAGTCATTCCCACTCTCATAATCAATTACATGACCTAGTTCATGGGCTGCTAACCCCAAGAGAACGTTATCGTTGCCTAAGTAATCGAAATATACATTTTCGCAAAAATAAACTACTCCACGATATGCAGTGCCTAGGTTATGACGCCCAAGCTTCAGACGCGAACCAAACCTCACTTCTATTTTTTCAGGTAGCGGGAGAGCTTGACCAACCTCTTCTACAACGGACCTGACTGAGCCGATACAATCGTTGACCACCCTCCGACGACTACGCCCAGACCTTCTTTCAAATGATGCTGCATGTCGCCCACCACCTAAAATAACCTCGGGCATATCTAGTCTTTCTTACGTTCGCGGTAAGCTCCGGTTTCAGTGTCGACTGAGATTTCGTCACCGATTTTAATAAATGATGGTACCTTTACGATAAGTCCTGTTTCGACACGAGCGTCTTTAAGAACACTGCTCGTCGTGTCACCCTTTACGACGTCTTCCGTGTACTCAACTTTGAGGTATACATTCTTTGGGAGCTCGATACTGACCGTGTTCCCGTCGAGTTTCATCGCCTTCACAATATCGCCGTCCTTAAGATAGTTTGCATAGTCACCAACTACTTCGTCTGAAAGCTCAATTTGCTCGTACGTTTCATTGTCCATGAAGTTAAACGTCGAACCATTTTGGTATAAAAACTGTACATTCGAGTATGTCAAATCAACAGTATCGAGTTGCTCATTGCCTTTAAACGTCTTTTGCAGCACTTTGCCGTCAACAAGACTTTTAATCGTGACGTTAACGATAGAACCACCACGCCCCATTACTTTTTGAGAATACTCAACGACACGAAAAGGCGTGCCTTCCCACGAAAACACTTGTCCTTTTTTTAAATCTGTTACGCCTAAGCTCATACTTCCCTCGGTTCTATTGCAACTAACTCAGCTTGATCCGTTTCGAGAGAGCCATCACTACCTGCATCCGCTAAAAACACTAACGTATTTCCGAAATCTGCAAGCGACGGGTCAATGCCGGCCTCCACCAAAGCCTCATCGTAAACTTCCAAACTGTAGGTTCTGAGGCTCCGTGAAAAAGTATCATCGCCTCTTCGCCTACAAACAACAGAAGTGATTATCTCATGATGTTTCATTGTCATAATTAAATCCTATTTATTAGTTTATGCTTGTCTTTAAAAAATCTGGATCTATGAGGTTATCTGCATAGTCTGCTATCTGACCTAGACCACTTAAAGCTTCGCCGGCTTGTACAGGACTTAATGCTTTCGCATCTTCTATGACGTGCACGCAATCAATTGCGTGGTCAACATATCTCACAAGATCCTTGATGTCTTTTGCTTGGTCGATAGCATTAAAAGATTTGGAAACTTCCTCTAGTGCCGGCCTCAATGAATTGAGAGTAGATAACAAGTCTTTGTATACTCTCTCAACGTTTATCACAGACGTGTCAAAAACTGACGTATCAATTGCTTTTACAGCAGTGATGACACGTCTCAAATCTTTAAGTGGTTCGAATTGCACCGATTTCCCTTATACCCGAAAACTAATTAACAAATGGTAGTAGTGCCAAGTGTCGTGCACGCTTGATTTCTTTTGAAAGCTGTCGTTGCTTACTTTCGGTCAAACCGGTTTTCTTCCGAGTTTCGATTTGTCCGTATTGATTCACATATTTCTGCAAAGTCTTAAAATCTTTGTAGTCAAAATATGGAACATCTGTTCTGTGCTTAAAAATTTTAGCCATTCTTTATCCTTTCTATGGTTGCCCAAAAGGCTTCAAGTTATTTCTAATTGCCTCTATGGTTGCCTTATTAATTTCGTACGGTGGTTCTAGTTCTACGAGCGTACCGTCAGGGTTTACTTCACCAGAGATTCTTCCTAAACAATATGCTGTTTCTGCAAACTGCATATCAACTATTCCTTCTCTTTCAGCAAAGTTTTTTATTCCGTTATCCATCTCAACTTCAAATGCCCTGCGTGCGAGCCTGGCACGAGTAGGGATATCAAATAGTTCAGTCGGCCTCATGTCCACGAACAGATTACCAGTAAGTCTTGTTGACAGACCACCTAGCGGGGCAGCAAGCTCTCTAATTCTAGCAGTTCTTCTCCAGGGGATCTTAGGTAAAACTGCTTCTCTAGCTTCATGTGGTGTAATTTGTGCTGACACTATGGATTCCTGCTTATCCTTTCTCGCCGTTTATTTAAAACGGGATGTCGTCTAGATTAATCGGCTCGTCTGACATATCGTTGCTAGATGAGTTGCTTGATGAACTTGAGCTAGAGCTTGATGAAGACGAGCTGTTGCTTGAGCCACCTCCGTTGCCAGATCCACCGTCGTTTCCACCGACGAAGTTAAAGTCTTCGACGACTACCTCGATCTTGCTTCGCTTCTGGCCATCTTGCTCCCAGCTACGTTGTTGCAAACGACCCGAGACCAAAATCCCACTTCCCTTGCTCATGTACTGGTTGATGATTTCTGCTGGCTTGCCCCATACGTTGCAATCGATATAATCCACTGCTTCTTGTTGCTGCCCGTCAGAATTCTTCCACGTTCTATTTACTGCCAAGCTAAAGCTTGTTACTTGTTGCCCACTTGGGATTGTTCGTAGTTCTGGGTCTCGTGTTAGGTTACCCATCAAAACTACTTTGTTAAATCCGCGCATCTCTTTACTCCTTATTTATCGTTCTGGTACCGTTTACTCTTCGTCGTCTGATTCTTCGTCTTCAGACTCGTCTTTGTTGTTTGCTTGTCGCTTGTCGCGCTTCGCAGCCATTTCTTCAGCTTTAGCACGTGCCTTAAAATCAGGCTTCGTGACTAAGAAACGAATCACTTCATCAGTGATGTTTAGTGTGTCGTTAAGTTCTGACACCTGTGAACCATCAAGCTCGATTTCGTAAAATACGTATACCGCATGCTCGTGACCTTCAACTTTATAGGCAGTTTTTTTCTTGCCCCAGTTGTCAGTATTGGTAACGTTTCCACCAAGCTTCTTAACTAGGTCAGTGACCTTGCTTTCTGCTTTTTCTAGATCAATCTCTAGATCTGGGTGGTACAGTACCGCCAACTCATACTTGTTCATATGACTTCCTTTCTTTGGGTATAGATAGCGCACCTAATAAGATTTGTCGCTACCTAAAGTTAGTTGTTAATACTTATATTTTAACAGATTAGAACTAATCTATCAATTAGCTGAAGTTTTCGTCGTACATCGCGTCTTCTTCACTCTGAGTACCGCCGTCGCTGTCGCCACCGCCGAATACATCTTCCATGCTTGTCACGAGTACATCTCGCGGCTTAGAACCATCTGCAGCGCTGATAATGCCTTGCTCTTCCATCTCGTCCATTAGTCGTGATGCTCGTCCATACCCTACCTGCAGTCGTCGCTGCAACAAGCTCGTACTCGCTTTACGGTTATCTATCACCACGCGAACCGCGTCTTCAAACTTATCATCATCTGAGTTACTGTTTCCTGCATCGTTGTCATAAACGACTCCGCCCTTGCCATTAAGTTGCACTGGCTGGCTGACTACTTCATCGTCGTACTGCGGAGGTCGTTGCATACGAAGGAAATCATTTACCTTACCGGTCTCACCATCGGTGATGAATGCACCTTGCACACGAATCGGTTTCGGCATGTCAGACGTGTAGAAGAGCATGTCACCCATACCAAGTAGTTTCTCAGCACCTACTCCGTCGATGATTGTTCGAGAGTCAACTTGGCTCGCTACAGTAAATGCGATACGCGCTGGTACGTTCGCTTTGATCAAACCAGTGATGACGTCCACACTCGGGCGCTGCGTTGCGAGTACCAAGTGGATACCAGCAGCACGAGCTTTCTGCGCGATACGCACAATCAATGCTTCAACGTCACGCGCTGCCATCATCATAAGATCAGCAAGCTCATCAATCACGATAACGATATACGGCATCGCATCTTGATCTTTGAGACTATTGTAGCCTGCGATGTCTCGTTTGTTGTGCTCTGAGAACGTACGTAGTCGACGTTCCATCTCCGAAACCGCCCATTTAAGCGCGCTGATACACTTCTCCGGCTCAGTGATAACAGGTGTGAGTAGATGTGGTATGTCGTTATATGGTGTAAGTTCAACTTGCTTTGGATCAACCAAAATCAGCTTCATATCTGCTGGTGAGTTTTTGTAAAGCAAGCTTGTCAGAAGCGTGTTAATCATCACCGACTTACCGGAGCCGGTCTGACCAGCGATAAGTAAGTGAGGCATCTTGTTGAGTGCTGCTACTACTGGTACGCCACCGATGTCACGTCCGATAGCAAAGCTCAGTGGCTCACCACTACTCTTCCAAGAACGATCTTCTAGGATACTTGCCATGCGCACTGTAGCTGCTTTGACGTTCGGTACTTCGATACCAACCAGTCGCTTACCAGGGATAGGTGCTTCGATACGAATACTCTGCGCAGCGAGACTAAGAGAAAGCTCTTTATCAAGTGCAGAAATCTTACTCAACTTCGTACCGCTCGGTGGCTTAAGCGTAAACTGTGTAACGCGCGGACCGATGTTTGCTCCATCCATCTCTACATCAATGTTAAAGTTCTCAAATGTATCATGGATAAGGTCTGCGTTGCCGTTTACATCACCAGCGTCGGCTTTATCTTGTTTCTTAATTAACAGGTCTGTCTCGGGGAACTGCCAGTTAGGGTCACGTGCTTCTGTTAAGGCTTCATGACTTTCTTCAATTGTTAGTTTCGCAGCACTGTTTTTCATGGTCGAACGACGTGCACCACTGTTACGCTCAACAGGCACGCCTTCATTTAGCTTAAAGCCATGCTCTTCTTTTGCATTACTTTTGAGTTCATTGAGGTCTGTATCTTTTTCACTGCTCTCACGCTGGAACGGTTTTAGGTACGTTTTAAGAGGGATTGAAAATGTCCAGCTCACCACTACAAGCAACAGCGGGATAAGCAATAATGTCGCTGGGACCTTGTCTAGTGCTGAAAGCATTAGGCCTCCAAACACAGTGCCGAGCCAACCACCCTTGCCACCCACCCATTCATCTAATGCATTCTGTGATGCAAACAGTGTGTGAAGCAGTGCACTGAGTACAATCAACAAGCTTGTCATACTAAGTAACTTTGAAAACTCTAAGTCATAGTTTTCTGACTTAAATTTATGAACTCCCCAATACACTAGCGCGACAGGCACGAGATACGCTACCCACCCGAATACGAAGTACACAACCTCAAACAACTTTCGTTGTAAAAGCTCTTCATTGGTCATAAACCCACCGAGTAAAATCAACACTGCGAGTAAGATTAAAGTGATAGCTCCTACCTGACGCAAGAACATATTTGGCTCTTTCACAACCTGTTCAGGCTGCTTCTTCCGACTTGTTGATTTTCTTTTCGTAGATTTCTTTTTTCTTTTTGCCATAATTGATTCCGCTTCGCTTATGAGACAAACCTACGGTTTTTCTCATCGCTCCGGGCACCGAATGAATCGCCGCTCGGGCTGCTCTTTTCCCTAGTGCTATTCTATCATTTACTAGATATAAAGAGCTAATGTTGTTATTTTAACATAAAAGCTTATGCTTTGTCAACAACTAAGAAGTCAGTATGCTTACAGAAGAATCATGATTGTAAAAGATGTAATCTTGTATCTTACCGATAATTGGAAGATGCGTAACTAATAGGCGTGCCTCAAACCCGACCAAACCTTCGTGTTCAAGAATTTTCTCTACAGGAACTACTGAACACTCACTTAGGTCTTCATTTACCTTAACTTTAGTTTTCCCTCCTAATTCAACAACTGATTCAGACAAAAGCACCGCTGTTTGTGCGCAACGTTTTAATGGGGAATGCTCTATCAATAGCGATGGTTGATGTTCGCGAAAAGCGTTTTGGCCATTTTCTTGAAATATGCAATCTGCGTTATCGAAAACATTATCATAATCTACTTTTGCCTCATTTGCTGCACGCAATGCTTCAGCTATCGAACCCTCAGTAAAAAGTCTGCCAACGCTTTCATTTTCTTCGCTAAGTAATCGTGCACGTAACTGATGCAACTCTTCTTCTAATCCAAACAACACTCTTGCGACGTCAGTGGCCAAAGATTTACGTAACATCTTTTTTGTTTTTTGTGCATCGGATAATGGCCTATCGATTCTCTGTCCTATAGATAGACCATGACGAAAAACAAACGTATTCATACTAATATATTATACTACTTTTATACCTATTTGTCTACTTCGTGTCGTGGCCGAGGAGTTGCTGACGGAGTGCCGCAAAGCGCTCTTGTTGCTCTGTAGCAATTTGTTCTTGAGTTTTCTCGATTACCTTTTCAGTCTGTTGTTCAGTGTTGTCTTTTTTAGAGCTGCCATTTTTCTCGTTGGAATTATTGCGGTTATTATTTGACTTACCGCCGCCACCTGAAATGATGTTCACAACTGGTATGACAATCGGGTTGCGCTGCGTCTGCTCGTAGAGGAAGTGAGTCACATAGTCACGAAGCTCGGCTTTAAACCGATCAAGATCAATTCGCTTGTAGCGTTGCATCACCGCGCGCTTTAGCTCACTTCTGAAGAGGTTCATTAGCTCCTCACTATCGCGCATATAAATGAATCCACGTGAGATGATGTCTGGGCTTGTGAGCAATTGTCCTGATTTTTTATCAATAGTTAAAATGACTGTTACGATACCGTCTTCGCTCATCAGTAGTCGATCTTTCACGACAACACCATTTACGATTGCTCCGGTTTGGTCGACAAGCACAGCACCAGCAGGTGCTTCGCCCATGTCATACCATTTACCGTTATCATCAAACTCAATAATTGATCCATTTGTCGGCAAGATAATGTTCTTGCGAGGGACGCCACCTTCGATACCAACGTCTCCGTGATATCGTCGGTCAAGCATACCACCGTGGATTGGCAAGAAGAACTTCGGCTGAACCATTTCAACCATTTCTCTCTGCTCATCACGGTTTGCGTGACCAGACACGTGCAGTGGGCCACAGCCATCTAACTCATGGGTCGGGTGTCGGTATAGTTTCACGCCGATTTCTGCGAGGTCATTACCGATTTGCTGGTAGCGAACTTCGTTACCAGGAATTGGTGATGAGCTAATCACTACGGTGTCTTCAGCTTTCAGCTTGATGTGTTTATGCTCGCCGATACTCATGCGCTGCAATGCAGCGTTTGGCTCGCCCTGCCCACCGGTACATACGACGACGAGTTTGTCGTCTGGTATATTTACAGCTTCGCGCATTGGCACAACTTGCCCTTTAGGAATCTTCAGGTTGCCGGTACGCACAGAGATTTCTGCAACTTGCATCATACCTCGTCCGTCGAAAGCAACTTTACGTCCAGCAGCAACTGCTGAGTTAATAATCATTTGCGAGCGGTTCATGTTAGTCGAGAACAATGCGACGAAGATTCGTCCATTCGTCTGTTCAAAAATGTCATGGAAGCTCTGCTGGAGTGTGTGCTCAGTCTTAGTTCGACCTAAGTAGCGTGCGTTTGTACTATCGCTCATAAGCAACAATACATCACCATCTTTACCAAGCTTCTTCAATCGCTCTAAGTCTGATGGGTGGTTATCAAGTGGTTCCGGGTCAAGACGGAAGTCGCCTGTGTTTACGATTTTTCCTAACGGTGTTTCGATAATTAGTGACGAGCAGTCAGGGATTGAGTGGGTGATTCGCAAGAATTCTAGTGTGAAGTCCTCGTTGATTTTGTATCGTTCGTGATTGTCCATTTGTAACACAACAAGTTCTGGCTCAACATCAAGTCCAGTCGTCTCAGCGATATTCTCAAACTGCTTCTTCACCATTTCTGAGGTAAATAAACTACCACAGAAAATCGGTGCTGGATAATCTTTGTACACATACGGTAGACCAGCAACGTGGTCCATGTGTCCGTGAGTAATTGCGTAACCTTTAATCTTATGTTTGATACTTTCTAAGTATTCGACAGCTGGAATCGCATAGTTAATACCAGGCAGATCAACTGAGAGGTCAAATCCACAGTCTACAATCACCGCGCTGTCGCCATATTCAAGCACCATCATGTTTTTCTCACCGATGCCTTCTAATCCGCCTAAGAAAGTTGCGCGCAATCTTCCTTTTTGCACACCTGCCTTTTGAGTGCCTTCGTGATTATGATGTTTTTCAAAGACGTTCCATTGGTCAATCCTCTTGCCTGCATCATCTTGGTTTCGTCGTCCTGCTCGCATCGCTTCACCACGTGATGCACTCCGAGAGTTAGACTGAGTCAATGTATCAGGTGTGTCCCGAAACGCTGGCTTCTTTTTCTGATTCCCGTTCTTGTTAGGGCGCTGATTCTGATTCTTACCTCGAGAATCATTCTTCTGCCCTTTCAGCGGATGGTTATTTCTACCATTTCGTCTATTGTTAGTATTCTCTGACATAAAGTATGTTTATATCTCCTATTTTCTTTTGTTCGTTTCTCTTAAATTCTTATTTATTATCACTGAAAAATGTTTTCACTGCTTGTGAAGTAAAGCGCACAAAAAGGTATGCCGATGCTATGCAAAATACGTAATGCCACATACTACCGCTATCAATTGCTAGTGATGCAAACAAGTATGCTGCAAGCAGTGACAGTAAACTAAGTAGCGTCAATTGCCAGACAGAAAATCCTGGTGCCTGAGTGACCGTTACTTTGGTTCTCGGGCTACTCTTCTTTTTCGTTACGACTTTTTTTGTAGATGCGCTTTTCTTCGCCATGTTTTATCCTTCGTTTAGTTCTCGAGTAGCTGCTTTCATGCTGAGCTGCAAGCGTCCACGATCATCAATTGCGACAAGCTTGACGTCCACGAGATCGCCTTCTTTTACAACATCAGATGGTTTCTCGACGCGCTCTTCTTTCATTTCGCTGACGTGCACGAGACCGTCCTTACCAGGAAGAATCTGCACAAATGCACCGAAGTCAAGGATGCTCACAACTGGTTTGTTTCGGTAAATCGTACCGACTTCTGGCTCAGCGACGATGTCTTTAACCATCTGCATCGCTTTTTCGATAGATGCGCCATCTGGGCTAGCAATCATAACTGTTCCATCGTCGTTGATATCGATCTCAGCACCTGACTCAGCAGTAATCTTCTGGATGGTCTCACCACCCTTACCAATCACTTCACGAATCTTATCTGGGTTGATTGAGATGCTCTCAACACGTGGTGCATACGGACTCATTGTGTTTGGCCCACTAATCACGCTCTGCATGTGCTCTAAAATGTGCTGTCGACCAGCTTTTGCTTGCTCTAAGGCTTTCGCTAGGATTTCTGCTGGTAAACCGTGAACTTTCATGTCCATCTGAAGTGCAGTAATACCCTGCTCTGTACCAGTTACCTTAAAGTCCATGTCACCTGCGAAATCTTCCGCGTCAGCGATGTCACTCAAGATGTATGGTGTATCACCATCAAGCATCAAGCCCATAGCGATACCGCTTACTGGTCGCTTCAGCGGTACACCCGCATCGAGGAGAGCGAGACAGCTTGAACATGTCGCTGCCATAGATGTAGAACCGTTTTGACTCATAATTTCCGTGACACTTCGCACAGCATATGGGAAGTCAGCTTCACTTGGTAGCATCGGAGCAAGTGCTCGCTCTGCTAGGTAGCCGTGGCCGATTTCTCGTCGTCCAGGGCTTCCAAGTCGTTGTACTTCACCGACTGTCCAGCCTGGTGCGTTGTAGTGGTGCATGTAGCGTCGCTCTGTGTCGCGCTCCATTGTGTCTACGATTTGTGAATAACTTAGTGGTGCAAGTGTCACGATGTTCATCGCCTGCGTTACGCCGCGAGTAAAAATACTAGAACCATGCGCCCGCGGTAAGAAGCCAGTTTGGCTTGAAAGTGGTCGAATCTGATCGAGTTTACGGCCGTCTGGTCGGACTTGGTCTTCGACGATTCCTCGACGGACTTCAGCGTGCACTGCCATTTGGAATGCTTCGTGGTAGTCTTTTTTAACTTCTTTGTATTCGTCTTCACCGAGTTCGTCGCTCAACGCTGCATCCATTGCATCACGAATCTCTGCAATCTTTGGATTTCGGAATGGATAATCGCACACGATATCATCAGTAAGCTTACCGTCGATCCATGCGTTTACCTTCTCTTGGATAGATTCATCAGGCTTGCTGAGTTCATACTCCATCTTCGTCACGCCGACTTTTTCGACGAATTCTTGCTGGAGTTTAATAGCTGGCTTCATCGCTTCTTGTGCCCATGAAATAGCATCGACAACTTCTTGCTCGGTTACTTCATTTGCGCCGGCTTCAACCATCATCACACCGTTTTCTGTACCGGCAACGACGAGGTCAAGTTTGCTTGAGTCATATTCTTCGATACTGTTCATTGCGTCGAATGAACCATCTTCCTTCATCATAACGCGTAGTCCAGCTACAGGACCTTCGAAAGGTGCTCCACTGAGCATTAATGCTGTTGAAACAGCAATCATACTAACCATGTCAGGACGATGCTTCGGGTCGAGGCTAAGAACAGTTGCGATACCTTGCACAGCGTAGCGGAAGCCTTTTGGCCATAGTGGACGGATAGGTCGGTCGATGATTCGGCCAATCAACACAGCTTCTTCACTAGGGCGGCCTTCTCTTTTGATGAAACGAGAACCGCTAATCTTCCCTGCTGCATACATTTTTTCTTCGTAGTCGATGCTAAGCGGGAAATAATCCATTTCAACTGGCTTATCGCCTACCTGTGCAGTACCGAGAACGACTGTGTCGCCATAGCGTACGATGACGCTAGCGGTTGAGCGGAAGCCCACACGACCATACTCAAGAGAAAGCTCTTCTCCAAGTAGTTCTGTACTTACTTTAATGATGTCTTTCCCCGTAGGGTTAATAATTTCAGACATATTTGTTTATTTATTCCTTTTCTTCTGTGAACCAAACATGTGGTTCGTTAGTAACAGGGTAAAATGTAGCCGTTTCACTACAATAAACTCTATTACCAACCACTGTTCAATCGCAGATTAGTTGTTCATATTCTCATGCACGAAGATTTTTCATGCACGCAAGCATACTCAACAAATATTTGCCCCACTCTTTCTTAAAAGAGAGGTGTTATTTACGAAGGCCAAGCTTATTAATGAGCTCAAGATACTGCTTAGAGTCTTTTTTCGCGAGATACTTCAGTAATCGTTTACGGCGTCCTACAAGTACGAGTAACCCTCGTCGTGCCATAAAGTCTTTGTGGTTCGCCTTTAGATGGTCAGTCAATTCGTTAATACGAGCAGTGAGCGCTGTAATTTGTGCGCTTGGTGAACCTGTGTCAACAGTAGTTTTCTTTTTCGTCTCTGTCATGCTAGAGATAGACTATATCAAATTTCTTGACCGGATTCAAGAGTTATTCTATATAAATACTCCTGTGGGGATGGACTATAGCGTGAATAACACTTCTTTCACCTGTTCAACAGTAGTTTCTTTTGAGATTGTGATAGCGTCTTTGACGTCGAATTTGCCGGCTTTGGTGCGACGTAACGCTGTCGTGTAGCCACAAAAGCCTAAATCTTTACAGATATCTTCAGCTAACGTTCGGATATATGTGCCCTTGATCACTTCAACAGTCGCAGAAAAGGCTGGATTATCAAAAGTATCTAGCGTAAGACGTTTTACTTCAACTTTACGCAGTGGCATCTCCACTTCTTCACCTTTCCTCGCCAGTTCATACGCCCGCTTACCATTTATTTTAATCGCGCTAAAAGCAGATGGTCGCTGATAGACATCTCCTACCCACCCTTTAAATGACTTTCTAACCATTTCTTCGGTCACAACACTTACATCAACTGCGCAGTCTGTAATCTCGCCTTCAGGGTCACCGGTTGTTGACTCTTTACCCATGATTACGGTGAACTGATATGTTTTATCGTCGCTACTTAACTGTTCAGCCTTCTTTGTGTAGTTTTTACCGATTAAAACTACAAGCAAGCCTGTCGCAAACGGATCAAGTGTCCCAGTGTGGCCCACCTTAATGTTCTTTGGCTTCTTGTCTTCGTCGTCCGCTACAAGCCGACGTACCTTATTCACGACATCAAACGATGTCCATCCTGCAGGTTTATCTACTAACAATATTCCTTCGGTCATTACAAGCTAGACTAATTCAAAGTTGAGCTACTGTCCAGAGGAGTTGTTATCAAAAAATTGAGGTTGCATTGGAGGTGGCACCGGTGGAGGCGTGTTAGCGTTCTGCTCATTTTCCTCTGTTAATGGCTGTGGCACAGCGCTCATATCTACTGGTTGTGGTGCTTGTTCTTGCTGAGGAGCTGGCGCTGGCTGCTGAACTTCTGGTGTTGGCTCAGGAGTTGGTTCGGGCGTCTCTACAGGCTGAGGAATCTCCGTGCTAACCTGCTGATCTGCTACGTGCGGACTTCCCACCGCCTGTTCTAGTTCCTGTAATGTTTGTTCGTGCTGAGGTTCTGGAGTTGGCTGCTGAACTTCTGGTGTTGGCTCAGGAGTTGGTTCGGGCGTTATCACTGGCTGTGGGATTTGTGAACCCAGCTGTTCGTCTGTAACAGGAGCCGGTGTTTGCTGAGGTTCTGGTTGTCTTGCCTGTTCCACTAATTCTCGAGCTGGCAAAGGTGGTGCTTCTTCAGCTTCAGGTTGTTGAACCTGCTGTTCAGCTTGCATTTCTTCTATCGCTTTTTGAGCGTCAAATGGCTGGTCAGGTGACGTCGGGAACTCTGGTTCGTGAATTGGTTGAATCGTTTTTCCATGGGTTAGTGTTGGACCATCACTTTGAGATTCTTCTTGCTCAGAGAAATTATCGAATGCATTTTCCTCTTGTTTTTCTTCTGGCTTATCATCAGTTAAATAGGTGCTCATTGGAGACGGCACTTCGCTAAACTGATTTGACTCTTCTGAGCTACCTGGGTCGCTACTAAGGTTTCCATGATGATCGATATGAATATTATCGACATTTGGATCATCAATTTCTCCCGCTACTTGTGCTGGTTCTTCATGATCAATCTGTAGTGACCCATCATCTTCTTTGTGATCTAGTGGTTGCGGCACATTATATGCTTCGTGTGGTGCTGGTAACTCTTCCGCAACTGGCATACTGCTAGTTTCTTGCAGTTTCACAGCAGCCTCTAGCTCATCAGCAATAAGTTGCTGGTTTGCTCCTGCCCTCATAAGTCTTGACGCGAAGTCTAAGCTCTGTGGTGTTGTTGCTTCATTTCTAAACCGATCTGTCTCAGCGATAATTCCTGTTAACAAGGCTGTTGCCATCTGTCCATCGATTTTTTCACTCGATAAACTGTACGCTACTGCCGATACCATCTCTGATAAACTACTTGCTTGGGGCTCGTTCCAATTGATTGACCCGAAGTCGCTATTTTCTTTATTTGTAAGCGCCAAGACAGTTGCATCATGCAAAATTCTCCCATGTGCTGTTACCGCCTGGTCGACATCTTCACGCCTACTTATACCAACAGCTACGACAACATCGACATTAAACTCTCCAAGCGAGAAATTAAGATCTGCGTCTGAAATAGTCGTTTTATAAGGAGTGATAAAGATCCGTACAACATCATCTTCGACCTTGTAGCGGAGCTTGTCAGCTTTCGACTTATCAAGTGCGATGATAAAGTCACGCAAGCTATCAGTTGTCGTTTCAATCGCCTGCTCTGGCTGCAAAAACTCAAGTGTAGATGGAACAACACCACTAAACACAGTCGTCGCGTGCTTGCCAAGACTGTTTAGAAGAAGAGTCAAACCAACAGCAGCAGACAGTTCGTCCACCGAAGGATTTGTGCTCACTGCGACAAGCACATTATTTGCTTGAGAAATGCTCGTACTTACTTCTTTGAGGATGTCGTTGTTCATTTTGTTTTTCGTTTTGATTTTTCAATCTGTGGCCTCACTTTATCACAACCATAAGCACCACGTCTAGCATTTTTTGACATTTTTCGCCAACTTGTGGTATTTACATCTGTTGGCTTCTACGC
Organism: bacterium; assembly: GCA_030427445.1. Lineage (GTDB taxonomy): Bacteria > Patescibacteriota > Saccharimonadia > Saccharimonadales > SZUA-47 > JAUIBQ01. The sequence continues at coordinate 13,719 of JAUIBQ010000013.1, read as the reverse complement.
TATAATCTCATCCTGAACTTAAAATTATTAACACTTTTAATCAAAAGTAAGGAACGATTTAAAACATGCCAATTATCCAATCAGCAAAAAAGCGCGTGCGACGAGCAGAAACCCAAGCAATCGCTAATGCAAAAACTAAGCGATCTATGCGCGACAAAATCAAAGCGTTTTACGCAGATATCGCAGCTAAGAAAGACACAACGAAGTCACAGTCAGCTGCTTACAGTGCTATCGACACAGCAGTGAAGAAAAACGTTATTAGTAAAAACCGTGCAGCTCGCAAGAAAAGTCAGCTAAACACTGCTTCAAAAGAAGCAGGCACAACAAAGCCAGGAACAAAGAAGAAAGCAACTACTGCAAAAGCTCCAGCTAAGAAACCAGCTGCAAAGAAAGCGACAGCTACTAAAGCAAAAGCTCCTGCGAAAAAACCAGCAGCAAAAAAGTCTCCAGCTAAGAAAACTACTAAGAAATAGTTTCTATCTAACCAACACTAAACAGCGGATGCATGTGCCGCTGTTTTTTTATTGGCGACATAACTACTAATGAAGCTCACGATATACTCCACTGCGTCGTCGGCTGAAGCAGTCGTCCGTGATTGATAGTCGGCGTCCATCACTTCTTTCACGATGATTCCGATGTCTTTATTGGTGAGTGTTTGAGCGACTGGACGTAGCTTTGAGACTGCAAAACTTGAAACACCATAGGTATCTGTTAGTTCTTTATTACTCACTCGTGCGGAGTCAACCACGATCGCCAGTTGCGTGAGTTGCCAGACAATCATCCCGATAATTTGTTGCGGTGCTGAGCCTTGTGCGATTTGTTCGGCGTAAATCTCCATCGCACGCTCTGAGTTAGAGACCAGCATCGCATCAAGCATCGCAAACACTGAGCCCTGCGGAGTGAGTTCTACAAGCGAGTCTATATAGTCTTTCGTTATCTGCTCACCCTCTCCGAGACCATGGACCAGTTTTTCTACTTCACGCGCAACCAGTTCTTGGTCCACGCCGACTCGTTGCACGAGATGCACTGCTTCTCCACTCCTGAGTACAGATTTTTTAGCGATATCACTCGCATACTGCACTGCCCATTGTGACAGCTCATATTCTTTTAATGCATCAGCTTTTTTTACCTCTGCATCTTTTCGTTTCTGGACGAAAGAGACGATTTTCGAACGTGCCTGCAGAGATCCATCGACAATACATAGCCAGCTGTCATCGTCTGCAGATTCACATAGTTGTTCAAGTTTGCCGGCGACTTCAGAGTTCGATGAGATATCGAACACAATCGTAAGTTTCTTCGTCGCAAACAATGACACATTTTGCATACTTATTAACAATTCTTCCGGTTTTGCCTCTTCGTCTACGCGCACTTTGTAGATTTCGTCTTTTGAGCCACCATCACCCAAGAATGCCTGGATAACTTCATCAACATATTTGCTCAACTGAAATGAATTTTTGCCGTATAGGAGCTGGATCATTTTTGTGTTCTCCGTTTTATACTCAGTTGCTGACAGGTCGGACAAATGTGTGTGCCCCGCCCTGCAACACGGATTTTCTGAATTGTGTCGCCACACACTACACAAGCTTGACCTTCACGTCTGAAAACTTGCGCAAATGTCAGATAGCTTCCCCGCTTACCCTCAGCGTTCACATAATTCTTGTCGCTACTTCCACCGTGCTGAATCGAAAGGTTCATCACGTCAACAATCGCCTCGTGCAACTCTTCCCTCTGCTCTTCCGCTACATTTGCAACAAGCGTTGATGGATGGATTTTTGCGCTAAACAATGCTTCATCGGCGTATATATTCCCTACTCCGGCCAAGACTGTCTGATCGAGAATTGCTGCTTTAATATTCGTACCTTTTCGTCGATTCAACCGTTCTGAGAATACACTCGCCGTGAATTCAGGAAGAAGCGGTTCAGGGCCCAGCTTTGCCACAAAAGCATCTTCGCTAATTTGCGACGTCGGTACGACCATCCAGTAGCCAAACTTCCGCTGATCGTTAAAATATAGCGTCGCTCCATCATCGAACGTGCAAATAATACGCGTTGAACTGTCAGGTAATGAATGGATAAGTGAATCATTTGGATGCCCTGCCCCAAACCGCGTAGATTGGTCGACATACACCATTTGTCCTGTCATGCGTAAATGCACAAGGATTGAATAGTTATTATCAAGGTGCAGAATAAGCAACTTACCTCTGCGGTCTATGTCCTTCACTACAGCACCGACAGCAAACGCATCCACATCACTGCGCGCACTTCTCATAGACTTTTCACTGAGCACTTCTATCGAGGCAATCTTCTTGCCCAGAATAAGCTCGTTCAGCCCTAGTCGTACTGTCTCTACTTCAGGTAACTCCGGCATAGTACATTTATTATATCGGACTAACACCTGTATCATGTAGGTATGGACCAAATAGGCGATCTACTTCCCAATAACTTAGGTGAAACTCCTGAAGAATTTCAGAAGATTAAGGATTTTATCAGTTCACGCTACGGCGTATCGTCTGTCGTAGCTCTCGCGCATAACGCAATCGTAATTACTGTTCCAGACAGCGCCGTTGCCGTCGAGCTTCGCATGAACCATCTTGAGCTACAAACTACTTGTGATATCGACCCAAAGCTAAAGTTAGTAGTCAGGATTAACCCGACTATTTAGTGCCTACTATCTTTGCTAGCTCAGATTTAAGAGCTGCAAAATTCTTATACTGCAATGCCTGCATCCCGACGTCTCGAGCTCCTGTCACATACGCATAAATATCGTCAATAAACACACATTCACTCGGTTCAACTCCAAGTCTTTCAGCGGCAAGCTCGTAGATTTTTGCATCCGGTTTTACGAGATTGTACTCATAAGACAATACGACATCATCGAATAGCTCTCTGTCTTCCGTAGTAAACAGCTCATCCATCCAGTTTTCACCCGCATTTGATAAAAATCCGATCTTGTACCTGCCTTTCAGCTCATCACGGATGAAGCTGAGAAGCGCTGTGTTTCGAGGGTTGTTATCCATGAGTTTGTGAGTATCCTCGATACTCAGCCTCGCCATGAGTGAAAATTCTTTTATCTGCTCGTCGTAGCTGATAAAGCCGAGCGAACATTGGTTATTAATATCATGTGCCTTAGCGACGAGAGCTTCATCGTGGCTCAAATACTGGTCGATAAAATTCTCTAACGTACCCTGCACCAGCACCCCAAAACAATCAAAAATAATAGCTTTAATCATTGAGCATCCTTGATACTTCATCTTCCAAAACTCGAGCTGACCCGCTAAAAACAATACCTTTTATACCTAAATCCTTAGCTGCATCCACGTTTTTCTGCTGGTCGTCTATAAATATTACTTCATCAGGGTTTAACGAAAGCTCACGTAGCACTATCTCAAAAATCTCCTTATCGGGTTTTGCTACCCCTAGCTCGCTTGAAATAAACTCATAATGAAACAGACCACCTAATCCACGATTCTTAAGTTCATCTCGCAAGTGGACAGCGTCAGCATTTGAAATCATTGCTACAGTGAAACTATTTTTTAATTTCTCAATATATTCGACAACCTCTGTATTTAAGGTTTTTGCTTCATCCATCTCATTAATGACTTCTTGTTTTGTTTGGCCGCTGATTTCAGCGAGCTCAGCAAAAAACTGTTGTATGCCAATCTTCCCTTCATCCATTCGTCGCGATACTTCTCCTGGCGCATCATCACGTGTGTACCCGTGCTTTCTCATCCAGGCATGAAAAGAATCTGCTCTAACAACATCAAAAAAATCAAACAAAAAAGCTTTTATCATCTACAATCAGTGTACCAGTTTTTATGCTGCTCTTAGTACGTAGTGAATCGTTTCTGGTTTTCCAGTTGCCTCCAGGTGCCCACCATACAACTCAACAACATTTGAACCTTGGGCTTCGAGTTGTGAAACTCTTCTGTCAGTCGGTGTTCGTACGACATTATCTCTATCATGAAAAATATAGCTTAGTTGTGCACCAGATTCATGGCATACTCGATCCAGCGTGTCTAAACCACGACTTGTAAACGCTCTCGTCGCCTCACATAATTCACCCATAGGATTTCGTGCAAAATTTATTACAGATCTGGCTGCTACTCTTCGCGAATCACTATCCGCCATCATATTAATGCCCTCTAACACAGCCCTATGAGTGATAGGTCTATCACTCGTTCCCACCGCATCGACTGCAGTCATCTTAACTATCTTGTATGGTGCACCACCTTTTTTAGTTTGGTGCGCAAGTTTTGCTATGTAAACTAGCTGCGCAATTGAATGATTGATTACTTCAACCTCATCTATTTCTAACGTATTCGTAACGTCTTTTATAGATTCATGAAATGCTTTTGGTCTGCTGAATGGAGTTTGTTTTAAGACTGCTAAGGCAATATTAAGATTGCCAACAGCTCGCTCAACTACATCATGTTCAACTGTACCGTTGCCAAGCCATCCGTGAGCAAATAACACAAGTCTTTCGGGTTCTTGTGTTGGTCTGTAGAGATCATAGGATTGTGTTTGTGTCCAAAGCTCAGGCCTCATGGTAGTAGCTTAAGACTACCACCTAGTGATACATAAAATATGTGATATTGCTTACGCTCCAGTCTTAGAGTCCACTGCCGCGAACAACGTCGCTGAAGTCTGGGATTTGTCGCTGGAACAATGCTCGTACTCTGCTCATGCTGAAATCTGCATTGCCGTCTTTGCTTGAACAACTCGTTGTCCAGCGTCGGATAGAACTGTCGATTTCCATGATGTATCGTCTGCCACGAGCACAGACACCTTCTTCTGCGAACGTTAGCTCACCATCGACGTTGCTCTTCTCTGCCAGGATATTTTCATTAGCAAGTGCTGACATAAACGCGTCAAATGCATCCTGCGTATTCGGATAACTCTTTTGCTCAATCACCTTAGCGCCGTAGCGTTCGTAGAGCTTTATGTTCGTCTGTGCGCTTGTCACTGTGATGACATATGACCGGTGCTCCTCATTTGCAACAACTGGTCCGTCAACTTCAAATGTAGCGATCCCTGCTGAGCGTAGTGTGTTCTCTGCTTCTTCGATCTCTACAGATGTAGCGCTATTATTACCTAATCCATCACTAGTTCTCGTGAATATATTTCTCGTGATACTAAAGAGACCCCAGGCAACAAGCCCGATGAAAATAATCATGATTAACAGGATGATAACCCAACGAAATCGTGACAATAACTCCATAATACGCTACATTATATCACGCTAGAGCTTATTTGTCAATACATATTATCTGTTATTCAAGCTGCTGGCGGTGGGAAATTGAAGATGGACTGTTCCGGACGATAGTCATCTAAGAACACAATGCCGTCCAGTGGGTTAACTTGTCTAAATCGCCTGTTAAAACTACCTTTTAAGCCAGGTAAAGACATCTTCCCCATATACGCCTCAGAAATTTCAGCTTGAGTAGCTCCTACCGAACCAGGATGACCGACAACTGCAGCCAATACCTCTAATTCACTAAACCCTAACTCAGCTTCCCAACGACTCCAATCGTCAGGGTCTCCGAAGTCGGGATCACCTTCCATTGTCGTAGGAGGCAGACTACCTCCCGACCCTCTGTTATCTAGAGCTACCATACTTCCCCCTTATGAATTAGTGCACAGTAAAAGAGATGTTTGTTTGTAGTTTAATCATCCAATAAAGGTGATTTTAAGACAATAAAAATTCTTACATTTCGCTTATGATTTAGCAAAACTTGAACTAGGAGAAACTGTAAAATAACAAAAAGATACGTAAATCATGAGACTCTAGTAGGGGTCGATATCTCTAGGCTGCTTTGAAAAAACAAAGTGAGCTCGATAGTTTTCATTATAAGCAGGTTTGTCGTATTCGACTTTCCAGCCAGCCTCTCTATAAAGTGGTTCTACGTCGAGCCACCCATTGTCAAAGACCACATCTCTATCCAAATCATGACCTTCTTCCAGCAATTCCAAGACGACATCTTGATACACGACGGCACGTCTTCCACCGCTACTTAAATTGCGGATTATCTGTTTATTAAACACCTCAAACACTGCATCTGGAATATCTTGTAGCTTTTCAGCATTTGCCTCTTCTGGGCGAATTGGCTTGATCTTTTCGATTCCCATTACGAATGTCCTTTCTTGTTAACGTGACAGATTTGTTACATATTTTTTAGACGTGTAAATATAGGAAATTAATTTTACAATTAAGTAGTCATGCACTATATCCAAAAACGTATTCTCGACGATTTACGCACATCAGACTCTATGAAATATGTAGAGCTTAATGCTTACAAAGTAGAAAGTGGTCATTTCCGCTACCATCTTCAGCAACTAGTAAAAGATGGATACATAAATAGCACTTCACGTGGCGTCTATACTCTGACCGATGATGGCAAATCACTCGTGGACAAGCTCTCTCGTGGCACCACTATAGCTAAGTCGACACCAAAAGTTATTACATACACACTTCTAGAAGATAATGAGAACGTCTACTTGCAGAAAAAAGATAAAGACCCCTACCGCAATCTACTCAATATGATTGGAGGCAAGGTTCATGAAGCAGAGACGACTCTTGAAGCATCAAAACGTGAACTAGAGGAGAAGCTCGGATATCAAATAGCTACCCACCTAAAGCATCGTGGTGTATTTGAGATACTAATTGAGCAAAATGATGAATTATTCACTCATGTCATTGCCTTCGTTTATAGCTCAGTCGTAACAGAAAAACCAAATGGGACTATCCAGATCAAGAAAAATGACTTATCACACAAACAAGACCTAGCACCCGACTTCACCAAAATTTATGAACGTATTTCTAATGACATGTCTCCTGTCTTCGAAACACTGCGTATCTCTATCTCCTAGAATAAATCTTTTAACGCTACTTGCTTTCTTTGCTCATTTTTAATGTGTCCGTTTTCATCTTCCTTATTTGAGTAGACTTCAACTTGATTTATTGAACCTTCGTATAGTCTGTATCCATCTTCAATTAGATGAAAATCAGGCGCTAGCGCATCGTTATCGCACTCTTCGCACTTTTTGTTAAAAACACCAAGAGCATGTTCCAGGTTTTCTTCAGAAACAAGGCCCATATCAACAAGTTTTAAATAGATTCCACCCTTGAATTCATTAGAATCATAGACGACAGCAAAGCCCTGGCCTGTACGCTCCACATTTTTAGAATGGAGAGATGTTCTTCTCGATGCAAAGTAAATTTTCTCTCTGTCGAAATCTATCGCATAAAAAAGCGGTGTGTTATGTGGCGACCAATCTTCATTAATTGTCGCTAATGCTATGTGCCGAATAGTTTTTAGTAATTCTTTTTCAACCATTATCCCAGTTAGACTCCATCTCTTAACCTACAGTTGTTAATTTTTCAAAAATTCTCCACTCGAGCTTTCTCATTTGCAGAAGTAGATCCTGTGCTTTGTTTAGTTCTACTTCTAGTTTCTCTAAATCAAAGTCGGATATCTTTTCGCTGAACAAATGATGGATGAAATTATTTCTTTGTGTGTTGAATTTTTCAGACTTAGCTAAGAATTCTTTTAGTTTTTGATTGATATCATCATCAAGAAATGTATATCTTTCAAGTTCTTTCCTAACATCTCTTATTGTTTGTTTTGAATCTTTGTACTTAATTTTTAATGTTTTGGTTTCATTACTTATCTTAGAGTTTATTAAAAAAACTAAATCTTTCATACTGTTTTCCATAGCAGCTGAATGAATGAAAAACTTTCCGACTTTTAGACCAAGATTATTTGGCATCTCGTTCAATGCAACGTCCATACTTTCGTACAAATATTCATGATAAATATATGCGTTTGCAAAAACATCTTCAATCTTTTTATTCACCACTAAAGTTCGCCCCAATTCTTACCGATGCTTACGTCGACTTTGAGCTTTACGCCGAGATCCGGCTTGATTGACTCCATAGTCTCTTGCATCATTTTTCCAATGGCTACGGCGTCTTTTTCTTTACATTCCACCATCACGGAGTCGTGGATTTGCATTATCTGAAACGCACCTTCTGGCAATTTTTCTTCCACGGCGCTCATCGCCATTTTGGTCAGGTCTGCAGCGCTTCCCTGAATCGGCATGTTGATAGCCGCTCGGTACGCACCTTCGCGAACCATAAAGTTACTCGACTGCACATCTGGTGTAGGTCGGCGACGGCCCATCACTGTCTCGACGTAGCCTTTGTTTTTCGCCATATCTTTAAAACTGTCTATCATCCCCCGAAGCTTTGGTCGTACCTCGAAATACTTCGCGATAAACTCTTTCGCCTCTGCGTAGCTGATACCCGTACCTTCACTCAGCCCGTGCACACCCTGTCCGTAGAGGATGCCGAAGTTTACAGCCTTAGCTGCATAGCGCATCTCCTTTGTCACCTCTTCCGGAGCCACACCCTGGATAAGTGCTGCTGTTTCTGTGTGGATGTCGCTATCTTCGTTAAACGCTTTAATCATCGCCTCGTCGCCACTCATCGCAGCCGCGATACGTAACTCAAACTGGCTGTAGTCTGCGCTGATAATGACATTGCCCTTCTCGGCGATAAACCCGCGACGAATCTCACGTCCGAGCTCTGTGCGCACAGGAATGTTTTGTAAGTTCGGGTCATTGCTACTCAAACGTCCAGTCGCGGCGACCGTCATGTTCATCGAACTATGTAAACGATTATTGTCATCGACTTGCGACGGCAGTGGATCAACGTACGTGCTCTTGAGCTTCGTGTACTCGCGATACTTTTCAATCTCCTCAATAATCGGGTGTACACCTTTAAGCTTCTCCAACACGTTCACGGCTGTCGAGTAGTGCCCTGCTTTGCCCTTTTTTGAAACATTCGTCGGGAGCTCCAGCTTGACGAACAAGATCTCGCTTAGCTGGCTCGGGCTCGATATATTAAATTCCTGATCTGCATACCCATATATCGTTTGCTCAACATACGAAATCTTCTCAGCCAAATCCTCAGAAAGCTTTTTGAAAAACTCTGTATCGAGTTTCATGCCAGCGCGCTCCAGGCGTGCCAGCACAGGTATCACTGGCCAATCGACAGCATCTGCCATCTTAATCAAGCTCGTAACCTCGCTAATCTTTTCTCCCTGATAATCACTTAGCTCGCGGATGACAGCTGCGAACTCACCTGCTTTAGATGCATACTCTTCGTCGTCTAAATCCTCAAGCTTTAAGTCAAACCCGAGGTCACCAGCAAGCTCACTCAAGCTCAGATCTCTGCGTAAGCTATCAATGATAAATGCTCCGACATGTACATCGTGTGCGACACGTGGAAGCTTCTCTACCCCAAGTTCAAGCAACACTTGAAAATCATGCTTTAGGTCATAGCCACTGACAGCATCAATGTCTTTTAGTACATCTACTGCTCTTGGAAGTTGATCACCTGCGAAGACATAACACGTCTCTTCGTCTGCAAGTAATACATAGCTCGGGTCAGTGCCATGTTTTCCCGCAGCTCTCGTGTGCAACACCACGCCTGTAGCTAACTTTACCTCTGTTGATTTCGACACCGTTTCTATCTTTGGCGTGTGTAGTTCAACTAACGAACCACTCGAGCTCTCCATAACTTTTGAGCCTGAGTCGGACTGCATGCCTTCAGGTAGATTCTTCAGCAATGAGCGAAACTCTAGTTTCATCAATATCTCGCGTAACTTTGCAGTATCGAGGTCGTTAATATCCATAGCCTGCAAATCGAGCTCAACCGGAGCGTCATCAAATAGCCGCGCCACTTCGCGAGACATGTACGCAGAATCCTTCCCTGCTTCAAGCTTCTTAGCCCAGGAGGTTTTTACGAGTGCGAGGTTTTCATAGATACCATCAAGTGTTTTAAACTCATTGAGCAGCGCTGAAGCAGACTTCTCACCGATGCCCGCTACACCTGGTATATTATCTGAGCTATCGCCTTTAAGCGCTTTTGAATCTAAAAATTGCTCAACTTTAATGTCATACTTTTTTTCAAACTCAGTTGGATCAAATTTTTGTATATTTGTGAGTCCTTTTTTGAGTGCATACATGTGTGTGTGCTCAGAAATTGACTGGAGTGCATCCATGTCACTCGTGATAAGCATGGTCTCTAGATCTTCCTTGTCGGCCTTCTTCGCGAGCGTATGCATGATGTCATCCGCCTCATAATCATCGAACTCATACAGTGGCCAGCTAAACGCCTCCAACACTTCGTGAAGGATAGGTATCTGCACGTAAAAATCATCAGGTGCAGGCTTACGTCCTGCTTTGTACTCAGGGTAAATTTCAAGTCGCTTGCGGATGTTGGTCTTTGGCTTATCCCACGCCACACAGACATAATCAGGCTTGTAGCGTTTGATAAGCTCCAAGCTCATCGCGATAAATCCGTAGACTCCACCTGTCGGCGTACCATCTTTTGTACTCAAGTTTGGCATCGCGTAGTACCCACGGTAAAACACACTCTTACCGTCGATAATTGCTAGTTTCTTTCTCTCCGCCATTACTCAATAGTATAGCGGGTTTTTAAGCACCGACATACTGCTAGCGTTTAGATAGGTTCGATAAAGGAATTAGACAAGTTAATGCGACGATTACGAGCATTCACTCGTATAACATAGCCACCCTCAGATCTTCGTGTAGACGGTGCTCGTGTTGCATACGCCTGAACAAATTTCGAGGAGTATGCGTTACTTACGACTTCTACTAAATCGTCTGGCATCGTACTACTTTGAATTGGTATGCCCTGTTTTGTGGTACGGATCTCATATGTTGTATCCTCAACAGATTCTTTGCCACCTTTTCTGAAGAAGTCGCTATGCTTTCCTATACCAGCTTTTATACGACGGTTTAGTATTGGGGTTAGTACTTGTGAATCTGCCACAATACCGCGGCGGAGTGGCAACTCCCTAACATCACGTGGCAAAGGTTTTAGTTGTGTAATCGGCTTCACAAGATTAGTTTTACTATCTCGAACTAACGACGATATATCTTCGGATATTAGGCGCATTGCTGCACGATCATCTGGGCCTCTAAAGCCTAAAGCTACGGCATTTTCTGCACCGTTTCGTAATAAAGCCTGTCGAGCCTCTGGAGGAAGCTGATCAAGTTTTTCAGCAACGTCAAATTCAGCCCTAGAAGCAGTTCCCACAAAAACAACCCTTGGATTACGTGCTAGCCTATCAGCAACACTAACATTTGGGTTTGTAGGAAGCGTTATTTTATCTAATGACTCATCGTCAAGTGGCTTATCACCCGTGTATGAGCTGAAAACTTCTGATAGTTGTGGACGAAAACCCGTACCTGCAATTACATTGTCCACAACAATATCTTCACCCTTTTCATCAATCAAACGCTGGCCTTGAGCATCAAGAAGTACAAGTTTCTGATTGTCCGTTGGCTCAGGACTTTCAAAGTCAATATCTGCGACTCGTGCTTCCACAATCTCTATTAAATTCTCACGCCCATTTCTCGCTCGTAAATCGCCGATCTTAGCATATCTAGGACGAGCACTACCAGGAGTGGTTGATACGACATATATCTTCTTAACGTTTCTTACCTTGGGATTATCGCCGTTAAAAATACCCCCGACGTATTCAATAAGCGTATCCGTCGAGTTACCACTTCCATATATAGCAAGTGTCTCGCCTGGGCTGTCCTGCTCTCCTTCTTTTGAAGCAAGTGCATTAAACGCATCAAGCGTGGTGCTAAGTTTTGGGAAGCCTTCTTGTTTAGTCGTCTGTTCGAGGACCTTCTCGGCTTTTGAACCTTGAAGTCCAAATCCATAACTTGGCTCCCCCAAGCCTGTTGCAGTAATAACATAGTCTGTAAGGACTTCTACACGACGAGGTTGTCCTGCGTTATCGGAAAATTCGATAGTTGCAATCTGTTTACCAGAATCTCCCTCAGGATTCTCCGGACGAACTTGGACAACACGTGTTTCCAGCGCAATATTTTCTGCCAACATAGCAGTCTGCATCTGCAAGATTAACGCCAACTCTTCATTAGTTGGATAGCGTGCATCAGACAAATCGTCTGGTGTCGGTAAGTAATCTACGGCTGTGTTGATACTGCCTTGTCGTGCAGATTGTGAAGAGCCTCGCTCTCCGGGGTACCACGGCAATGGGCTTCCATAAGCACGTACCGTTTGTCGCTCCTCAACACCTGTCCTCATTGAAATTTCAACAGGTGATGCCGGTAGCGTTGGTTCTTCCGATCCTCGTTCATTAGCGCTATTTAAATCCCAAGCTGGACCACGCGGAATTGCAAAAGGACCGCCAGGAAGCTCTCCCGTGTCAACAATCAACGCATTCTTAACGATGTCTGGGTTTATTCTCGCCAGTTCACCCAAAGACACAATACCGTTTGGTCCAGCCCCTATCATAAGTAGTGGCACGTATGGTCGCTCTTGCGCGACAAGTGCCTCTTTGGTTTTCTCACTCAACTCATCAAAATAATCTTCGAAATATATTGAAGAAATCTCTGGTTGCTCCTTGGCAAGTGCAACAATGTGTGGATTAAATATACTAAGCGCCTGAACTGACTCTAGATACTCTCTCTCAATCTCCGTTATATCTCGTTGGCTTGCAATCTTATCAACATCTAACACATATGTTTCTCTCCCCTCTGCACCGTTACCATTACGTGCAGCTTTATAGCGCAATAAGTTACTGTTGCGCTGATCTCCAGCGAGAGATTGATACAGTGGCATAATAGTATCTGCAAATTTACCCGCTAAATATTTTGCAGCCTCTATGTTTTTACCAAGCTCTAAACTTTCTGGATATGCATCGCTTGCACGACGTCGAGCTGCAAGCAATTCTTCAGTATATAGTTTTTCAAAATCTTCAGGACGAAATTTACGCACCAAACCAACGTACTCACTGTATTGTCTAGCTAAATCGTCGATAAGCTCAGCATCGATACCACTTACAACATCAAGTTCTTCTAGGACGAGCATGAACTGTTCAGCATTTGTCGATTCTTCAGGGAAAAGAGCGAGGATTTCCAGTGTACGTTCTGCGATAATCTTCTGGTTGGCGCTGTCTACAAGTTGTCGACGCAGTTCGTCAGCCCTAAAACTACCAATATTAGGCAAGTTTGGTATCGAGACTTGAACCGCATTAATACGCTCTGAAAGCGTTTTATCCGGATCATCAAAGTCTTTTAATCCTTCGTAGTAACCCTCTAAGAGTGCTTTGGAGTATAAAAATGTGCCGACTGTCTCTACTGTATCACTTGCTTCTGCGCCAATTGTTCGTGCAAATTCTTCCAACTCTATAATGGCATTATCTGTAGACTCTGACTTCGCCAAGCCCACGAGACGATTGGACTCTAGCTCCACGGTAAGTTTTCTAAACTGTGAAACTAACTCAAGATCTTGCCTATCTTCGCTTTCAAATTCTTTCACGACAATGTTAAACCCTTCGAGGGGAGTGATGTTTTCATCGGCGAGAAGTGTAGAAAATCTCTGATAAAGATTCTGCTGCTTTAGTAATTGAGCATAGTCACCAAGGGCCGTAAGTTGCTGTTCTAATCTAACTCGCTCATCTTCAGTCTGCACGATGTCTCTGCGTCTCTGTAATAAATCAGAAGTCGCTTGCACTTCATCCAGAGAACCTGGTGTAAATTCACCAAGTGTTTCTCTCGCCGCCTCGGCCCTCTCTGCAAACTCGGTGATGAATTCTCTTTGTTCAGGAGTTACCTCACGCTGTTCTTCTATAGATCCGACGCCTGGGGTGGAGGA
>JAUIBQ010000012.1 GCA_030427445.1 bacterium | reverse complement strand
AAAGAATTCTGCCACCATTAATTAAATCTACCGCCTCAAGAGAATCAAAATCATATCCTAAGTAATCAGGGCCGTTTCTTTTGTAAGGTGCCCTGTCCTTAAATGGATAGTCAGCTCTTTCGTAACAAGCTTCAAGCACTGTAGATTTCCCAAGCACAAAAGAAGCGTGCAATCTTGCTGAACGGTACTCAGCAAGACTTTTAGCTAAATCTTCTGAACCCTCTCTGAAACTTACACCACCTTGTTCATAGCGATATGTCTCTAACTTTCCACTATAGCCAGGTGCAATTCTTGCATCAACTATCCAGCCACTATTCGGGAGAACTTCTACTCATTCTTGAGCCGCTGTCACTACAAGATCTATTCCGGGAGTCCTCATTAAATGATCGAATTGCTCAATTCTTTGAGGGGCTTGTCTAGCACCTAAACTTCTACTTTGAAATTGATGAAGTGTATCAGCGTGCTCGGGTGAAAAACCCATCAGTTCAGCACTAATCCCAGCTTCAGCTGGCGACATATTCAATAATCTCTTAAAAGTAGTGTCAAAGTCACTCATATAATTTAATTATAAGTTATTTTGAATAATTTGTCAATTAAATTGCGAACTTGGGTTTTAAGCTGTTCTCTTTTTATAGTAAGGTTTTAACGCTTCGGCTATGAATCTAATCCGTAAGTCTGCAAGCAAGCTTGCGGGGGATTAGCGAACCTTGACGGTTCGAGTCTTGACTTCGTCAATCAAAAAGAAAAGCCCAGGATAAATCCTGAGCTTGTCTTCTTGGTAGCGGGGCTAGGACTCGAACCTAGGACCTTCTGGTTATGAGCCAGACGAGCTGCCGCTGCTCCACCCCGCGCTACTTGGTTTTATTTTGAAGCGAATTTAATAGTATCAAACAGAGGTGAAAAAGTCAACATATCCATGCAGCGACTTGAACGCATAGCGAAATCTTAGCTATTTACTTTTCTTGGGTTTCTTAGGCTCACGCCCTGGTCGATTTTTCGACATAAACACACTCCTCAATACAAAAAATTAGTTTGTACTTGTGTGAAGTGGTTTTATGCGCTCATCGTTTTGTATATTTCCTCTCTGATTTCAGCGTTCAAGTCGCCTGCGATTACTATAACACTTAATTTTGACAGGATTAAGTGTTAAGCCTCGCCTAGATATATTTAATTTCGACTCCGTACTTTTTCGCCTGCTCTTCGAACCAACGATTGTACAAAATAACCCATTCTACTTCACGTGGGATTAACGATTCAGGGTAAGTGTCTAGTGGACCCCACAAGCCTCGTCCTCTAATTCTTGTGTCGATTCGAGTCTCATCAGTATCTACGACAATATATCCTTCTACTTCACGGTCTGAAAACATCTCTTTCAGCTCAACTATTAACTGTGGGGTTACAGCTATGCCCTCAATAACTAGATGCTCCCAAGATATACCAGTATTCAGCAGAGCAACTACACCTTTTGCAACATCAACCCCCTCAGCTATCTCCTCGTCTACGACCGATTGCGGTGTCGTAAATTTCTCGTAAAATTCCTCCGCACTCATGCCACTTGTACAGAAGAGATCTGGATAGTCGTCTTTGTTGAGGATGTTTTTCATCCATGACCTGATAGAGTCTGTTGATAGCTCGACAGCGTTTTCTTCTTTAGCAATCTTTTTTGATAAGGTTGTCTTACCTGCTAATGGCGCACCACCAATCAATGTGAGCTTCTTCATTAGTTACTACCAAAGTAAATGTTTAACCAGGCTTGGATGTTTTTGCGGTACTGCGGAATGTCTTGTTCTGCGACAGAGAAATCATCGGCAACTTCTGGCGTCACTAGCACACGCTCGCTCACAGACGCAGGCACGATGTACACTCGCTCCTCAGGCAGGGCTCGCCCAAACGAACTTCGAGCAGTGATATCGGCATATTCTTCAGTCGCATAGTATTGATTCTTTAGCTCTTTGTTACGGTTCTCCAGCTCAATGATTTGGTTTTCTTGCTCGATAGCTCGCACTTGCTGTGTTAACTCGTAGTTTTGTTGGATAACCTTCGAACCACTGTACATCACACTTAATGACAAAGCTGCTATCAAATACAGTCCGATGTTTTGCGGTGTAAAAACACGATACTCGTGTGCTTTTGCGAGTAGTGCATCATAGTATGAACGTATCGTATCAATCATTGCATCTACTATTGTAATACATCACTCTTATGGTAAGAATCCTAGGAGTGGTACTTCTCACCCCAAGCAGCCATCGACTCAAGGATATCAATAAGACCTCTTCCCTTGTCCGTCAACACGTATTTATAGCGTGGAGGATGCTCGTTATACCGAAGCTTTTCGATGATGTCGTCTTCTTGTAACTTCTCTAATCGCGCGCTTAACGTTCTTGGACTTATTCCTGCGAGTCTCTTCTCTAGATCACTAAAGGTTAATGCTTCGCCAACTAACTGACCAATCATGAGCGGCGACCATTTATCACCAAGTACACAAAGCGCAGCTTGGATACAACCAGGGCGGGACTCGACACTATCAACTTGTGGCTTAGGTGTAGTAAATGACATATATACTTTCTGAACTTATTTTATCATAAATTAACTTTACAATGTATAGTGACGTCATTTATACTGCTCATATACTCACTATACAAAGTGTAGTAAGTTAATAAAATAGGAGATTTCACAACTATGGCAAAGAACATCAAACTCATCATTGGAAGTACACGCCAAGGACGGGTCGGTAAACAAATCGCTGACTGGTTCGTCACGACAGCAAAAGAAGCTGGCTTCGATTTAACAGTACTTGACCTGCAAGAGATTGCCCTACCCAACTTTGATGCAGCAGTCCCACCTGCCTACATGCCAACGACTACGGAAGAAGGTAAATCATGGCAAGCAACAATCTCAGAAGCAGATGGGTTTGTGTTTGTGACGCCTGAGTACAACAGAAGCATCCCAGGATCACTCAAAAACGCTCTCGACTACCTCGTCGAAGAATGGAAAGAAAAACCAGCCACAATCGTTAGCTACGGATATATTGACGGCGGCGCCTCAGCGACAAAGCACCTTCAGGACATCTTTGACTGGCTAAAGATTCTAAATGTCGGTGAAAAAATCGCTGTCCAGCTCACTCAAGATACCTTTGACGAGCAAGGTGTCATGAAAGATGCAGATGCAACTTTGAGCGAGTATAAGGAAGCATTCATCGCTTCATTGCAAGCTATTGAAAAAGCTTAAAACTAAATAACTGTATATTCGTAGGGTTATTGACTTTTTAATAACTATATTTTATAGTGTGATTTGATGTCAGAATACACTGAAGAAACGTATAGTGAACTTTTGAGACGAGATAAACATGAAAGGCTCGCTTGGCTTGCTCATTCTGTTACATCACTATACGTCAGCACACTGCGAAATAGCGATGATGAAGACGATCTTTTATACGCGATAATAATTAGAGATTTGGGTGAGAGATTGGCTGCAGATGTGATTTTCAGAGGCGAACCTTTACTGGAAGACGGAGAAACCCTACAAACACTTCTGGATGAGTCGCAAAGCTGTGAACGAAAACACGCTACAAGATTTTGCGATGACGAACTAGCCTTAGCTCATGCAGCGACTGTATACAGGGTTTGTGTAGAAGATTTCGAAACCTGCCTCTTAGACATATAATCCACGCCGTTTGGCATTTTAACTTCTTAGGATTTCACCGCATTTTAATATTGTAGGGTTTGCCCACGTTCCGCGGGCCCGCTTCGAGCTACAGCTCCAACTTCATGGAGTTAAACAAGTTTCACCCAAAAGGTTTCCTTGCAGAATGCCACCGGCATTCTTCACCAGACGACCAAGTTGATCGCTGACTAATCAGCAACTCAATCAAAATAAAAATCTACCGGGGTCCCCGTAAATGCTTGCATTTACGGGGTAAGAGGAGATAACAAAAGAAGCTTGCAGCTTTTTCTGTCACTTGTTTACAGAAAAACTTGCAAGCTTCTTGTACGTTATCGACGTGGTGGGGGTGGCTGGGTTTGAACCAGCGACCAACAGGTTATGAGCCCGCTGCTCTGACCACTGAGCTACACCCCCAAATATAAATTCAAAGACTATTATACCAGAGGAACACCCTGTTAACAGCAGTCAAGCACTTAATTATCGTACAATCTGTTGAGCTTGAAGTAGTTTTACGCTAAGTTGCACGGTATTTTTTGTTTGCAGCTCTATTCTTGATTGAACATCGTCGAGATAATCGTCATCAAATGCTTCAGGGTCTAGCGTCGTGACAGTGTACGACACACGTGAGACAGTATCCCCTACTATTAGGCTGTAATTACTAATCTCTGCAGAACTATCTCTTAGCGTTGTCGCATCTATCGTTGCTTCACGAGATACCTGAGTCACAGTCTGATCGCTTGAACGTAGCGTAATCCGTGGCAAAAACGTGATATTTACGTCTATTGTCTTTCCTACTTGATCGGCCACAGCAACTCGTAAATCATCTAGCTCGGTAGACAATGGTGCAGAGTCAGGGTCTACTAACACCTCGGCAGTTATATCCCAGTCGGTGTACGTTGAATCTCGTTGAACAATATTAATACTACTCACCTGAAAGTTTTCGTCTAACTTAGCAATCTCAGCTAGAAACACATCGTTAATCTGGCTAATGGTCGCTGCACTATCTTGCTGATCTTTACTCACAGGTTCAAATACATTTTGTATACGTAAATTTAGCGTAACGTCATTTCCCACGACCTTTTTAAGCTCTGACAGTAGCTCTTCATTGTCTAAGTACGTAAACGTAGCGCTGTTAGGAATCAAAACATCTGCTTGTACTTCTACCTTTTCTCCAGCACTAGTTTCAACCTTCACATTTTCGAATACCACTCCTTTTTCTGACTGAAGAGAGTAAGACTGAAGGGCTTTATTGACCTCTTCATAACTCTTAACCTCGAAACTATAGATCAGTAAAAAGTATCCAAGTGGGATTGCTAGTAATACAACAAACAACGCATTAACCACTGCCGCGCGCGTCGATATATTGAACTTTTTAGTACGTAAATACAGATTGTAGGAGATAACTATAGCCGTCACGAGTGAAATACATGCTGCGTTAATCGAGAACAAAAGAAGCGCACCAGCTGCATCAGAATACCGTCCTAATGAAAGCGTGATCCCGACCGTACAAAGCGGAGGCATCAGTGATGCGGCAATAGCGACGCCTGCAAGTGAATCAGCAATCTTCTTCTGAGTGATGGCTATCGCAGCGACAAGACCAGCGGCCAAAGCGATGAAAAGGTCCATTAAGTTTGGCTGTGTCCGCGCCAAGATCTCATCATTGAGAGATTTAATAGGTGAAATATAACTAATCAAATACGCACTTATCGTCCCGATTAAAACGCTTGCCAGTACAAGCAACACACCTCGAACGATATGGTGTCGTGCTCGCCGTGCTACACCAAACCCGATGCGTGAGAGTGGCCACATCAGAGGCGCAATCAACATACCACCGATTACAACCGCAGATGAGTTAATCAAAAGTCCCAGTGTACAAACCAAAACCGACGTAATCAAAAGCGTAAAGTACAGCACCGAGAAATGCGATTGACTGTGGATTTTGTCCTGCAAGTCATCAATTGTCGTGTACTCTAAATCGTTCTTTAACAAGCCAAAAAACACTCGCTTGAAAGGTAGCATATTTGTTTTTTGATTATTTGACGTGGCAGTAGACTCACTCCCTGCTACATGTTTGCTTTTCATGCTTATGATTATACGTGAGTTGCATTTATTTACTAATCACTTCTACAGCCTAATCCCGCATTTGTTGCTTATCCTTAAAATCTACTTATAATGCATGCTATGAAGCGTTCATCGAAAAAAACAAAAAACAATCCGAAAAAGAAACACGTATCTGCTACATTCCTCGTACCAGCAGTAGTAATATTAGTCTGCTTCGGCTTAGTTCTGTCGATACTGTACACAAACTCAAAGAATATTGAGCGAATTGATGAAAAGGTCGATAGAGACCTCTTAAACACTTTCCTTTTCGAGGCTGTCGATAGCCTAACTACACCAATAATTACTAATTCTCAGACTGGTGATCTATATATCCCACAAGCAAAGCTATATGTCGAAAATGATTCGAGCTTTAATCAAAGTATTTATGAGTACAGATATGACGAAAACCCCATAGACGACTACCCACTCCTCATAGTAACGAGTAATACTGCTAAAAATTATTATAAAAATCAAATACGTATGGCGAATAGTTCAGAGGATGCACTTGATTTCGTGCCAAATCTACAAGCATGTCAAAGAGGTGTCCAGCTCTTCACGGAGGATGATAATCACGAAAATTATCCAGAACGAATCTTTGCTTACACGCTAAAAGTAGAAGATGGACGTTCATTCAACGTATATTACGAAGACAAGTGTGAGACCGAGATACAAGATACTCTCGAACTAGTAAAAAAACTCAAGTCCTACTAGCTATTAAGAAGAGTCAGCACTTCGTTGATGGACTGACACTGCATGATGTCATTGCGGAGCTCAGACGCTCCTTCGAATTCGCTGATGTAGACTTTGGCAAATTTCTTGAGTGGATTGAACTTTCGCTCAGCATGTTTGTAGGTTTCTGCATGGAGTCGTAAGTGTTTCTTAAACAGTTCAATTCTTTCTTCGCGCCCCATTGACTGCCAGACCTCTTCTGCGTTTTCAGCAAATGCATACGGGTTTTTAAAAATTCCGCGACCAATCATCACGCCGTCGACACCGTGCTTTTCTACAAGTTCTTGTCCGTGAGAATACGTCTCGATATCACCGTTTAATATAATCTTTGTTTCTGGTGATATCTCATCGCGGAGTTTTAAGATCGGTTCAATCGCTTCCCACTGCGCCGGCACTTTGCTCATCTGTTTCGTGGTACGTACGTGCACACTCAGCATCATCGGCTTAAAACTGAGTAAAAATTCATGCCATGTGTAGTCGATTTCTTTAAAGCCGAGTCTTGTCTTGAGTGTCAGTGGCAATCTACCGTCGAGTCCTTCAATCGTAGCCTGTATCAGCTCGCCGGCTTTTTCTCGCAGGTGAGGCTGCTGCATCGCCGAGCAACATTCGTTTTTCACCACTGCCTTATCGGGACAGCCAAAATTAATGTCAACTGCGACATATCCAGGTATTTCTCCGCTAGCTATCTCGGCAGCAATTTGGCGGAAATTTTCTGGCCTCTTGCCCCATATCTGCGCAATTACTGGAGCTGTATCTTGCTCAGATGATAACTTATGAATTACTCGCTCACGCCCATCACTGCACAGCCCATCAACATTCACAAACTCCGTGACGTTATAGGTCGGCTCAGCGCAATCAGATACAACACGGCGAAACACCGTATCAGTGACATCGTCCATCGGCGCTAAAATCGTAATAAAACTTTTCATGTGTAATTTCTAAGTTTAGTGTTTAGGCAACTTATGATGCAAATCAAAGACTTCTGGAAAATCGACTACGTCATTAAACAGCTCTTGTGAAACTGGTATGTCTGGGAATGCATCCATCAGACTACTATGACGAGCTCCCCAGAAAGCTAATCTTCGTTTTTGCTCCAGTATTGCAGCCTCCATCAACAAGACACCGTCGTGACCAATGAGTAAGTCAGGCTGGTCATATGCTACTTTTCCAAAATCGAGTATCGCCTTTGCAGTACCAGGTGCAATAGACTCAATCTTGTTTTGTAATCCTGGGCCAAAATCTCCTCTGGAATATTGGTAGTCAACTGGATGCAACAAACAATACCCGTAATCTGCTATAGCGTCGGCAGAATAAGCAGCGGCAGAATCATCTATTAATGCTTGCGTCTGCTCACTTGTTTTTGCTAAAGATAGCAAGGACTCTCCCAAAACATCCTCTCGCATAGAAGCTGCTGCCCAGAAAAGCGCAGTTGCCAGCTCAGGGTTTTTTGCTAAATGCGTCAAGTGTCTTTCGTTTTTAGCTTCGAGCGTATCTCCGCTCTCAACATTTTCAGGCACCACAGGCCTATTGCGAGCTGCACCCCTAACGTATGCAGCAGCACCGTTTACAGAAGGATGAAATTGATAATATCCAGTAATGTCATCAAAAATCGGTCGTTTGTATAGCTCATTCTGCCACTGGATAAGCTTGAATACATCCTCAGCTACGATTTCAGGAGGTGAAGATGGAGTGGGGCCCCACTCTCTATACTTAGCAAAAGGAAAATTTGGCTCTCTCATTTTTAAAAACTAAAGCTGAAAATCCCTAAGCGCCCTAGATGCGTTTCGCTGACCAGCTATCTGTGAAGTAGATATTTTTGGCAGATTTTTGTCTTTCAATGCTTGTAGTTGTCGCCTTACTACTCGTTCTTCAGGAGATACATAACTAACAAAACCTTGCTCTGCTAATTCACGATGTCCTGATGGGTCTGCTTTGTAGTCGGCTCCTCCTGCCTGGTCTAATATTCGCTCTACCCTACCGGCTTCAGCGACTGCTAAGCCACCAGCTTCACGTATTGCTTTACCAGCCTCTATCATTGCTTGAGTTTTAGAGTCTAAGGATGCTTGTGGATATTTATCTACGCTCATACTTATATTATATCACGCTTGAGGTTATTTTGCAATAGATTTAACTCTGTTTTGAACAAAAAACACGAGGCTATCTCTAGCCTCGTGTTCTGTAGCGTAGAAATTACTTATTTCTTGCGGCTAACAGTTAAGAAACCGTTTCGTGGGTTTTCGTTAACTTGCATTCCTGCAGGGATATCAGCTACAGCTGTATCAGCTCGCTCATCCTTTGAGAAGTAATAAATAGTCTGTGTTTTACCACCACGTAGTACTACGTCTTTAGAGTTTAAGTAGTATGTAACACCTTTTGAATTTGTGTGACTGTAAGCCATGGCTTATTAAGTCTCCCTCTTTAAAAATTAATTTGTACCTACACCATACGCCCACTCAGCAACACTTGTCAACACTTTAGGCTTTTCGTACGTACTAATTATGAAATATGCTTGTGTTTATCGAGTAACTTATATTACAATGTTCTCATCAGTAAATTGATAAATTAAAAACCCTTATCAAAAAGGTGGGAGGAACCATGGATTTTGCCAACAGAGGCAATCGACCTGCGCAACAAACGAGACCAGCTGATTCACAGCCAACTGGTGAGAGTAGTTTTGCGCCACAAAACAACAAGCCGTCTAAAAAAGGTGGATTCGATATCACTAAGATAGGTGGAATGGCATTATTAGTTATAACTACGCTTCTTATCGTAGCTGTTATCTTTGCGTTAATATTCGTTAAAGATTCATCTAAGCCTGAGACAGATTTGATTGACACTAGCAAATACCAAGCAGTATTCCTAAACAGTCAAGATGGACAAGTCTACTTCGGTAAACTAGGTGTATATAACAAAGATCTATACCGACTTACAGACATCTACTACGTGCGAGTTAACCAGCAAGTTCAACCAGGTAGCGAAACTCCAACACAAAACATAAGTCTAGCTAAATTAGGTGGTGAGTTACACTGTCCAGTAGACCAAATGTTTATAACACGTGACCAAGTGTTGTACTGGGAGAACATCCAAGACGACGGTCAAGTTGTATCAGCAATCAAGGATTACCAGGAAAGTGGTGAGACTGTAGAGTGTGGTGCGACTGGAGCTGCAAACCAGCAACAACAACAGACAGATGCAGCAAGTGGAACTGCACCAGCAGGATCAGAAGAAGCTAACGAAAGCGACACACCTGGTACTGAAGAAACTCAGCTTCCATAAGTAACGAGTTACTAATAGAAAAACCGCACGTGAAACATCGTGCGGTTTTTTAATGCTCTAGTTTTCTCAACGACAATACAGCTACTAGAATTATTTAGGTCAACACTTTACGTAACAATGCTGAAATCGCTCGTAGACAGAGTATTAAACCGACAACTACAGCTACTAGCAAAGAATACCCCGCGAGGTCAGGAGACCAGATGGGTGACTCGAAATCAAACCGATACAGGTCAGGAGACACGGCTTCGGATACCTCAACAGAATTCTGCTCGATGTACTTTTCTACACACTGTACTCTGCCGTCTCGTAAAGACCCGGCACCAAACTGCTGCTCACACTGTGATTGAGCAGTCTCATAGACGGTGTCATTTATCTTATCTACCCTCTCCTGCTCTTCGCTTACCAGCCTACTATACGTACCTTGTAGTTGAATCGGTGGGTGTATGCCGTTTTCAGACCCTATCTCAGTATTCATATGCGAGTAGATATAGGTACGTAACTCATCAAGTGACTCTTCTACATTTTCACCTGACTGGTCTGCCTCGAGTAGAGCCTCATAAAGTCTTTGTGAAGTTTGCGAATTAGCACGAAGTGCAATTACTGTGAGTGTTGCACTTCCAATAAAAACTGCTATCAAAATGCCGTTGATCAATCTAGATTGTGATCTGTGACTATCCATGACTACTTTTTCTCCCTAAGAGCCGGAAAGTTTTGTACCATCATAGGTAAACTTACTATCGCTGCGACTACGAACATCATCTGAAGCGTGTGTTGATCAGACAGGAAAAGAAGCCCTGCGAGTCCGAGCAACATAAAACTCGCTTTTCCGACAGACACCACCACTTCAGTCAGCACAATGTATGCTATCCGGTATCCCTCATGCGAGTCAGCTTCGTCATAATACGCTTTCACTAGAGGCATTTTTGCTGCTAGTTCGCTTGGCTCAGCTACGGCACTAATCGATGCAGCTGTAACTGGATTAAACGAAAACACCCTAACAATATTGACTACGGTAGTGCTTAGTGAGCCGAATATCAACAATGAACTACCCCGTTTTCTATCAACAATTTTTCCATACATCCGAGCGCTAATCATCGAGACCACCATAGATACACCGACGATGAATCCTAACGCTTGGTATGTGTTATCTGAAAACACAAATACTCCTATAAATAAAGGCCACACTGCCCCGTGAGCGACATTCACGACATTGAGTGCAGTTAAGGATATAGCGTCACTTTTGATGATTTTTTTAATACCCATGCCTCTAAGTGTGATTTTCTGGTGAACTTTGACGGGTTCATTTGTCATAAAAAGAGGTATTAGAGAGCCAAATATCACCATTATCGCAAAAATAATCGACACCTGTGGGTTAAAGAACCCAGCGAGCATACCACCCACCACTGGTCCAAGTGCTGAGCCTACACGCTCAAAAATGTATAACCATCCTAACTCTTTGCCACCGTGACTAGCATGCTTGATTTTAGAGAAATCAGTGTGATACGACACGAAAAATAAACCATTAGCCATCGTATACATAAATGCAAGGAATGGAAGTGGCCAAAGAATTGTTTCATATGTAAGAAGAATCGAAAGAAACACAATAAATAACACGTTACTAAGTGCTATACCGTGCTTAGGACCGATCAAGCCAACGATTTTTCCAGATAGTGGCGCAGTAAAAAGACGAAATGCAAAAAAACAAAACAAAAAGAATAGCACACCTTGAAGACTAACTCCTGTTTTAAAAAGGTAAATAGGAACAAACACGCCGATTGCACTAAACCCAAAACTTCTCAGCGTCATACTGATGTATATCTCCGCAAGCTCATCAAACTTAATTGTTCGCCACGGATGACGCTTATGAATATGTCTTTTTATTGCTTTTTTGAGCATCTTTGTTTGACCCACATTTCGTTATGGAGTTAGTATACCACCTCTTATAAGTAAGGTATACTTGTACTCATGCACATACATTTTGCAGGGATTGGCGGCACCGGTATTGGACCGCTTGCCCTTATAGCTCACAAGGCTGGTTTTACTGTTAGCGGCACAGACAAACAACATTCTGCTTATATCAAATACCTTAAAGACAAGGGCATATCTGGTATTGCCGTACCGGATAGCGAAGACTCAATTAGTCAGATACATACGAATGAGCCGATCGACTGGGTCGTCTACTCTTCTGCTCTTCCTAAAGAGAATCCGAGTCATCCTGTTCTCGCATTTGCCACAGAAAATCAGATTAAGCATTCAAAACGAGATGAATTTTTAGCGTATTTTCTTGAAGAGAAAAACCTGAAAATGATAGCGATTGCAGGTACACATGGCAAAACCACGACAACTGCTATGGCAATCTGGCTGTTCAAACAAATGAACATTCCAGTGAGTTATTCAGTCGGCGCAAAGCTTAGTTTTGGGGACATGGGTGAGTATGATGAGGGCTCAGAATACTTTGTGTACGAAGCTGACGAGTATGACAAAAACTTTTTATACTACCACCCCGCTATCTCTATCATCCCGGGGCTTGCTTATGACCATCCAGACATCTACCCTACCCACGACTCCTACAACGAAGCATTTTTACAGTTCTTTTCTCAGTCAAATAAAACATATATTTGGGAAAATGATGTGAAATCCTTAAGTGTTAAAATGCCAAACGGCGTGGAAATACTTCGGAAAAATGCCTATCAAAATTTCGCAAACAAATTACTTGGTTCTGTAAACCGCGAGAATGCAGCACTTGTAGCTCAGGCTTTCTACGAAAACATCGATGCATCTAAGTCGGTACAAGAATTAGGCGATATAATGAACCGTTTCACAGGTGTTTCGCGTCGCTTTGAGAAAATTACAGAGAATATCTACTCCGACTATGCTCATACTCCTGAAAAAATTGCCGGGGCGATCAATATTGCCAGAGAATCTTTAAGCGAGGGTCAAAAGCTTGTCGTTGTGTATGAAGGCCTACACAACACTCGGCAACATTTCATTAAAGAACAGCTAGAAACACTATTTAAAGAAGCTGATGAACTAGTAGTAGTACCGAGCTACCGAGCACGTGAAGATGAATCACTCGAAGATTTAACACCAGAAAAACTTGTGCATATGATGCAAGTGCCTGGGTCCAGAATTGCTGCACACCCCGACGATGAACTGAAGCACATTATCAAAGAGCGAGCTTTGCGAGACGTCGTTCTTTGTCTCACAGCTGGAGGTGGCGATAGCTTAGACGAATGGCTTAGAAAGAATTATCCATGAAATTAATTCAGTTAAATGTATGGCAAGGTCGAGTTGCTGAGAAAACTGTTTCTTTCATCAAAAAACATGATCCGGATTTTTTGTGTGCTCAGGAGGTATACTCAACACAATGCAAAATTCCGAGCTTTTATCATCTAGATATACATGAGCAAATTACGAAACTTTACCCCTACTCATCGTTTATAAAGACCCACGATATTACTACAGCAGGTCAGCCTGTGTCATATGGGAAT
Source organism: bacterium (assembly GCA_030427445.1). GTDB lineage: Bacteria > Patescibacteriota > Saccharimonadia > Saccharimonadales > SZUA-47 > JAUIBQ01. The sequence goes on along the minus strand of JAUIBQ010000012.1, from coordinate 15,493 downwards.
GCTATCTACTCAAAATGGCCGCTAAAAGATATCGATTCAAAGTTCACGAATGGCAGATATCAAAAAGATGCAAATATCGAAGATTACGACTACAACGTGCGGGTAATCCAGGTTGCAACTGCGCAAACACCGCACGGTGATATTCAACTATTTAACCATCACGGATATCATGATGTAGACCCGCTTGGAAATCAACAGACACTTGCCTCTCATCAATCTGCTGTAGACTTTATAAAAGCTAAGATGGGAAAATCTCTCATTATATCTGGCGATTTCAATTCATCGCCTGAGTCACCAGCAACGAAGATCTTCGATACACTGGGTATCTCAAATCTTGTCACAGAGAACTCCGACATTACAAGCACATTGGGCACATTGTCGCGCGTCGAGGAAGACGTGGTTTGCGATTATATTATGATAAGTAAAAATATATCACCTCGAAGCATCGTGGCAATCGATGAGCTTGCATCTGACCATAAAGCATTAATTTTGGAGTTTGAATTATGAAAGTCTACTTTGGATGCTCAATTACTGGCGGTAGAGATCATGCCCATCTGTATCAAGATATTGCAGACTCAATAAAAGCTACTGGGGCGAATTTACTCAGTGAGCTTTTTGCCAGCACGGAAGTTGATGCCAAAAAAGGCATCGGGGTCAAGAAAAACATGTCTAAGCGAGATATCTGGGAGTGGGATTTAAACTGGATACGAGAAGCTGACGCAGTAATCGTTGAAGTCACACAACCATCGCTCGGCGTCGGATACGAAATCGCAAAAGCAGAGGAATGGGACAAACCAGTGCTAGCGCTATTTTACGAACCCTCAGGAAACCGACTTTCATCAATGATTGAAGGCAGTGATTTCGTAGAAACAGTCTATTACACCAACAAACTAGAGGCACAACAAGCCATTCACGACTTCATAAATAACCAAACAAATTCTTAATTCTGCTACCAACACCACGGTGTAGCTTCTCGCTCTTAATAGACCGATTGTGCAGACAGCAACAAAACAGCGAGTCAATTCCGAGGACCAGTCCGCAAACAGCAATACCAGTAACTTTGCGGACCGCTTGCGTTCCGGAGGAACGCCTGTTTTGTTGCTGTCTGTGCAGTGGTGTCTATTGAGTCGCGAGCGGGGTTTTTGCCTACTTTTGCACCTGTTGGAAAAAGTAGGTCATGGGTGCGGGGCGAAGCAGTCCGCAAAAAATACTAGAGGACAGTTAAATTATCGAGTCGATAGCGTCGGCCAGTTCGTGATCTTTGTCGGTGACAGTATCTGCGCTATGCGTGTAGAGCATCACCCACACATAATCCCAGCCGAACGAGATTGCAGGATGATGTTGCATCTCGTCAGCAACTTTGGCTATTTCGTTTACAAACGCTAATGATTCATCAAAATTTTTAGTTTCGTACTGTCTTCTTAACGTTCGTAACTGACCTTGATCATCTTTTAGTTCTTCCCAGCTGCTATCAGCCATAATCGCTACACCTTTCTTTCTTAACTACTCCCTTTTGCTTACATCATACCTTAAACGCTATACTGATAGCTATGATTGATATACTCATAGATTTTCTAAAAAACCACGGCATACCAATACTTATCATAGTAGGTGGCGCCAGAATACTGCATCATTTTTCAATGGTTGCAATGCGCAAAATCATCCGCAATTCTCTACGCCCAGAAAATTTTAAAACTAAAAGAGACGAAAAGTTACGAGAAGACACGCTTCTCAGTACGATGAATGCTGCCGTACGTGTAGTGATCTGGATAATAGCCGCACTGTTACTCCTTGCAGAATTTAATATCGATATAGCGCCATTGCTCGCTGGAGCAGGTATCGCAGGTGTCGCACTTGGTTTTGGAGCTCAGTCTATGGTCGAAGATTTCTTGTCAGGATTTTTCATTTTAGCAGAGAATCATTACCGAGTCGGTGACGTCGTCGAAATCAACCAAACAGTTTCAGGTACGGTCGAGACTGTAACACTGCGAGAAACCGCGCTACGAGACTTAGATGGCATGGTACATCACATACCAAACGGTGAGATAAAAATCGCAACTAACATGACTATGGATTTTGCGAACGTAAACCTAGACATCGGCGTTGGCTACGACACTGATTTCGAGAAGCTGGAAAAAGTTATTAATGACGTAGGTGAAAGCCTAGCCAACGACGAAGCATGGGCGGATGACATTATCGATAAGCCTACAATGTTACGCGTAAACGATTTCGGTGATTCATCCATTGAAATAAAAATCACCGGCAAAACACAGCCAATGAAACAATGGGGAGTTACTGGAGAGCTCAGAAAACGACTTAAGATAGCTTTCGATAAAAATGGCATAGAAATACCATTCCCACAAAGAGTACTCCACGAAGCACCGAACAAAAAAGCTAAAAAATAACGTTATTCAACAGGTAGAGTTTCTGGCTCAGTTGTTGGCTCGACACTCTGAGTCTGTTCGTCCTGAGGTGTTTCAGTAGATTCTACAGTTTCACCTTCGTCGACGCTGTTTGTGTCCAAAACTTCGTCAGTAGTAGCGTCTTCCTGCAACGGCAATTCTTCTACTTCAGGCTCATTAGTCAAACCCTCTTCTTGCTCTATCTGCTGCGTTGTTGTTTCAGGCTCAACTGTTGACTCTGCAACATTTTCCTGTGTCTGCAAATAGACAAATACAGCAATCCCACTAAGTGCGATAGCGACGATAACTATCAGAACCGCGAGAACTTTTTTGTTGTTACGAGTATGGTGATTGTTTTCTAGAGTTCTCTGTTGATTACTGTGTTGTACTGCAAACGCTGCATTAGTTTGTTGAGCAATCTCTTTATGCTGCGATGCGTTATGACTCCCAGCATCATTACTGCTGTGAGTACTACTATCTTCAGGAGTTGGTGATGATTTAACAGTATGAGTTTGATCAGGGTGTGAAGGTGTTTGCTCTCCCTTGCTTTGAGAAGTGATTTCAGGAGGTGCAAGACCGGTAGGCGGTTCGGTAGTATTAATACTCTCACCGCTCTTAGACTGGTCTGTGGCTTGAGCTACTGGCGATTCGGTAGGCTGCTCTTCAGGTGACTGAGGAGCCTCCTTAACCTCTATTGTGTTCTTCTCTGACTGATCTTTCGTTAACATTTCTCCTGAAGAAGAAACTACTAAATCATCTTGATTGTTTTCTTTATTTTCCATACCTTTGGTCGGATGCCCCACGCTTAATTCTATCGACAATTATACCATAAGGACTTTTCTACTCTTATTATGGCAAGAAAATAACGTCTTTTTTTATGACGACTAGTCCATCTTTTTCGAGGGCTGCGAGTGCATTAGATGTACGACTATCATCTACTATGCTCTCGAGAACGTTCTTACTTACTCCATCCTTCTCAATAAGCACCTTGATAATTTTTGCTCGTACCTCTCTCGTCGAACCTTTAAATGCACTTTGTTTTTTGTAAGACGATGCTTGAGACAACTTTGATTTACCTTGTTTTTTAAGAAACGTCCCATAGTCCATCAAAGCCCAATACCACTCTCGAACAGAACCTTCAGGTAGTGTACTCGAAACTTTAGACAGTATATCTGTATCAGAAACTCCTTGAGCGTCTTGGAAAAAATGGTTCAAATATACAGTCCTGATGTTAGTTTCAACAAACACCTCACGTTTATCAAACGCATAAACCAAGATTGCAGCGGCTGTGTTTTTACCTACACCCTTATGAGCTGAGAGCTGATCGACGGTATTTGGAAAGTCGGAATCGACTATTGCTCTTGCAAAATCATGTAGATATTTAGCTCGTCGATTGTACCCTAGTCCACTCCACACACGGAGAACATCAGACGTACTAGCTTCAGCTAAAGTCTTGAAATCAGCAAAAGTGGCTATAAATTCTTCGAATTTACTCTGTACCCTTTGAACTTGTGTTTGCTGAAGCATTAGCTCAGAAACTACCACATGATATGGATTAATGATGCCTTCACTATCGACATCACGCCACGCTAAGTCTCGTTTATGCTCGTGATAATAAGAAAATACCTGGTCTTGGAAGTCTCGTATAAATGCTGCTTGACTGTCTGGATTAGTAGCCATTGAATGTCTGGATAGTGATATTGGTGATTTTACTAATCTTATCACCTCCAACAGCTCGTTCATCAAGAGACACTAAATAGTCTGCTGTTTCGCCCGATTTTACAACCCTATACACAACAGCGCTGTCGCCTAGCCAGTACAGTGGTTCTCGTATTCCTGCATCAACTGCAGCTTCAACCTCTTCAGGCGTATCAGTATTTAACTCTTGGTATTGAAGTACTCCCTGCCCATCACGAACACGAACCCACGAAACTGATTCACCGCTTGGACTGTACACATACGAATAGTTGTCGGGCACATTATTACGTCTCTCTGTGCTTTGTGGTTCATCGGGTAGCTGATGTTCAAACCATTCTTGATTTGCAGCACTATACAATAGTCCATCTAGCCCAGTTCTAAAGATTGAGTACACTTGCTTATCAAGAACTTGAACTTTTTGCTCACCAGAAACATTCACTTCAAATAACCGGGCGTAACTTTCAGGTACAGCAAATCCTGACACAGCGTAATACACAGTGTCGTCAATCAGCTCAACGTCATTAAAGTAGTTTGCTGCTGCTAGTTCTTCTTTTTCTCCAGTTATGAAGTTATACGAATACAGCTTGCTCCTCTCTGGGTTACCCTGGCTCGTGCCTTCGACAACTTGCCAATACACGAGATAATCCCCGCTCCAACCGATAACATTAATTCGCTCACTTCGTGTCACCCGCTTGATTTCATTGTCTTTAGTTGATAATACGTACAGTCCGTCGAGGATATAGCCATCGGAATTAGTCTCACCTTCGTGCGAGCCTATCAAAGCCCACGTTTGTTGAGCCGGATGAGCATATAGTTGAGGAATATCTCGCTCTTTTCCAGTGGCCTCGAGTACTATCTCTTCATTTTTGGAGTCAAGATCGATTGAAAATATATCATATCGATTATCTCGGTTACTGACGAATAAATGCTTTCTATCGTTCACCATGTACACATCTTTTTCTGATTCAACTACGAGATCTGTGACTACAAATGTCTCATCTCTATACCCTGCCGCTTTAATAACAATCTCCGCCTCTTCATCAGCATCTTCGCTTAGAGTTAACGTCACAAGTCCATCGTCGTCGGCCCTTGCTGTATACTCGCCTGAAATTGCAGATGCCTCAGTTATCGGTGCATCACTTATCCAATCACTTAATACAAATGAATACTGTAACCCTGTGGCAACTATCGACTTATCTCCAAGAGGGTTACTGCCTAAACCAAGTACAACTGTTTCATTTGTCTCTGCATACCCGCGGCGAGCGACTGCCAACTCGCTGCTACCGAGTTTTAGCTCCGAAAAGTTCACTTCGCCAAATTCATCCGTTTTTAACTCAGTGTCTTGTAGTGTCACGCGTATGTTCTGCAGGGGTAATCGTGTCTCGCTGTCAACAATCCGCAAACTAGACTCGACTCGAACTCCAAATAGATTCAACACTGCGTAGCGTGTCACTGGAATTAGCCCTATAGCAATTACACTTACAAAAAAAGCTGCCAAGGTCGAGTTACGTAGTAATGCATGGTTCCACCACCATGAGAAGCCATATGTAACTTTACCAACAAGTTTTTTGAATCCTTTTTCTTGCGGCTCTTCTGGCTCTTTAATAGCATCATCAAGGACCAAGACATCATTAGATTCTTCACGAACTATGTCATCTATCGCTTCGTCTAAGCCTGAAGCAGTTGGGGGTTCATCTGCAGGTTTAGTATCATTGGTTGCTGTCTCTTTCGCAGTATCTTCGTCGGTAGTTTCAACGCCGTTTGGCTCATTAACTTCTTTGGTTTCAACATCATTTTCGTTATTATCGATTTTTTCAACGTCTGTTTCTGGAGCATCTTGCACCACATCTTCAGCTTGCTCAGCTTCGATTACTTCATCAATTGTCTCATCATCAAGCACCTGGTCTTCAGTAGACAAGTCAATCTGCTCCTCAGGCTTTTGCTCGTCTGCAAAATCTATAATTTCAATCTTTTTTGCAGGCTTTTTCTCTGCATCTTTATCTTCATTCATGCTTGTGGTTAATTATAGCATCAATCTAGTACTGTATTCTGATACAATCAACCTATGAAGACTCTAGCAATAGATGAGAGGATGGCACCAGAGTATGACAGACTTATTACTGAGGCAACAAACCTCTACCTGAATGCAGAACCTGAGGGTCTCAATCCACGCGAAAGAAGTGCATGGAAAAAAACTAATCCTCCTCCCGAGACACAATTCATGGACGAACATGAATTCACACAGACAACGCTCGAAGCCAACCAGCGACCGATCAACCCCATAAAGCTTGCTCGAGAAGCATTTGAAAATGCTAGTTATGATAATGCCGACTCAATGACTGAAAGACAGATACTCCTAGAACTTGGCAGGTCCTACCGTGATTTAGTGAAGTTCTACACTGATAACGAATATAATCCTGACATTTTGCCTGTTGCCTATGAGATGGTTCTCATGACGGAAGCCTACATAGCTGGATATTCTAGACAGATTGGCCTCGTTGGTGAACGACTTGAAAGCATCAGTCAAGCACCACGAAAAAAACCATATTTTGGGCTAAGAAGATGGAACGACGGGATATGGGTACCCGACGAAGACTCCCATGACCGTTGGCAATCATTAGTTTTGCCTGCTACAAGAATAATAAGCCTCGAGGAATTCTATACGGATCACAGCAATCACCTGACAATAGGTAATCCTGTCGACACCGATACGTTTGTAAAAGCAAATGCCTATGTTACATTTCAAGAAGATGCAACGGTGATTACATACGAAAATCTTGCAGGGATATTTGGTCCAGTACTAGGCTACATGTTTTTTAAAACAATGAGGAACGAGGCTCAGCATAAGCGTGCTTACGAGAGGATTCATCTAGGTTTTACTGCTCTGCACCCAGACGAAACCGTTTTAGCTACAGAAGAAGTCATTGATAGTTTCGGTATGCCAGGTGAAGAAGGAATTGAAGATTTTGATAGGAAATCCGGTAGGCTTGCACTTGCAGGAATTCTCGACCTAAGTTTACTCAACGACTCCCACCAGAAACTCATCAACAAAATGAGACCAATAATTGAAGCTGTCGGCCTTAGAACAAGTGAGGGGAATGCAGCATGGGAGAGACTCGCTACGCAAACTAATCGAGGTACACGTAGTAATCTAAAGAAATCTGAACGTCTTAGCTCAATAAGACCCCGGGCAGTCAAGAGGGGTGGACCTACCCCAATAATTAATGGCGTTACCGTAGAGCCTAACGTGACGAAAGATGGAGTTGGATATCCAAAGCTTATAAGTTCTTAGTTTCGCGTTTCGACTAACTGCCTAATAGAAGTATGACATTTATATAGATATCTACATGTTCACGAGGGATGTGGCTTAGCCACTGCTTTAGCGCAACTTTTATATCAGGTTCGATTTTTTGTAAAAGGTCAGCGCCTTCTTGTGTGATAATTACGTATTTTGTACGCTTGTCTTGGTCGTCACTAATAACCTTCACGAGACCTCTGCTCTTTAGTTCCTTAACATAGCGTGACACTAAAGGGAGCTTTACCTCAAGCATATCAGCTATCTCACTCATTGATTTTCTTTTGTCAGTAGCGACAACACCGAGCAGAAGCCAGTGCGACAGTAATAAGCCCTCTTTTCTTAAGCAGTCTGCAATGACCTTCCGTGTTTCTCGATTTGTTTTAATTTTTGCCAACATAATGGCGTGAGTAGTTCTTTGCTCCATACTGTTAGTAAGTCTACATTAAAAGTGACTTGAGTTAGAAGTGCTGCGAATAAATACAACACTTCTTTCTCTCAAAACACCTTTCCTTAGAACTGGTCGGGATATTGTTTTTCGATTCCGTCTGCTAAAGCGTCTGCAATCTTATTAACTTGATCCGCAGCTGCACCTAGTTTCGTATATGCTCCATCAAAGTCACCTGCACCGATTGTGTCAATCACATCGAGCACCATGTCACGGTGTTCTTCAAGAAGTGGCATCACTGCCTCTGCTGGAAGGTTAGGGTTAGCATCTGCAAAGAACGCTGATGCTGCTTGGCCATATCCGGCTAGATCTTCTTTCGCTTGCATCATCCCTGCTTCGTCACCATCACGTGCTGCTACTGTGTAGTTTGCGAAAAACGTAATGTGATCACGCCATAGTCCTAAGAATGCCTCTTCAGCTTCATCCCCATAGACACTACCAACAAGTCCTGCAACTTCTACGCTGTTTGCATCAAGTGCTGCTACAGCTGCATCTGTGTCAGGAGCTTCTGTGTAGACGTTTCGAAGTGTAACTCCAGCTAAGTTAACGTGCTCTCGCAATGCGTTGTTAAGTGCTACACGTAGGTCTGCCGCGGCAGTCATTGTGCCAGCATCTCCGTCTTCCATCATTGATGTTGCATTAGAAGAGTACATGTCGTCATCTTCCATGTTATTACCGATTGCGTACCCTGCGCCTCCTCCGATTAGAAGAGCGATTATCACAGCTCCTGCAATCATCATGCTATTTCCTTTTTGCATTATGAAATCCTTTCATTATTTCTATACAAACAGAAATATACAGGTCCATTGTTTACGGTACAGTTAGAAATCTTACAATACTTAACTTAGTTAACTATTTATCTGTTTCAACGATTTTTATTGATAGTTCAGAGAGTTGTTTTTCATCAACACTACCAGGAGAGCCGGTCATGACATCGACGCCAGAGCCGTTTTTAGGAAACGCGACAACTTCACGAATGTTGTCTTCACCCATCAACTCCATAAACATGCGGTCGATTCCGAATGCGCAACCAGCGTGCGGCGGAGCCCCATACTTAAACGCGTTAATCATCGCACTAAACTTTTCATCAACGTATTCTTGGGAGTATCCCAAGATGCCAAATGCTTTGTACATCACTTCTGGGTTATAGTTTCTTACCCCACCAGAGCAGATTTCGTACCCGTTCATCACCATATCGTACTGGTCTGCTAAGATCTCTAGCTTATCTTCTTTATCGAATTCTTCTGGTCCGTTTTTAGGCATCGAGAATGGGTTGTGACCAAAGTCTAGCTCACCTGTCTTCTCATCTTCTTCATAAAATGGAAAATCAACTATCCACGCGAGAGCAATGATGTTCGGATCTTTTAGATCCAGATCATCGCCGAGCTTACTACGCAAACTACCGAGCACACTGTTCACTTCATTGTTTCTTTTACCAACTCCGAAGAAAATAACATCGCCATCTTTAGCGCCAGTTTCTGTAACAATTTGTGCAAGTTGCTCATCAGTAAAGAATTTAGCGATTGCAGACGTCGCCTTGCCTTCTTCTACTTTCATGTATGGCAAGCCACCTGCACCTTTTGTCTTGACGAATTCGGTATATCCATCAATCTCCGAGCGCGTAAACGCTGCGCTCGCGACGATAGCTTTTACCTTGCCACCGTCTTTAACCGTGCCGGAGAATACTCCGAATTCGACATCGTGCATCATACTGGTGAGGTCTGTGATTTCCATATCAAAGCGTAGATCTGGCTTGTCACTGCCAAAACGATCCATCGCATCTTGATATGCGATACGTGGCACTTGCTCAAATTTTAGCTCTTTACCAGCGAAGTTAGTTGTGAGATCTAAAATTAACGGTTCGATTGTTTCTCGAACTTCTTCCCCGCTACTCACGAAAGACATCTCCATGTCTAGCTGGTAAAACTCCCCATAAAGCCTGTCAGCCCTTGGGTCCTCGTCTCTAAAACATGTTGCAAGCTGGTAGTAGCGAGGTATGCCGCCAACCATCAACAACTGCTTGAACTGCTGAGGTGCTTGAGGGAGTGCGTAAAACTGACCCGGGTGGAGTCGTGACGGTACTAAGAAGTCGCGTGCACCCTCAGGACTGGAGTTAGCCAAAACAGGCGTCGTAATCTCGATAAATTCTTGCTCGTCCATGTAGCTCCGCATCCACGAGAAATACTCAGCACGCTTTTTAAGCATATGCTGCATCTTTTCGCGGCGTAGATCCAAAAAACGATATTTTAATCGCAACTCTTCGTTTGCTTGCTGTGAGTCGTTTAGTGGAAATGGCAATGGTTCGGACTTGTTGAGCAGTGTCAGTTCGCTGACCATGATTTCGACTGAACCTGTCGGGATGTTTGGATTTTTTAGATATTCTTCACGTTCTGTTACAGTCCCAGTCGCGCGAATCACAAATTCATCACGCAGGCTTTCTGCAACATCAAACTGTTCGTTGTCAGTACTGATTGTTAACTGAACAACGCCTTTGTGGTCACGTAAATCAATAAATATTAGTCCTCCATGGTCTCTTCGTGAGTTTACCCAACCTTCTACCTGCACCTCTTCGCCAATTTTTGATAGCATTTCTGTACTTACTGTTCTCTTCATTGTATTCTCTCTTCTTTACTTATCTTGAGGCTGGGTGCTCGGGTCGTTTCTGACTAGTTTCGTGCGCCACGTTTAAACACGAGTCAGAGGACCCGTATATTATTATCGCGTTGTTGTCTGAAATTAAATCCCATATACAGAGGTAGTGTACCAGTTATTTAGTATTTTTTCTACGCTGTTGTTTTCTCGCACGTCTCTTACGCTCTGCTTCAGCAAAACTTTTTGCGACGGCTCGCATATCTTCGTGTTGGTCGAACTCATCTTGAATGTTCTTACCAAGAATTTCTTCTATTACATCTTCTATCGTAATCACTCCGACGAACTCTTCAAATGTGTTTACGACAAGCAGTAAATGATGATTCGTCTGCAAGAATGCACGTAACGCATGATCCAACGACTGTTCTTCGTGCACATAAAAAACATCTTTGCGCATAATACTGCTCACAGGTCCGTCTTTTTTCATCATGACTATATCTCGTAGGTATAGCGTACCGATAAATGCTTCTTTATCATCCTTTGAATACACAGGAAATCGTGAAAATCCAGAGTTATGCAGTTCATCAATAAGTACTGGGCCTACTTCGTCATCTGCAGATACAGTTGACACTACTTTTCGTGGAGTCATGACATTTCGCACCTGTTTATCACCAAAGCTCAATGCATGACGAACTATCTGGACTTCATCTGCTTCGATATCGCTATCCTCAGAAACGCGATGCTCTTCTAATATTTTATACAACTCTTCTTTGGAATAAATACTCGGTTGCTCATCGCCCAGCCATTTATCCAACATCCGCCCCATAGGTCGCGCGACTGGAGATAGTGCAAGGATTAAATAATTAAGTAACGGAGCTAGTTTCGCAGTCACAGATAGTCCAAATTTACGTAAATATGCCATCGGTAATATCTCACCGAACACAACAACAAACACCGTCGTTAGAATAACTGCTATCACCCCATTAAGACGAAGGTCCAAAAGTGACGTAATCGCAGCGTTGACAATAACGTTTCCAATGAGTAATGTCACCATCAACTGATGACCTAACGCTCGGATAGGGTATACAATCTTCGCATTTTTATCCCCGAGTTGTGCTTTACGCTTTAGTTCATAGTGGTTTAGTGCCAATATCCCGATCGTAAGGCCAGAAAATAGCGCGGAGCACGCAAGCAACAATGCAACCGCTAGTAATAAAAGTATTGTCGTCATTTTTCTTGCTTAGATTATACCAGTAGTGCTTCTCAAAACGAAGAGGTATCGAGGCTATTCATGTACAATATTAGTAATAGATATTTTGAATTTTGGAGGAGTAAGTAAACAATGAAACAAGTTATTATTGCAGTTATCGCAGTTGTGGTAATCATCGGAGGAGCGGTGTTGTTCTCTGGAGATGATAGCGTTGAAGGCACAGGTTCAAACCACTTCTATGGTCAAGAAGAAGGAATAGTCACGGTCACTGAATATGCAGACTTCCAATGTCCAGGATGTGGTAGCTTCTACCCACTTGTTTCAGAAGTTAAAGAGCAGTTTAAAGACCAGATCCGATTTGAGTTCAAGCACTTCCCACTTGTACAGATTCACCCAAACGCTATTGCAGCACATCGTGCAGCTGAAGCAGCTGGGAACCAAGGAAAATTCTGGGAAATGCACGACCAGCTATTTGAGCAACAAAACGCATGGAACACTGCCACTGATCCAGCAAGCATTTTCAGAGGATACGCAGAGAATCTCGGACTTGATATGGCACAATACGACGCAGAGGTAAACACTCCGGAAGTGTTGAGCGTTATCAACGCTGACACTAGCGCTGGCAAAAGCCAAGATGTGAGTGGTACTCCAAGCTTCTTTATCGACGGTGTCGCTATTGAGAACCCGACTACAACTATCAATACAGTTGAGTCATTTAGCGCTCGTATCCAAGAAGCGATAGATGCAAAAAACGGCACTTCTGAGAATACTGAATCACCAGAAGACACATCAAGCGAAGACGCTGTTCTACCAGAAGAAGAATCAGCAGAATAAAATAAAAGAGGGCTCCCGCATCTTTACCTTTTTTAGGTAAGCGTTGCCCTCTTTTTTTAGTATGACAAGTACGTTTGCCAGCTGCTGCGTCGAACAGTAACCGGTACGCGAACTTCATTACTTGTTGTTTGTTGTATATGGATGGACATAGCCCACTCCCCTTCTAAACTGTACTGCAACGCAAATAGAAATGAATCGTAATGCTCTCGAAAAACGACAACTTTAATACTCGATTACAGCCAAATTTTGTTTTTAAGTTTTTGTGTTCTGCAGCTGTTTCCAGTGCTCGCGTTTGGAAATCGTTCCCAAAACTACAGAATACAGTAAGTATAAACGTGATAAATATAGCTAGTCAAGCTAAAAATAGTCTAATTTTTCGTCTATTTTATGGTATACTTTAACCATAAGAAGCAAAAATTAAAAATTACAAAATAGTAGAACTATGGATCATCATTTATTTATCGAACTAAGCTTAATTCTTGCAATCGGAACATCTATCTCGATTGTCATGAAACTGTTAAAGCAGCCCCTTATTATCGGCCACATACTGACAGGACTTCTTGTTGGTCCAACTGTACTAGATATCGTCCGCACTAGTGGCGAATCGATCAGTGTGAGCGGTGAATCTCTCGCGTTTTTTGCCGAAATGGGTATCGCGCTACTCCTCTTTTTAGTTGGACTAGGGCTCAATCCCAAGGTCATTAAAGAAGTAGGTAAGGTTGCCATCCTCACTGGTGTCGGACAAGTAATGTTTACGACATTAATTGGATTTATTGTCGTTTCAGCAATTACCGACATCTCCACGATTGGCTCACTCTATATAGCGATTGGTCTCGCATTTTCATCTACTATCATTATTCTCAAATTACTTAGTGACAAGAAAGAGCTCACGCGTTTACACGGAAAAATCGCGACAGGTTTTTTGATCATCCAAGACATCTTGGCCACGGTTGCTCTTGTGTTTGTAAGTGCGAACACAAGTGGCGGAGTAGACCCAGTTGATCTATTTCTTTTGATTGCAAAGGGCGTAGGTCTTGGGCTGCTGCTCTGGGCAGTTGTTAAGCTCATTTTGCCATTGTTTACTAAAACTATCGCTGGCAACCAAGAACTACTGTTCTTATTCTCGATTGCATGGGGCCTAGGTATCGGTGCCCTGTTCCTTTTGATTGGATTATCGCTTGAAGTTGGTGCACTCGCGGCCGGTGTTGCACTCGCAGGGTTTCCGTATGCTCAAGAAGCTGCTTCTCGGCTTAAACCGCTGCGTGACTTTTTCATCGTTGTGTTCTTTATAGTACTCGGTTCTCGCCTAGACCTAAATGGCGTAATCGAAGTGCTCCCTCAAGCAATTATCCTGTCGTTACTCGTGATAATCGGCAACCCTATCATCGTCATGACGATAATGGGCTTGCTTGGATATAGAAAGAAGACGAGTTTTAAAACGAGTTTAGCAGTCGCACAGATTAGTGAATTCTCATTGGTTCTTATGCTGCTTGCGAGAAGACTCGGTCAAATCTCGGACGAGACATTAGCACTTGTGACAATGGTCGGACTTATCACTATAGCCGTAAGTTCATACATTATTATTTATGACGAAAAATTATACAGAGTGTTTGAAAAATACCTTAGTATATTTGAGAAGAAAAAAACAAAAGGTCAACGTTCAGCAAGCGGCAACCAATTCTTACTCTTTGGGTACAAAAAAGGTGGATCTGAATTTGTAAAAGTATTTAAACAAATGAAAAAGAAATACACTGTAGTTGATTATGATCCGAGCATTATCGACGCACTCGAAAAGTCCGATATTGAATATGTCTACGGCGACATGACCGATATTGAACTCCTTCAAGAAGTCGGAATTGGTGAAGCAAAACTTGTAGTATCAGTAGTCACAGACCACGATACAAATAAGTTCCTGTTAAAAACCATCGAGCATGAAAACCCAAACTGCGTTGTTATCTGCCACGCGGATACCCTTTTTGAAGCAGCAGAGCTTTATGCAATGGGTGCAGGCTACGTTATGCTTCCGCACTACATCGGCTCAGAAAAAATTAGTAACTTCATCAAAAAATCTGGTCTCAATAAGTCAGAATTTAGAAAATACCGCGACAAGCATCTCGCGTATCTTAAATCACACATTACCGACGAAGACATCGCACAAGCTGCGTAATCTCTAGTACAGCTGATACTTTTCTATATAAGCTCTGACGAGTGGGTGTAATGCATATTTCATACTAATCTCTCCCGAGCGAACTTGCTTAGAACTAGTGAATTTGTGTTCAATAATCTCAGGTAGATATACCACTGGCACACCATGTATGCTGTTGATATCCAGACGATCCCCTCGGTCCCCGACTATGATTTCATCGACTCGTAAGTTCTTTAGGCTCTCAATGTCAGGCCACGAAGAAATCGACGGCAACACATCCGAACCGACGACCCATGAAAAAGTAGCATCCGGATATCGACTCATAAGCCAAGTGAAAAAAGGAACTATTTTATGCTCCGTAATTGGTGCTTCGAGGACATCCATATTTTTATATTCCGAAAAGCTAAGTTCGAGCATACGGTGTCTGTGTTGATACGGAGTGTAATCTTTTTTGTGCTGTGGGATTTTTTCGGCGATGACGATAGCTTGGGCTGAATCGTGTCTCAGTAATGCTTTTTCGACCGTTGAAACATGCCCTAAGTGAACAGGATCAAATACACCTGCAAAGACTACTATTCTCACTGTGGTGTTCCTTCGCAGCAACTACACTGCTTCAACTCATGAGACACCCTTGCAGGGTTTCTCATCGCGCCAGATTTGGAGTAAATCCAAATGTGGGCTTCTCTTCCCGCAGAACTTTTAAAACTCACTGAGGGGCTCCTTCGCAGCATTTTGTTTTGTAGCGGCATTCTGGGCACTCATAGTGGCCGTGTACTGGCACGAGCGGGTAGAAACCACACATCTCGCAGAAATACTCGGCTGAGCACACTTTTTCATTTTCTGCCTCGCTATTTTGCATACAACTATTGTC
>JAUIBQ010000031.1 GCA_030427445.1 bacterium | reverse complement strand
GGTTGACTCTGAAAAACTTACAAAACTACGTGTATGGCATGGTCAATTACAGTCTGATGTGCAAACGCCTGAAGAACATGAAACTACAGGAAGCATAGACATTGATAGTGCAGAAATATTTGAAAGTTTTAGTAACGTATTCATTGAAAAGTATGGTGTATACGTGCAGCACCTCGACTCCAGCATGATGTATGGACCACAAGAACTATTCTCAGCTGCCAATGTGATGTTGAGCAGACTTAAGGAAGACGATCCAAGGTGGGAAGAATGGCACATCGAGATGGACGGTAGTAGTGGTCTATCAGTCAGTGCTAACGACAAAAAAATATATGTAGGCGTTAATCGGTCGCCTTCAATCGGCAGCGAGACTGCTGCTAGCCTAACACACGAATTGTTTATCCATGCCCTAAGGAACGTGAACGTATCGCATTTAGATGATGAAGAGCTGAGCTTAGGGATGCAAGGTTATGGAGGATTTGAAGAAGGACTGGGTCAATTTTGTGAATTCTTAATGACCGGAAAAACACCTTCTAAAATTGCCAATAGAGTGCTTGCTGCTGGACTCGCAGAAGGTATCGGGCTTGAAAAGGGGTATGATAAGAACCGTACTCTCGAATTCCTTACATTGCGAGCAGAAGTTATGATGCAAGCTGAAGGTATAGATCCAGAAGATGAATACTATAAGGCTAAGATTTCAGAGCTCAAAACTTTGATAGTAAACAGATTTTACAGAGGTGGCACAGGACTAGAAGGTGGTAGAGCGGTCTTCACTAAAGATATTATGTATGCACAAGGTTACGAAACTGCAAAAACTTATCTCAGAACAAAACTTGAGGAAGGGTATGACCCGGCGGAAATGCTAGAGTATGTTACGACAGGAAAAACAGACTTAACTAATCCTGAGCATGTTGAAAGATTAGCTAAACATGGCATAGTATTGCAAAAACATTAGAAATATGGTATACTGGAGCAGTTATGGCAAAATATAAAACCATTATCGGAAGAGCAGAAATGTTCGACATCCCAGCGAAGTTTCTAACAGAAATCCCAGCGAAGACCGATACAGGCGCGTACTACTCATCAATACACGCCCAAAATATAAAAGAAGTAAAAAACAAAAAAGGCAAAACTGTACTCCAGTTTGATTTATTAGCAGGGCACGCAGCGTATCCGTACGAGCGTGAAAAAGTTCAGGCTGAGCACTTCGAGAAAGCAAAAGTTTCCAACTCTTTTGGTGAGGAGCAGATTCGTTATAAAGTGAATATGAAAGTACGTATCGCAGGAAAAGTTTTTACCACTCCATTTACACTTGCGGATCGAAGTAAGAAGCCGTTTCCTGTATTGCTTGGACGTACGATGATAAACAAGCGTTTTATGGTAGATACGGATATCACACACGTGGATAGACGAAAACTCAAAAAAGACCTACAAGCATGGCTAAAAAAAGATGATGAACAAGATAAAGAGACTATAGAATAGAGGAAGTATGAAGATAGCAATTTTATCTAACGGACCGGGAAATTATTCCACAAAGCGACTCAAAGAAGAGTTTAAACTACGTGGACACGACGTTGATATTATCAAATACAAAGATTGTTTTGCTTCAATTGAGTCAAGTAACCCAGAAGTTCGCTACCACGGTGAAGTGTTAGAGGGATACGACGCGATAGTGCCTCGAATCGCGAGTAGCATGACTCGCTATGGTACTGCTATCGTGCGTCAGTTTGAAATGCAGAACATTTTTACGACTGCGAGCTCTATCGCAATATCTCGATCGCGTGATAAGCTACGAAGTCTGCAGCTTTTGGCTCGAGCGGGTGTTGGAATCCCGAAAACTGTATTTACTCGTGACGGTCGTGAAGTCGAGGATCTGATAGATGAGCTTGGCGATTTGCCTGTGATCATCAAACTTGCTCGTGGCACACACGGAAATGGTGTTGTATTGGCCGAGACGAAAAAAGCTGCGAAATCAGTTATGCAAGCTTTCCACGTGATGGACGATGACGGCACGAATATCTTGATGCAAGAGTTTATCCGTGAATCTGCCGGTGAAGATATCCGTATCTTCGTGGTTAACGGTAAAGTAGTTGCGAGTATGAAGCGAAAAGGACTCGATGATGATTTCCGATCAAACCTCCACCAGGGTGGCGAAGGAACCTCTGTAAAGTTGACTGAAGAAGAGCGACGCGCAGCTCAAAAAGCTGCGAAATCAATGGGGTTGCCAATTTGTGGAGTCGACATAATGCGTTCAAGCCGCGGACCTCTCATCTTGGAAGTGAACTCAAGCCCAGGGTTTGGTATAGAAAAAGTGACAGGTCGCAACGTAGCGGCTAAAATAGTAGAATATGTCGAACAAAACGCCAAAAAGACCCGAAGAAAAGACCGAGTCGGCGCCTAGACTGACGAAAGATCGTTCTTACGCTCACTTATTGTTTGGTGCAGTGATGTTATTTTTAGGTGGCTGGTTGTTATGGAGTGGGATAGCTCGTCTTACGGATAACCAACAGATGTTGATAGCTCCAAATGGGAGAATCAATGTGGAGATTGCGGAGGATGCAGATGAACGTTACAAGGGCCTCTCAGATAGAAAAACAATCTCTGGGGGGATGCTATTTGTATATGATACTTCGTCGATTGAGCATTGCCTCGTGATGCGCGACATGCGTTTTTCTATCGATATGGTGTGGATGGATGCAGATAAAAAAGTTGTGAGCGTGCAGTCCAATGTGAGTCCTGAGACGTATCCTGAAGTGTTTTGCCCTGAATCAATAGCAAGGTATGCACTAGAACTTCCAGCAGGCGAAGCCGAGAAACTCAAGATAACTGTCGGCGAACGGCTAGTATTCTAGCTAAACTTTTAGTGCCCAGGTACAATAGTGCTTATGGAAAGCGTTATAGTCGCGGCAATTGTAGTACTGACTCCTGTTTTGTTTGCTCAATTTATGCGAGCAAATGCAGGAGCGATGTTTCTTAGTGCCTGCGGAGGCATAGTTTTGCTTAGTACGCTCGATCCAGTTTTAGTGACGACAGCAGGAGCGATTATCCCTACAGAAGGTGAAGCGATTGTGCGAGTGCTTGTCGTAGTTGCAACGATTGTCATCGCTTCTGTGTTGTTCAGAGACACTGTCGAGGGCATGAGGAGTGTATTAAACGTAGTAACAGGATTGTTATTGGGGTTGCTGTTACTTACGCAACTGCCTGCCTTGACGGGCTTAAGCGTCTTGATTGATATTATAGGTGAAAGTTGGTGGCGACAAATAGATGATTACTCCTCTTTGATTGTAGTGGCGGGCTTGCTAGTAAGCCTCTCGATGGTACTCTTGAAAAAGCATTCTCACAAGAAGCACAAAAAGCATTAGAATTCTTACATTTTATTCGTAAAAAAAGTAACAGCTCTCGAGTGGTTATACATTTTATAGTTACTATTGTGCAAATTAAATAAAATAATAAAGGCACAGGAGTATATATGAGTAAAGGTTTATTGGCAGGAGTATTGGTAGCGATACTTGTAATCGGTGGAGGACTTATCTGGTGGATGAATGATGATAATTCTGAAGATATGAATACCTCAACAAACGCTTCTCAAATGACAGAGATGGACGATATGAACGATGAAATGCAAGAGCAGGATATTGTAGCACTTGCCGCAGGCAACGAATCATTGTCGACACTTGTCACAGCAGTACAGGCTGCTGACCTTGTAGCAACGCTTCAAGGTGATGGTCCGTTTACGGTGTTTGCACCAACAAATGCAGCATTTGATGAGTTGCCCGATGGGACACTTGAGTCTCTACTAGAGCCGGAGAATCAAGAGCAGCTTGCAGGTATACTTACCTACCACGTTGTCTCTGGTGAGGTAATGTCTTCACAGCTGAGTGATGATCAGGAGATTACTACAGTTCAAGGTGGCACACTAACAGTTGATATTCGTGACGGCAATGTCTATATTGTTGATGCTGAAGGTGGTGAAGCAATGGTCGTGACTGCTGATGTCGCAGCAAGCAATGGTGTCGTTCACGTCATCGACGCTGTATTAATGCCTGGTTCGTAGGACCTAGCTAATGAATAAAATGGACCTGTTTGATACAGGTCCATTTTGTTATGATTTCAATAAGGTTTATTAATGTAGTCTACCTGCTGCAATCACTAGCTTGCAAGATGTTTGCGAATCTGCGTTGGATTCGATTCCGCTTGAATGATCAATTAAATGAAAAGACCACTGACAAGCAGTGATCTGTTCACTTATGGAGGGCTTGAGTGGGCTCGCCTTCATTCTGCAGGCCCAGAATTTTCATGCATCAAACAAGTTTGATCCTGAAAAGTTCTCTTGCGAAATGCCACAGGCATTTCTCACCCAGGACACCTGGCTTCAAATCTAGATAAGCATCCCAATCAAAAAAGCCCCCCTGATAGGGAGCTTCATTGATTGGAGGGCCCACTGGGACTCGAACCCAGGACACCCTGCTTAAAAGGCAGGTGCTCTAACCGGCTGAGCTATGGGCCCACGTCGACGTGTGATGATAGTTTCGCCACACTGCTCGCAAAACAAGTTTCCGAGCACTGTTAACGACCCTATCAAGTCGTCTCCTCTCAAATTTACGAATCCTCTCGCAAATTTGCAGTAGACTTGTATTTAACAGGGGTTAATTGTACTTAAAAACGCTCTAGAAGTCAAGACAGATTATGGGCTAATATGATAAACTAACAGATAAGAACACTGAAAAAGCGGAGAAAACCATGGCTGGACATAACAAATGGAGCAAAATCAAACGAGGTAAAGCAGTGGCTGATGCGCAGCGTGGTGCTGTATTTACCAAGCTTGGTAATCAAATCGCACTCGCAGCTCGAAGCGGAGCAGACCCAAGCATGAACCCAAGCCTCGCGCTTGCTATCGATAAAGCGAAGGCAGCGAACATGCCGAATAGTAATATCGAGCGTTCTATAGCTCGTGTAACGGACAAGGACGCTGCACAGTTGCAGGAAGTTGTGTATGAAGGATACGGTCCAGGCGGTGTAGCGATTATCGTAGAGTGTGCGACAGATAATACGAACCGCACATACCCAGAAGTACGCAATGTTTTCAATAAGCGTGGTGGATCAATTGGCGAAAAGGGATCAGTGGCATTCCAGTTTGATAGAAAAGGCGTGATTACGGTTAAGGCAAGTGGTGAAGATGCGCTATTGACAGTACTTGACGCTGGAGCAGAAGACGCTCAAGAAGAAGACGGTGAAATCGTGGTGTACACTGACATGACTGACCTCGCTAAAGTACGTGATGCGATAAAAGAGGCTGGGTTAGAAGTGACAGATGCTGAGCTGAGCTACGAGCCAAATACTACAGTGGAGTTGGACGATGAGAAGCAGGAAAAGCTTATGGGCATGATGGAAGCCTTTGAAGAACTTGACGACGTGGTGAACACATATACGAACTTGGCATGAGTTACGATAAAGAATTACAATTCGCTGTTAATCTAGCTAAAGAAGCGGGTGAAGTAATGAAAAGATACTTCACCGCTGATGATATTGGGATGATAACGAAGGAGGACGATACTCCTTTGA
>JAUIBQ010000011.1 GCA_030427445.1 bacterium | reverse complement strand
ATCTGAGCAAGATGTGATACATTCATACATCGTGCTTCGCCGTGGTAAAAACGCAAATGCATTAGTTAAAATTATATAAAGGAAAATATGCCAACTACAAAGAAATCAACTCCTAAAAAAGGATCACTCAATAAAGCAGCTCAATACAATGATCCATCCCACAACTATCTCCACTACTGGGATGGTCGAGATTACGAGCAAGCAGCTGAGGAAATTATGCTGCATCACATGCTCCATGGCCGAAAATTTAAGCACGCAGTTGATGTAGGTGGAGGCTATGGTCGTCTATCTGTTGTCTTGCGCAAGTATGCTGACAAAGTCACACTTGCAGAACCGTCACAGCAACAGCTTGATATCGCGAAAGATTTTTTAAAAGACAAGCCGAAAGTTGAAGCAAAGCTTGCTCAGGCTGAGAAGCTCCCGTTTAAAGATGGCGAAGTTGATTTGGCGATGGTCGTGCGTGTTATTCATCACTTACCAAACCCAGTGCCTGCGTTTGAAGAGATTTACCGTGTGCTAGAAGATAACGGCTTGTTCATGATTGAGTTTGCGAACTATGCGAACTTCAAAAACAGAGTAAAGCACACACTAAAGGGCAAGAAAATGCCTGTAGATCCAGTCGATATCCGAACAGGTAAAGAACGAAGTGGTAAAAATGATATTCCATTCGTGAACCACAACCCAGCAACCGTAAAACGACAATTGATGGAAATAGGATTTAAAGTCGAAGATCAGCTTTCTGTTTCTAATTTCCGATCTGCGACATTGAAAAAATATGTACCTAAAAATGTGTTGGTAAAGATGGAGAAAGCATTGCAACGACCTCTAGCTAAAACACATTTTGGCCCAAGCACTGTATATCTGCTTCGTAAAGTAGCAAAATAAAGTATTCCAGTATTGCTAGTATAGTTACTATATGGCTGATACACACGACATAGCTAACAACTCTCCTGTATCTACTCTGCGAGGTGTTGGTCCAAGTGTCGAGCAAAAACTTCATAAACTAGGCATAAAAACAGTGCAAGATCTTGTTGAGAATATTCCTAGGTCATTTGATGATTATTCACGACTTGTCGACATCTCTAAAGTACGCCCAGGCAAAGTTACGCTGAAAGCAAAAATTCATAACGTATCATCTCGGTATTCTAAAAACGGACTACCGATAGTTGAAGCAATCGCAAGAGACGGCACAGGACAACTGCACCTAACATGGTTTAGTCAGCCTTATATAAAAAACACCATCAAACCTGACAGCGACTATTATATCTCTGGCGAGTTTGCGAAAAATTATAAATATTTCTCTATTGTTAATCCGAAGATAGAGCTGGTCTCATCATTTCCTAAACATACGGCACGGCTCGTCCCTAATTATCGTTTGACGAAAGGTTTAAGCGCAGCTGTCCTGCGTAAAATTATTGCTACTGCTCTTGAACGCACAGTTATCCAAGAAACATTGCCAGACTGGATAATAGAAAAGCTTTCGCTCATGCCTCGAGGGGAGGCTCTTAAAGCAGTTCATTTTCCAGATGATGTACATATGTTTGAGTCTGCGAAGGAACGACTAGCTTTTGAGGAGCTTTTTGTCATCATGCTCGCGAGTGAATTAAATCGCAAAGATTTTGCTGCACAAAACTCATACAGACATAAGATTAAAGAGCAAAAGCTAAAGGAGTTTACTGAATCGCTACCATTTACGTTAACTGCTGATCAAAAAATAGCAGCTTGGAAGCTCCTAAATATGACTACACAAGATGTCCCAATGAACAGCTTATTGCAAGGAGATGTTGGTTCAGGGAAAACAGTGGTAGCATTGATGTGCGCTTACAATTGTGTAGAAAATGGAGCACAAGCTGCTTTGATGGCTCCGACAGAATTACTCGCTTCACAGCACTTCGAAACATGTAAGAAGTTGTTGCCCGCTAGTATTATGAGCAAAACAATTTTGCTAACTGGTTCATTGTCGCCCAAAGATAAAAAGAGTTATCAAGAACGTATTAAGAAAGGCGATGTGGCTTTCGTTATAGGTACTCACGCTCTTGTGCAAGATTCTGTGACATTTACTTCTCTAGAGCTTGCTATCGTTGATGAGCAACATAGATTTGGCGTTGAGCAACGAAAAGCACTACAGAACAAAGCTGACAGAATGCCTCATGTGTTGCACATGTCAGCTACCCCGATTCCGAGGAGTATCGCTCTAACGCTTTATGGAGAGCTTGATGTCGTAACTATAGGTAGCAAGCCCTCAAATCGTCTTCCAGTGAAGACTACAATTGTTAGTTCAGATCATCGTAGAGAGTTCTACTCAAATAAGCTTGTTGAAATAGTTGAGAAAGGCGAGCAAGTGTTTATCGTTGCTCCGCTGATAAGCGATAGTGAAAAATCAGATTCCAAGTACAGTGTCGAAAAAGTGTCGGCAGAACTAGGCAGATGGGCTCCTAATGCGAATTGCAAGGTGATCCACGGAAAGATGAGTCAGGAAGAAAAAGACAAAATTATGCTTGAGATGAAACAAGGCAAGGTTGATATCTTGGTCGCTACAACTGTAATTGAAGTTGGGATAGACATACCAAATGCGACGATGATGGTTATTGAAAATGCAGATAGCTTTGGTTTAGCTCAGCTGCATCAACTCCGTGGAAGAGTTGGCCGTGGAGAAAAACAAGGATATTGCGTATTACTATCCACTTCCAAGGAGGCCAACCAGCGACTCAAAGCACTAGAGAGTGAAACGAGTGGATTTAAGCTGTCAGAATACGACCTCGAGCTTCGTGGGCCAGGTGCAATATACGGGTCTATGCAGCATGGTGCGCTGGATTTACGAATCGCAAAGATCTCTGATACAAAGTTGATCGAAACTACTCGAGACATGGCTAAACAATTCATCGAAACACAAGAAGAACTGCTAAAATATCCTGTATTGGATGAGCGTGTATCGTCGATACGTGCTATCACAAATTTAAACTAACATGTTTTCGGGAACTCAACTTACAAACCATTCCGGTAATCTTATCGGCACGCACCAGAAAGTCGATAAAGTTGCTCGAGATAACTTACTTGAACTAGGAGTATCATTAGATTCGTTTCCAAGTAAGCAGCTGATACTACGATTTGAAGGACGAAATGGCCCTGACGGTATAAAGACCAAGAGTCCAGCTCAGAATGAACCGTGGCACTATATTGATCCTTTTAATCCAGAAGATCGACAGTTACTAGACATCATTCTTTCTCACTCTACGTCGCTTACTCATGCACTAAAAAAAGGCGATGAGATATCAGCTGCATTTCATGCTGCATGGTTAGCACATGCAATCGTTGATGGTCTGACACCTGCTCATCATTTTCCATACGAAGAAGAGTTAGAGCGATTGACAGGAAGCGGTATAGAAGATAGGACAACGTACTCAAAAAAGCTCATAATGCCCGGAGAAACGATAAGCAAAAAGCTTAAAAATAACTGGGATATGTGGGGCACCTACGGTCTGCTGTCTCGTCATCAGGTATTTGAGACAGGAGTGACTTTCATGCTAGCTCCGTTAAAAATGAAAACAAGTATCCCGTCAAAGACTGACCTCGATAAAGTAATGGATTTAGGTGTTGAACATTACTTTTTACGAGCCATGAAGCAAATTGCTATATTGGAAATGTATGAACGCTTCTATGAAAAAGGATGGTCGCATAAGTTGGTACGTGAAGTGAGGAATGAGCTTGGTCCAGCTATGGTGCGTACAGTAAGCGCTATCTGGTATTATTGCTATCAAGAAAGCAAAAAATGAGAATAATAGCAGGCGAATTTAAAAGTCGAATCATCAAAGATGCAGCCACAGGTCGCACGCATCCAATGGGTGAAAAGATTCGTGGAGCGATATTTAACTCACTCGGAGATTTAGACGGAAAGTCCGTGCTTGATGCATTTGCAGGTACCGGCGCAGTCGCTATCGAAGCGTTAAGTAGAGGTGCCGACGAACCCGTGCATGCGGTAGAGATAAATACCGACGCATTTGAGCGCTTAAAGGAAAATAGAGACCTAATAACAGATGAAGAACGTTTGGAAGTTCACCGAGCAAATGTTTCTTCGTGGCTTAAAACAACGGAAAAAATGTTCGATATTATCATTGCCGACCCTCCATATGATGCAGTTGGGATGAAAGCACTTGATGCATGTGCGGATGCAGTAAACCCTGGAGGGCTGCTGATACTCTCAGTGCCGAATGCCGAGCATATTGAATTTGACGATTTTACGAAAATCGACGAAAAACGCTACGCTCGTGCAAAGATAGTCTTTTATAAAAAGAGTAAATAAGCTATAATTTATCCTCGATTAACCAATCTGCGCGGATGTGGTGGAATTGGTAGACACGCCAGTCTTAGGAACTGGTGCCGCAAGGCGTGAAGGTTCAAGTCCTTTCATCCGCACCAAAACAACCTACCGACCATTTTGGTCGGTTTGTTGTTTTTGAGGAAAAACGACTTGAACCGAAGGGGAAGAATGCCAGTGGCATTCTGAGTAGGAGTGTCACTTGCAAACTGGTTTGCAAGCAAGCGACGATACCAAGTCCTTTCATCCGCACCAAATCAAAAAGCCCCATTGTTGGGGCTTTTTGATTTGCTTGTCTCGTGCGAGGCTTGAACCGAACCCAGAGGCGTGAACGGGGAGCAGTGCCAGTGGCACTGAGAGTAGCGAATTCACTCGCAACTAGTTTTGCGAAAAAATCGTGTTTTTAGTCCCTCTATATAAACAATGACCTAGTAGCCATTATTTTTTATAAAATATGTATGCCTAGATGTTATATTTTATGTAATGTCTAATATTCTTTTAGCTTTGGGACCTGGCGACATCTCATTAGCTCATAGAGCTGAAATAAAGATGAACGAATTATGGGGAGCAAAAATCCTCATGAATGAGAGGTACAGGACCATCCCATTTAGTAAAACCAAAACAGGAACCTACGACCATGTGCGTGCATGTTCAGTTATGCGCGCAAAAGGTGTTGGACGAGTAGTTCTGGATACTAAGTTATCTGATGACAAATCTGTAGAAATGAAAGACTCTATCAATACGATTCTTGCTGAAGATGCTGCGGCATCATTAGCGCCTACAAGATTCATTAAACCTGCATTTATGACTGCTCAATATACTATACCTCGTGCTGCTTTAGAAATGTTCGTGATGAGGATGAGGGAAGAAGACATTACACCTATGATCAACTTCCCTACATCACGGTACACACAAGGAGATTTAGAGAGAATAACAGGAGATGTAGATAAAGCTGTTGAGCGAGCAGCTCAATTGTGTGCTGAATTAGGTGCAACATTAATGATAGGTGCCATAGACGCAGAAACAGCTAAAAACGCTTCACCTGAAACTGAGATTGTAGCTTTCGGTGGATGTATAGACGAGGCAGAAATGACCACTTCTAATCATATGAGACCTGCACTGATACAAGACACTAAGCAGTATGTAGATGTGTTTGGTTTTGGTAGTACGATATTTAACGATAGCGACATTAATAAAGCGTTAAGTATACGACAAGACTTAATAGCGAATTGATGATATAGTATATTTGTTATGAAAATGTATTATGCTAAATCACATATACAGCCGGAGCGAGTTCTTCGGTAAATTTCTTATTGACGTAAATCTTTAAGGCCGGAGAACTTCTCCGGCTTTTTTAATTGTAAAGATGTAATGATAAGGAATTAGAAATGTTATATACAAAAAATGAAATAATACCATACCTACCGATCTTGGCCGAAAAGTACATAGAGGCTTTCAGGGGTAGCCCATGGTATGAGCTATCAAAATGTGTTGATAGACAGTCACCCCAGAGATGCAACAATGCCATGTCAGCTCAAGAAATAGGCAGCCTGTGCAGCACATGTAGCAGCTGTCCTGCGCAGCCGGCATATAGAATTGATGAGCTCGTAGAGAAATTTGAAGAATTAAACGAGACCAAAAGGTCTACATGGTGGGTGGAAAGGACGGATGGTCAGATATCTCTTGCTGCATTGGCTTGGGTTGCATCTGCAGACGTGATTGCTGCTGAGAAATATCCAGATAGCCCCGACATGAGTGTTTGGCTGAGATCTACACTTGGAACTAACGATTTCATATGGCTGGATGAGGTATTCGCTGACAAAAGAGTAAAAAGCCAAGGAAACCTTGTGAAATTTTCTGAAATGACTCAGAGCATGGCAGATAGCTTAGAAGGTGATTCCGTGGCTTATCGTACAATCACGGCTCAAATGATTGCAGCTCCAATAAGGTCATTCGGTAAACGTGCACGTGTGTATTCGCCCGAGCGAAATGAAGTACCGGATAACCGTAGCTTTGTGACTCTAGACATGAAAGGGCTATCATTATGAAAGTACTTGTTATAGGTGGAATGCACGGAAATGAGCCACTGGGAATAGACTTAGTCAAAAAGATACGGGATAGTCCTCTAGCAAATGTAGAGACTCTGATTGCAAACAAAAATGCCTTAGAAAATAATGTTAGATTTCTAGAAGAAGATTTAAATCGATCATTTCCAGGCGATATAAATTCTCAAGTATATGAGCTAAAACGACCTGCAGAGATTCTCAAAGTCGCTAATGAGTTCGATATCGTATTGGACTTTCACAACACACACTGTCCTGACAATGACTGTGGGTTCATTGGAAATTCAGCAAGAGAGGGTATTGCAGGAGTTGCCGAGTACCTGGGGTTACGCAGGTTAGTTGTAGCTGACTACGATTGTATCAACAAATATGTAAATAACTGTTTATCTGTAGAAATAAGTTTACATAGCACACAAAATGATACTGAACTGTGGTACAGAAAAGTAAAAGAACTAGCAACATTAGACAGCTACCCTAAAACGGAAAATCTTGAGTATTACAGGTTTATCTATAGATTAACTTTGGATGACAAAATAAAATATGATCTTAAAGAAGAAAATTTAAGTGCATTTAAGACGATAGATAAAAAATTGTCGGTAAAGCTTGGTATGGACGATGAAGTGGCACCTATTTTTATTAATGATGCCTACACACCGTACAACTATGGTGGATTAGTGCAGAAAATAACTAAGAAATGATAGGATATAAGTAATGGCGAAAGTAAATACACAGCCTTACAAAGGCACACGGGATTTTTACCCTGAAGACAAAAAACTGCAAAAGTGGATGTTTGATAAATGGTCACGAGTAGCTGAACAATTCGGCTATCAAGAATACGATGCGCCGATCTTAGAGCCGACAGACCTCTACCGTATGAAAGGGTCAGACGAAATTATTAACGAGCAAACCTATACGTTCGAAGACCGTGGAGGGCGTTCTGTCACGATGCGTACTGAAATGACACCGACGGTTAGCCGAATGGTGGCTGGTAGACGACAAGAGCTTTCGTACCCAGCTCGGTGGTACTCGATACCAAACTGCTGGCGATACGAGCGAGCACAACGAGGACGTTTGCGTGAGTTTTGGCAATTAAATGTCGATATATTTGGTGTCGAGTCTGTAGACGCCGAAATAGAAATGCTACAAATAGTTGATGGATTGTTCAGGGCATTTAAAGCAAAGCGATCTATGTACACGATTCGGCTTAATTCTCGGGTCATTGTCGCAGAGCTCCTTAAAAACGCTGGGGTCACCGACTCAAAAACAACTGAAGTAGTGCGGCTAATAGACAAAATCGACAAGCTACCGTCTAGTGCGTTCGCAACAGCCTTAGACAAAATTACCGCCAAAGAGGGTGTAAGTCGAAAAATACTAAGCTTACTAAAGGTCACATCCCTTGAAGAGCTACCTGAGGGAATTAAAAATTCAGATAGTTTCAAAAGACTTGAGTCAGTATTGAGTAGAACTAGTAAGCTTGGCATAACTAATGTAGTTTTCGACATTACGCTCATGCGAGGTTTTGATTATTATACGGATATCGTGTTTGAAGTTATAGATACGCATCCTGAGAATAATCGAGCTATGTTTGGAGGAGGACGATACGATGGTCTTGTGGGAATGTTTGGTGTGGAACCGGTACCAACTGTCGGCTTTGGTATGGGTGATGTTACGTTCCAGCTGTTCTTGGAGTCGAATAATCTTATCCCTCTAATGAAATCGGACGTAGATGTAAGAATCGTAACAACAAACAACGAAGCTAACGAGCAGGCCATGTCGGTAGCAAATGAACTACGTGAAATGGGAGCTCGCGTATCAGTTGACTACACAGGCAAAAAACTTGATAAACAGATGAAGCAAGCTGACAAATCAGGTGTGCAATATGTGCTATTCGTCAGTGAGAAAGATCAAGACCAATACACTGTTAAGGATTTGAAGTCTGGAAAAGAGTCCAAGCACTCACTAGAACGTATCGCTAGTATCGTTTGCAAAGAGATTTCGTAATTAATGAAAAATGATATCAGATACTTAGATTTACATGAGCATGAATCGTCCAGAGGTGCTAGGTACTACTTCAACCATCCAAAAGGGTTCGCTTATATACCCTCATATTTGTCAAAGATTATCGACAATGAAGGAATTATTCTTGCTGAAAACTATAAAAAAGTGAATAGTAAAAACCTAAAGATACTAGGAACTGATGGTGATTTTCTGACATTTCTATTTTTTTATTTGCATTTAGACTTCGGTTTTGGAAATTGTATTTTGCCATTTAACTATATTGAAAAAATCGATGTCTATCCAAATAGTTACGCTATGTGGTTAAAGCTTAAGAATGGACCTAAAACAGGGCTTAAACTTAAACGCTGTTTGGGTGGAGATTTAGAATATAGTTTTGAAGAGATACTTTCAGGCTTAAAGCGTAATGGTGTAAATACGATTATCCATTAGACATAGCGCTCATTGATATTTAATCGACAGTTATTATTTAATCTGTTAATATAGAATACTTATGAATCCCGTTATTAGTCTTGATTTAACGGGGATAGAAATAAGTAAAATAAGTTGGGATTAATAACGGGATGAAGATTCAAGTTACACGAGAGAAAGATACAAAAGCAAAAATCGATTTAAGCGCAAGCCCTGAAGAGCTTGCTCAGGTTAAGAAAAAAGTTTTACAGCGACTAGCCCCTACCGTTAAGGTTGCAGGTTTCCGTGACGGCAAAGTGCCAATGGAAGTTGTTGAGAAGAATATTCCTCAGGACCAGCTACAGTCAGAGTTCATTAACGAAGCTATCAACACAATGTATATCGAAGCTCTCCGTGAAGAGCGCATCCGTCCTGTCTCGCAGCCTCAGGCTAATGTGAAGGCATTTGTACCATATACTCAGCTTGATGTTGAACTTGAGCTTGAGGTAGTTGGAGAGATTAAACTCGGTGATTACAAAAAACTAAAGAGCAAGCGTGAAGAACAAAAGATTGAGAAAAAAGATATCGACAGTGTGATCGACAACTTGAAAACTCGTTTAGCAGAAAAAAGCGAAGTAAAACGTGCTGCTAAGAACGGCGACGAAGCTTGGATTGATTTCAAGGGTGTAGACACAAAAGGCAAGCCTGTACAAGGTGCTGACGGTAAAGATTATCCACTCGCTCTTGGCTCAGGTACGTTCATCCCTGGCTTTGAAGAAGAAGTTGTTGGCATGAAACCTGGTGAGACAAAAGATTTCACGGTGACATTTCCTAAAGACTATGGCCAGAAATCACTTCAGAATGCTAAAGTGACCTTCACCGTAACTGTAAACAAAGTTAACGAAGTTAAAGAGCCTAAAGTGGATGATGAGTTTGCTGCAAAAGTGGGGCCGTTTAAGACTGTTGATGAAATGAAATCTGATATTGAAAAGCAGGTTCTCAGTGAAAAGCAGCAACGAGCAGAGCGCGAATACGAAAACGATATCGTTAACGAGCTTATCGATGGCGCGAAGTTGTCAGTTCCTGAGACACTTGTAGAAGAGCAGAAACAGGCTGTATTGCAAGAAGTACGACAAAGTGCAGTACAACGTGGTATGAGCTTCGAAGATTACTTGAAACAGCGTGAGATGAGTGAGGACGATTTCATTAAGAAAGAAGTTCTTCCTGAAGCTGAGAAGCGTATTAAAGCAGGTCTAGTACTTAGTGAGATTGGTGATATCGAAGGCATTAGCGTAAACGATGACGAAATCGACGCACGAGTATTTATCCTAAAATCACAATATCCAGACGAGCAAATGCAAGCACAGCTTGATAATCCGGACGCACGCCGCGAAATCGCACAAAGAATCCGTACAGAAAAAGTTCTGCAGTTCTTAAAGAACACAAAATAGCCACTAATTTAATGATTTCTTGTGTAAGAGTCTGATGAAACTTCCAGGCATAAAACCACAATCACACTTAGTGAAACAGTTGATACCAAGAGAAACTCTTGAATGTATTGATGGATCTCTTGAAGCTGACAGAATAAAAGAGTTCAATCATTTATCTGATGATGAACGTAGATCAGATCTAAACCCCATTTTAGTTCAACAATTTCGAGAAGTTGCCGGTTTATTGCTCCCAGAGATGATTGAGTTTGATAGGCCTAGAACAGTAAAGAACTATGAAAGCAGGGATCAATATTGGACTGCACGACTTATGGATCCTGAGGCGTTTGAACACGTATTTAGACTTAAGGCCACAAGAGACCTACAGGCAGTTGTGCCAATTAACTGCAATGTATTGGCCACCACTTCAAGAGGTATAAAAATAGCGACTCCGTCCGATGCAATCTTAGTGCGCCCTCACAATGAGGCGGTACTGGAAACATCAACGCACACTCAATCAACAAGAGTTGTACTGTTAAGAACTCCGAAGAACTATTAGCACTCTGTATTGACGAGTGCTAATTTAGTGTTGTACACTTATTAGTATGAATTCCTACTTACAGTTTATGACGTACGGAAAGATAACAAGAAAAGAATGATTAACCGCAGGAGGTTAGTAACAAGATGAAACAAGATACACCTACAAACTCAGTATTAGTACCAACAGTTATCGAGCAGGACGGACGTATGGAGCGTGCTTTCGATATCTATAGCAGGCTTTTAAAAGAGCGGATAATATTTCTTGGCACAGATGTTAATTCACATACTGCAAACTTAGTTGTCGCACAGTTACTTCACTTGCAAAATGAAGACCCTAAAGCAGACATTATGCTCTACATCAACAGTCCTGGAGGTAGTGTGTATGATGGCATGGCAATTTATGACACCATCCAACACATTAAAAACGATGTCTCAACTGTTGGAATCGGTCTACAAGCAAGTATGGGAGCGTTCCTATTAAGTTCAGGAACTAAAGGTAAACGGTTTATATTGCCGCATGCACGAGTGATGATCCACCAACCATCTGCTGGCACACGTGGCAAAGTCACTGATATGGAGATAGATCTTAAGCAGTCCCTCGCACTTCGTAAAGAACTAAATGAAATCTTAGCTAGTAATACTGGTCAAAAATTAGCGAAGATTGAAAAAGACGTTGATCGTGACTTTTGGATGACAGCTGAAGAAGCTGTCAAATACGGCATTGCAGACAAAGTCATAAAATAG
Source organism: bacterium (assembly GCA_030427445.1). Classification (GTDB taxonomy): domain Bacteria; phylum Patescibacteriota; class Saccharimonadia; order Saccharimonadales; family SZUA-47; genus JAUIBQ01. Next base: position 22,304 of record JAUIBQ010000011.1, on the reverse strand, counting down.
CTCAATTTCACGCCATTTACGATTTTTACTCTTCTAGATTTCACCGCATTTTGTATTGATTAAACAACAAACAAGTTGATTTTAAACACTCGTAGACGTATAATTAGTCTTCGTGAAAAAAGCAAATCCAACTATTGAACAGTTCGAAACACTCGTGCCTTCTGCCCAAAATCTAGTGTTTTTTGAAGGTAGAGTAATGCCACTCTCGGTAGCAAAACAGAGACAAATAAATACCGAATATATTGATTTATGCGAAGAATCAGTATCGAGCACATTTGAAGGCCAGGGCAGTTCACTCTTACTGCCGCCTAAAGGGTCTAAAGTAGATTTGAGAGAATACGCACGAGATCATGGAATCAGAATATCTTTTGTACAGACAGAACGACCTCAGACAATAGGTTACGTTATGCTTGGATCTGCAGAACTAAAAATAGGTTCTGATGAAGAAATTTCTACGCATGCAATCATGGAAACGACCCATCATGGACTATTCGCAAATGTAGCAGCTACTGTAGTCGACCAAGCCATTGAGGAGTTTGACATCAACCCTGAAGCAGTACTGCACTTTACTCCGAAAAAGCCTGACATTGTGAATCGTAGAATTCGTAATCCGTTTTCAAGAAAAGTCGAAACGTTAGAAGCGCAAGTGGACCCTATTGGAGCTAATATAACTGCATACTTGCATGGTCAGGAAGCGGTGACTACGAATAAAGCCTTCGGCTTACTTGAACCACTCAGTGATTATCGAGAACGAATCGGTTAAAGTGGTTGATTTCCTAGACTGCAATAGTGTAAACTATCTTTCATAGAAGTAGTGAAGTGCTTTCAATGCTGTTTGTTCGCTCGAACAACAGCGGGATCCGTTGAAAGACTTAGGGAAGCTTCGAGAAAAACTCGAAAAGTAATAATTGCCAATCATGTTTGATGTTTCTGTGTGTGAGCACCACAGTTTGTCTCGCAGAAGTGGCATATAAGTAAACGAACTTAATTTTTAAGTTGTTTAAGGAAGTGTAGTAACATTACGCGTGGCGAAAAAAGATCGAACGTCTGTTGTTGTCGAGCCTAAAAAAGGCGCTGAAAACAGACAGTTTTTCACCAAAAAGAAAGAAGTTATTAATCTACCAAACTTAGTAGATCACCAAAATAAATCATTTGCATGGTTTGTCGAAGAAGGCTTAGGGGATATCTTAAGCGAAATCGGTTCAATCGACGACTACACAGGGGAAAAATTGAGCATTAAGTTCAAAGATTATCATTTTGAAGACCCTGAAATGACTGAAGTAGAGGCTCGTGAAAACAACACGACCTACGAAGCATCTCTCAAGGCTAATGTTGAGTTAACTAACAAAGTTACTGGAGAAGTTAAGGAACAAGAGATTTACCTAGGTGAGTTCCCGTGGATGACTACTCGAGGTACCTTTATCGTTAACGGTGCTGAGCGAGTTGTCGTGAGTCAGCTTATCCGCTCACCTGGTGTGTTCTATACAGCAGACGGATCAAGTGGATACAACCGCTACTCAGCGAAAGTTATTCCTGGCCGCGGTGCATGGTTGGAGTTTGAAACAGCTGCAAACCGAGCACTATATGTAAAAATCGACCGTAAGCGTAAAATCCCTGTGACAACTCTACTCCGAGCACTTGGCTTAAGTGACTCAAAGATGCGTGAAGCATTCAAGCATGTAGATGCAGACAAGAACGGATTCCTTGCTGCAACACTTGAAAAAGACACTGCTAATGGTGTTAATGAGTCGCTAATTGAAGTATATCGACGACTTCGCCCAGGTGATCTCGCTACTGTAGACAACGCTCGAAGTTTGATTGAAAACATGTTCTTCAACTACAAGAGATTCGACTTCTCTCGTGTTGGACGGTATAAGATCAACAAACGACTAGACCTTGATGTCGCTAACACAGCTGAAAACCGTGTAATGCGACTAGAAGATCTTACTGCAATCGTTGCAGAGCTCATAAGATTGAACGTCACTCAAGAAGACGGTGATGATATCGACAGTCTTGCAAACCGACGTATTAAATTGGTCGGTGAACTTGTACAACGCCAATTCCGCATCGGTCTTCTTCGAATGGAGCGAAATGCGAAAGACCGCATGAGTATTAGTGATATTGAAAACGTCACTCCAGGACAGCTTATCAACGCACGACCTGTAGTCGCAGCAGTACGTGAGTTCTTCGCAAGCTCTCAGTTGTCACAATTCATGGATCAGATCAACCCACTATCAGAGTTAGCTATGAAGCGACGATTGAGCTCAATGGGTCCTGGTGGTCTTTCAAGAGAGCGCGCAGGATTTGAGGTTCGTGATGCACACGCAACTCACTATGGACGCATCTGTCCAGTAGAAACACCTGAAGGTGCAAACATTGGCCTTGTACTGAACATGGCGATGTACACTCGCGTTAACGAATATGGTTTCCTTGAAACTCCATATCGGAAAGTCATCAACGATGTCACTCCAAAAGATGCTCCAGGTCACACTGCTGCATACAACCTTGAAGACGAAGACGGAAAAGTTATCGTTAAAGAAGGTGCAAAGATCACGAAAGCTGATGCAGACAAGCTCGCAAAAGCTACTCACCGTAAAACATGGCCAGTTAAAGCTGTCGTCACAGATGAGATTGTTTACCTAGACGCTGCCCAAGAAGCAGAATCAACAATTGTAGGTGCTGGTGAAGAGATCGATGAAAATGGAAACTTCGTAGAACAGCGTGTAAGTGCACGTCGACACCTCGTTTCTACAGAAGTAGACAACAATGAAGTGACCCATGTGGACGCAACAAATCGCCAAATTATCGGTGTAAGTGCAGGATTGATTCCTTTTATCGAGAAAAACTTCGTGTACCGGTCATTGATGGGCTCTAACCAGCAACGTCAAGCTGTACCGCTAATCACACCTGAAGCTCCACTTGTGGGAACAGGGCTTGAAGGACAAGCAGCTCGTAACTCAGGACAAGTTATCGTCGCTGAGGAAGCTGGTGAAGTCCTTGAAGCAAGTGCAACAGCAGTTGTAGTGGGTTACAAAAAGCGAAAAGCTACCTACCGTCCAATGCACTTCGTACGAAGTAATGATGGTACTAGCATCAACCAAAAAGTGATTGTTAATCGTGGCGACAAAGTCAAAGAAGGCGATATCTTAATTGAAGGTATGTCTATCGATCACGGTGAGCTAGCGCTTGGAAAGAACCTTCTCGTCGCATTTATGCCTTGGGATGGCTACAACTTTGAAGACGCGATGGTTGTATCTCGACGGCTTGTTGAAGATGACACACTAACATCAGTTCACATTGTTGACTACATGACAGAAGTTCGCGAAACGAAGCTCGGTCCTGAGATCGTCACACGGGATATCCCGAATGTTTCAGAAGATGCACTTCGTCACCTCGACGAGGACGGTATCGTCCGAATCGGTGCTGAAGTACATCCTGGTGACATCTTGGTAGGTAAGATTACTCCTAAAGGTGAACAGGAGCTTTCAAGCGAGGAACGACTATTGCGCGCTATCTTCGGTGAAAAGGCGAAAGAAGTCCGTGATACGTCACAGCGAATGAGTAACGGTAAGCACGGAAAAGTTGTGGGAGTAAAAGTATTCTCACGAGCAAACGGTCACGAGCTAAAAGCTGGTGTGATCATGCAGATCCAAGTGTTTGTCGCTCAAATGCGAAAGATTTCAGTTGGTGATAAGCTCGGTGGTCGCCACGGTAACAAAGGTGTTATCGCACGTGTACTACCTGAAGAAGATATGCCATTTACAGCTGACGGAACACCAATCGACGTCGTGCTGAACCCACTAGGTGTGCCAAGTCGTATGAACATCGGACAGCTGTTCGAAGCTCACCTTGGTATGGCTGTACGAGCTCTTGGCTATAACGTAGCGAGCCCGTCATTTAACGGTGTGCCAACTGATAAGATCAAAGACCTTCTCGAAGAGGCTGGTCTACCACGTGATGGTAAGCAACAGCTCTTTGATGGACGAACCGGTGAGCCATTCTCAGAACATACAACAGTTGGTTCTATGTACATGATTAAGCTCAACCACATGATTGTTGACAAGATTCATGCACGATCAACCGGACCATACACGATGGTGACGCAACAACCACTCGGTGGTAAGGCGCAAAACGGTGGTCAGCGATTCGGTGAGATGGAAGTGTGGGCACTTGAAGCATATGGCGCTGCAAACACCTTGCAGGAAATGCTTACTATCAAGTCTGACGACGTATTCGGCCGATCTAAAGCATACGAGTCTATCATTAAGCGTACAACTATCATGGGTCCAAAGGTTCCGGAAAGCTTCAACGTGCTCGTGAAAGAACTCCAAGGTCTCGGCCTTAAGGTAGATCTTACACAAAGCGACGCTATTTTAGATGCTGAGGAAGTACTCGGTGAAAATGTCAACGACGAAGCAAACGCTCAAAGTGATGTAGATGTTCCAGAAAGTGAAATCTCAGATGTAGATGTCACGGAAGATGCAGACGAGCAAGGTGACTTCGGTGTAGTGAATACTGATGATGACGGAAATGTCGTAGACAACGAAATTATCGCAGAGTCTCAAGACATGGACGAAGCTGAACTAGAAAAGGAGGATGCATAAGTCTTTAGAAAGATTTAGCAGGAGAAATTATGAGAAGATATTCAAACTCAATCAACATCGAAGACTTCGACGGCGTCCGACTTGCGATTGCTTCAGCAGAAGAGATCCTTGACTGGAGTCACGGTGAAGTCACGAAACCAGAAACGATTAACTATCGAACACAAAAACCAGAACGCGACGGTCTATTTTGTGAAAAGATTTTCGGTCCAGTAAAAGACATCAACCCACACGATGCTAAATTCAAGGGAGTTCGCTCTCGTGAGGCTGCAGTAGATAAAAAGGGTGAACTTGTCACGAAAAGTATCGTACGACGTGAGCGTATGGGTCACATCCAGCTAGCAGCACCTGTTGCGCATATCTGGTTCCTACGAGGAACACCATCTGCAATCGGTCTACTACTTGGCATGACAGTGAAGAATCTTGAAAAAGTAGTGTACTTCGCAGCATATGCAATCAAGTCAGTTGACGAAGAAGCAAAAGATAAAATGCTTGCAGATAAAGAAGCTGAATTTGCAGCAGCAAAAGAAGCTATCAAAGCTCGGTACGAGAAAGATGCTCAAGACGAGAATGCAAATGTGAAAGCTATCGCAGAAGCTCAAACCAAAGAAATGGAAGAGCTTGAAGTAGACTTCACGCTCTTTAAAGAGCAGCTTGCATCACTCGAGAAAAAAGCACTTATTCGTGAAACTGAATACCGCGCTTTAACAGAGGAAATGCAAGACATCATTGAAGTAGGTATGGGTGCAAAAGCAGTCTATGAACTACTTCAGCAGGTAGATATTGAAGAACTTATCGAGAAGTTGCAAGACGAAGCTGAAGAAGCTAAAGGTCAGCGGCACAAGAAATTGATGAAGCGTTTGCGACTTATCGAGTCGATGCACCGCGCTGGCATCAAGCCAGAGAGTATGTGCTTGACTGTGCTTCCTGTGATCCCTCCGGACTTGCGACCAATGGTGCAGTTAACAGGTGGACGATTCGCGACAAGCGACCTTAATGACTTGTACCGACGCGTCATCAACCGAAACAACCGACTTAAGAAGCTGATCAACCTAAATGCACCAGAAGTTATCCAGCGAAACGAGCAACGAATGCTCCAAGAAGCTGTTGATGCATTGATCGACAACAACTCATCACGCTCAGGTCGAGCTGTTGCATCAGGTGGACAACGACGTAAGCTCAAGAGCTTAAGTGACATGCTTAAAGGTAAGCAAGGTCGATTCCGACAGAACTTGCTTGGTAAACGTGTGGACTACTCAGGTCGTTCTGTAATCGTTGCAGGTCCTGAGCTAAGCATCGATGAGTGTGGTCTACCAAAGATGATGGCACTTGAACTGTTCAAACCATTTGTTATCGGCTACCTTATCGACCAAGAATACGCTCACAACATCCGTTCAGCAACTCGTATGATCGAGCTTGGTGAGACAGTTGTATGGGACGCTTTGGACGAAGTTATCAAAGGTAAGTACGTGCTCCTAAACCGTGCACCGTCACTTCACCGACTTTCAATCCAAGCTTTCAAACCGAAGCTTATCGAAGGTAAGGCTATCCAGCTTCACCCGCTCGTATGTAAAGGTTTCAATGCTGACTTTGATGGTGACCAGATGGCTGTTCACCTTCCATTGAGCGAACGAGCTCAAGCTGAAGCACGTGACATCATGGCAAGTAACAAAAACTTACTTAAGCCAGCTGACGGTTCACCGATTCTTCACGTTGAGCAGGATATCGTTCTTGGTTGTTACTACATGACATATGATCGACGTGACCAAGCTCAAGAGAAGGCAGAGGCTTTCAGTGATATTAACGAAGCTATCATGGCATATGACAATGGCGTCATAAAACTTCAGACACCAGTGAGCCTAGAGTTCAGAGGTGAAGAGATCACTTCTACACTTGGACGTTTCTTGTTTAACGAGCTTTTCCCGGAAGACTTTTCATTCCAAAACGAAGCGATGACAAAGAAGAAACTTAATGCCGTGCTTTCCCAGATATTTGACATGTACGGTCAAGAGGAAACGGCTCGTGTCGCTGACGCGATGAAGGACCTCAGCTTCGAATACGCAACTAAGTCTGGACTTTCACTCGGTATGGATGACTTCACAATGCTTAAAGGTCTTGAAGATATCCTTGCAGATGGTGAGAAGAAAGCCGCCGAGATTAGTGAGCAGTTCGATCAAGGATTCATCACTAACGATGAGCGTTACCGATTGATTGTCGAGAACTGGCTAGCAGTTGATGCGAAAGTTCAGGAAACATTGAGTGAGCAGTTCGCAAACGAAGATAGTTCAATGTCAACAGCTGTTGTCTCTGGTGCTCGAGGTAACATTGGTCAGGTAAAGACTGCCGTCGGTATCCTTGGTGTAACCATGGATACAACTGGACGTGCGATTGAGCTTCCGATTAAGAACGGTTATAAGACCGGTCTTACTCCGCTAGAGTACTTTACATCAACACGTGGTACACGTAAGACGATGATTGACACAGCCCTTAAGACAGCTGACTCTGGTTACTTGACCCGACGTCTTGTTGATGTTTCTCAAGATGTGTTTACAACTGATGAAAACATCGAAGACCCAGGATTCACAATCTATCGTGAAGATGCTGAATTTATCGGCACATCACTTGCTGATCGACTTGCTGGTCGATATGCAGCGGCAGATGTCGATGGGTATGTGAAGAAAGGTGAGCTCATCACTGGTGAGATTGCTGATGAAATCGATAAAAACGAGAAGATTACAGCAGTTAAGATTATGAGTGTGCTTTCTGTGCCTTCAGTGCGCGGAATCCCACTTAAGAGCTACGGTACAGACCCTGCGACAGGTGAGCTTGTGAAGCTTCACCACCCAGTAGGTGTTATCGCTGCTCAGTCTATTGGTGAGCCAGGTACACAGCTGACACTACGTTCATACCACGGTGGTGGTTCAGCTGCTGCTGAAGACATCACACAAGGTTTGCCTCGTGTTGAAGAGCTTTTCGAAGCACGAAACCCTAAAGGACAAGCCTACCTAGCAGGTATCACTGGTACGGTAAGTGTTTGGCAAGAAGGCGTGAACCACATGGTGCAAATCACACCGATTGACCAAGAGATTGCAGAGCTTGATATCGACGGACGTACAGTTGTCGTGGCTGATGGTAGCGACGTAGCAGTAGGCGAGTTGGTGGCAAATTCTGACAAGAACGATGACCCTCTCACTGCTCCAGTAGCTGGTGTTGTTGAACTCACTGATAAAGTGATCCGCATCGTCCCAGCTAACCGCTCAAGTGTGAAATACGAAATCCCAGGCTTCAAGCAGCTAACTGTTAAAGACGGTGATGAAGTAGTCATGGGTGATCGATTAACAAATGGCTCTATCAACCTTCAAGAGCTCATGAAGCTCAAAGGTGTTGAGGCAACACAGCGTTACATCATGCGTGAAGTACTTCGTATCTTCGCGAGCCAGGGTCAGAACATTTCTGATAAGCACCTTGAGATCGTCGTGCGACAGATGTTTAGCCGTGTGCAAATCGAAGATCCAGGTGACAGTGAACTAGTAACTGGTGATATCTCAAGTAAACAAACTGTTCTTGAACTTAACGAAAAGCTTGCCCACGAAGGTAAGGAGCTCATTAAGTACAACCAGCTACTTCTTGGTATCACAAAATCAAGTCTTTCTACTGAGTCGTTCCTCTCAGCTGCTTCATTCCAGGATACGACACGTGTGTTGATCAATGCTGCAACGAGCGGTAAGGTGGACAGCCTGTTTGGTCTAAAGGAAAACGTGATCCTCGGACGACTCATCCCAGTAGGAACTGGTGCTGAAGCTGAAGATGAGGAAGAAGGCGAAGACTCAGAAGAGTAAGCATCTTGCTCGAGAGAGCAAAAACTGTTAAAATAAGCAAATCAAATAAGATCCGAGCCGGCTTTATGGCAATGAGCTGCAGCGGGAGATCAAGGAGTATAAATGCCAACAATTAACCAATTGGTTAGAAAGCCACGTAAGAGCAAAAAGGAGAAGTCAAAATCTCCTGCACTTCATCGTGTGGTGAATAACCTAAATACTACAAACTATGAAAAGCCAGCACCATCAAAACGTGGTGTCTGCGTGAAGGTGACGACTAAAACACCTAAGAAACCAAACTCTGCGCTTCGTAAAGTAGCTCGTGTTCGTTTGAACAATGGCTATGAAGTATGGGCATACATCGGCGGAGAAGGCCACAACCTTCAAGAGCACGCAGTTGTGCTTATCCGTGGTGGACGCGTAAAAGACCTTCCGGGTGTGCGATACCACATTGTTCGTGGTGCACTCGACCTTCAAGGTGTAGATGACCGTAAGCGCGGCCGTTCTAAGTACGGTACGAAGAAAGCAGGTAAATAAAGATGCCACGTAAAACTACAAAAGCATTAGTACGACCTAAGCTTCCAGACCGCAAATACAACTCTGAGATGGTGCAGCGACTCATTAACCGAGTGATGCTTCACGGTAAAAAACAGCTTGCTGAGCGAATAGTATATGATGCAATCGAAGAAGCAGCTCGCATGGTGAAAAGTGATAACCCAATCGAAGTGTTTGACCAAGCTATCAAGAACGTGATGCCTTACATGGAAACTCGTTCTCGACGTGTCGGTGGTGCAAACTACCAGATCCCTTTTGAAGTAAAAGGTCAGCGTCAAAAACACTTGACTATCATGTGGTTTGTTGCGGCATGCCGAAGCAAAAAAGGTATGCCGATGAGTAAGCGAATCGCAACAGAACTTGTTGATGCTTACAACCAAACAGGTGTCGCTTTCAAGAAGAAAGAAGACACACACAAGATGGCAGAATCTAACCGAGCATTCGCTCACTTCGCGAGATAGAGGATTTCTGTGGCTTACGTCGAGATACCTAACTCATACGAATATGGACCGTACAGCGCAATTATAGGTTACGACCCTAAAGTAGACGGCGATGATAACATATATGGTGAGATACGCATAGAACCGCCTGTGAGCTTGGGCGAACAATTGTTGGAAGAAATACATGACGAGGGTCTCACCTTAAAGAGCTCAGTATCGGATTCGAGAGCCACAACTTACAGTTTTTACCAGCCAGCTGGCTCAGAAGCACAAACTCTGACGTTAGAAAAGGTTCATGATTTAACAAAATATATATTAGAGCGATTAGGTAACGTTAGCTCTACAGCAAAATTCAAAGAAGAATGGGGAAGATTCTAAAATGGCAGCAAAGAAAACACCACTAGGAAAAATTAGAAACGTAGGTATCATCGCGCATATTGACGCTGGTAAAACTACTACAACAGAAGGTATTTTGTACCGAACAGGAATTAGTCACAAAATCGGTGCAGTTCACGATGGTGAAACAACAACTGACTGGATGGAGCAAGAGCGTGAGCGAGGTATTACTATCGTTTCAGCTGCTGTGACATGTTACTGGAAAGATCACCAAATCAACATCATCGATACACCAGGTCACATCGACTTTACCGTTGAGGTAGAACGATCACTACGTGTGCTCGACGGTGCAGTCGTTGTATTCGACGGTAAGATGGGTGTAGAGTCACAATCTGAGACTGTATGGCGCCAAGCTGATAAATACCGTGTTCCTCGTATCTGTTTTATCAACAAAATCAACCAAACTGGTGGTGATTTCTACAAGTCACTTGATACGATTCACGCACGTTTGAGTAAGGCTGCATTCCCAATCCACCTTCCTATCGGTTTTGAACAGCAGATTAATGGTGTTGTCGACCTCGTAACAATGAAGTCGTACACGTACAACGAGTTTGCTGATAAGGAACTCATCGTGGGTGATATCCCTGAAGACATGAAGGAAAAAGCTCAGCGATACCGAAGCCTCCTAATCGAAAATGCCGTTGCTGAAGATGAAGAATACCTTGAGAAATATCTTGAGGTAGGCGAAGAGGGTCTTTCAGAAGATGAGATTCGACACGCTATTCGTGCAGCGACACTTTCCGGTGCATTCTTCCCGGTGACTGGTGGAGATGGCCGTGGTGTTATCGTAGAAAAAGTTCTCGATCTTATGAATGACCTGCTCCCAAGTCCTGAAGATCGTGGTTCTACATGGGGTACAGACCCTAAGAGTGGTGATGAGCTAGAGCGAAAGCCAAGTGAGTCAGAGCCACTAGCTGGACTTGCATTTAAGATTACAACTGACCCATTTGTTGGTCAGCTGGCTTACTACCGTGTGTACTCAGGTACGCTAAAAGCTGGTAGCTACGTGCTTAACAGTTCGACTGGAAACAAAGAGCGTATCGGACGTATCGTCCGTATGCAGGCTGACAAGCGAGAAGAAGTTTCAGAAGTTCAAGCTGGAGATATCGCTGCTATCGTAGGTCTTAAAGACACAACTACTGGTCACACGCTTTGTGAGCCAACTAAGCCTGTCATCCTCGAGTCAATCGATTTCCCAGAGCCTCCAGTGTCTATCGCTATTGAACCAAAGACCAAGTCAGACCAAGAAAAGATGAGTCTTGCATTGCAACGACTTGCTTCAGAAGACCCAACTTTCCGTGTGAAAGTAGATGATGAAACTGGTCAAACAGTAATCAGTGGTATGGGTGAGCTTCACCTTGAAATCCTCGTCGACCGAATGAAGCGAGAATTCAATGTTGAAGCTGCTATTGGTGCACCTCAGGTTGCGTACCGTGAAACAATCCGTAAAGACGGCGTTGAAATCCAAGGTAAGTTCATCCGTCAGTCAGGTGGACGAGGTCAGTACGGCGACGTATGGCTTCGACTTTCTCAGAATGAAACCGGTGAAGGATTTGAGTTCATCAACTCTATCAAAGGTGGAGTTGTCCCGAACGAATACATCAAGCCAGTACAGCAAGGTATTGAAGAAGCGATGGCAAATGGTGTTCTCGCAGGATATCCTGTCGTAGACATCAAAGCTGAGCTATATGATGGAAGCTACCACGATGTTGACTCTTCAGAAGCAGCCTTTAAGATTGCAGGATCTATGGCGCTTAAAGAAGGTGTTAAAGCTGCAGCTCCAGTCATCCTCGAGCCAATCATGAAAGTTGTTGTTGTAACTCCTGAAGAATACATGGGTGACGTAATCGGTGATTTGAACGCGAAGCGTGGAAGAGTTGAAACGATGGAAGACATGGCAAACGGCGTGAAAGAAATCACAGCGTTTGTACCTCTAGGTGAAATGTTTGGCTACACGACTAACCTCCGATCTATGACAGCTGGTCGCGCAAGCTCTTCAATGGAGCTCGACCACTACGAAGATGTTCCAGGCAACGTTGCTAAGGACATCATCGAAAGTAACGCTAAATAGTATTTAGTCTTGATAATAGCTGTTTCAATCTGTTACAATTAATCCAACTCGCGTGAGGGCTTTGCTCTAATGCGCTGGAGATTTTCAGCCTAGTAGCAATATGGATCGCGAAACGAATAATATTACTAATAAAAGGAGAATTTGCATTTATGGCAGATTTTGACCGAAGCAAGCCTCACGTAAACGTAGGTACTATGGGTCACGTTGACCACGGTAAGACTACGCTTACAGCAGCTATCACAGCTGTCTTGGCTAAGAAGCTTCCAAGCGAAGTAAACAAACCAATCGCCTACGACATGATCGACAAGGCACCAGAAGAGAAAGCTCGTGGTATCACGATCGCTACTTCTCACCAAGAATACGAATCAGAAACACGACACTACGCACACGTTGACATGCCAGGTCACGCCGACTATGTGAAGAACATGATCACAGGTGCTGCACAGGTTGACGGAGCTGTACTTGTTGTATCAGCTGCTGACGGTCCTATGCCTCAGACACGTGAGCACGTACTTCTTGCGAAGCAAGTTGGTGTTCCTAAGATCGTTGTGTACCTAAACAAAATGGACATGGCGGACGAAGAGCTTGTAGAGCTTGTTGAAATGGATGTTCGTGAACTTCTAAGCAAGTACGAATTCGATGGCGACAACGCCCCAATCATTAAGGGTTCTGCTCTTAAAGCACTTGAAGGTGACGCTAAGTACGAAGACTCTATCATGGAACTTGTTAAGGCTATGGATGACTACATCGAAGAGCCAAAGCGAGATCTAGACAAAGACTTCATTATGCCTATTGAGGACGTGTTCTCAATCAAGGGTCGTGGAACTGTAGCAACTGGTCGTATCGAGCAGGGTATCGTGAAAGTCAACGACGAAGTAGAAATCGTTGGTATCAAAGCGACAACTAAGTCAGTTGTTACTGGTATCGAAGCTTTCAAAAAATCTCTTGACCAAGGTCAAGCAGGTGACAACGCAGGTATCCTCCTCCGAGGTATCGAGCGTGATGACATCGAGCGTGGACAAGTTTTGGCTAAGCCAGGGACTATCACACCTCACACAGAATTCGACGCTGAAGTATACGTCCTTACAAAAGAAGAAGGCGGACGTCACACTCCATTCTTCAAGGGCTACAAGCCTCAGTTCTACTTCCGAACAACAGATGTTACGGGAGAAGTTGAACTTCCAGCTGACAAAGAAATGGTCATGCCTGGTGACACTGTAACTTTCAAAGTGAAGCTACAGTCACCAATCGCTATGGACCAAGGTCTACGTTTTGCTATCCGTGAAGGTGGCCGAACAGTAGGTGCTGGTGTTGTTACAAAGATTACTAAGTAATTAAATAACAACTAGATAAAATGAGCCTCTTATTTGAGGCTCTTTTTATTTGTTATAATTTCTTATATGGAAATAGAAAAAATAGTCCCTAGGCCTAAAGCATCAGAATTTCGTGAGCTAGACATGCTTGGACACTATATATTAGGTGTCATAGGAGATGCTGTGCAAGTAGTAACAAGAAGGACTCCAGGCTCAGAAATAGGCCCTAATGAATGGTTTTCAGTTGCTCTTCTTAGTGACGTTAAAAGAGTACATACATCAGAATAATTAAAGTAACACTAAAAAGATTACTTTACTCATTCCAATGTGTATTGTAGAATATATCTACTAACTAATTGTGGTGACTAAAAGTCGTCTTGGAAACTACTATTTAAAGACCAAGGAGATGTTACATCACTAGGATAAGAGGAGATTTATTCTATGGCAGACGCCAAAAAACCAGCTAAAAAATCAACAGCAACACCTGCAGGTGCAGCACGAATCCGTATTCGTCTAAAAGCGTATGATCACAAAATCATCGATCAGTCAGCGAAGCAAATCGTAGACACAGTGACTCGTAACGGTTCAAAAGTTGCAGGACCAATTCCACTACCTACTCGTAAGAGCACATATACAGTTGTGAAAAGCCCTCACGTATACAAAAAAGGACGTGAACAGTTCGAAATGCGCGTACACAAGCGTCTTATCGACGTGCTTGAGCCAACTCCAAAGACTATCGATTCACTCATGAATCTTAGTCTACCTGCTGGCTGTGACGCTGAAATCAAAATGTAGATAAATAATAATTGCGGTGGGCAAGGAAATGCACTATCGATGAAATGGAAGTTTAATAAGTATTCAAGCTATGGCGACTACCGCGGTTCAGAAAAAATTGAGTACAGAGATTTAAGCGACGAGCAAAAAAGCGATGTCCATAGGCGTATTGGTGTTAGATGTGTTTTAGGATTGGTAGGAGCGGTGTCGTTATCCTTTGTAGCCCCTGCTGTACTCGGTCATTCTTCTGAAGAGAGATCCGATGAAGATATGATGAGTGAAGCGGCAACAAGACATGCTGAACTGTATGCTAATAACAGTGATGTGAATAAGTTATCCCATCTTTATTCAGGATCGCCACTAACTTATATAGACGAAAGCGGACATTTAGTAGGTATAACAGATTTTAAAGTTTTGGCAAACATTGGAGGGAGCGGCTTAGCAGGATTAGCATCCCGCAATAATGGTAGCTCTAAGCCAAACGTGTCATATAATTTTTCTCAATCGTGCTTAGAGGGCACTGGTTACGACACTACTCCGAGCGAAATACGCACGTTATTCGGTGGCGGTGATATAAACGCAGTTGCCGTCGTAAGCTCAGACGAAACTGGTGACATATTGACTGTGAGCCCAGCTTCAGGTTTAGGCAGTGAGTTACGATTTGAGCGCGCTGAAACAGGTGCATTTAAGCCGCACGATACTATCACTGCTCAAACACTTTTAGCACATGGTTGTGATACGGAATATGATCCATTTCTAGATGGGCCAAGAAATTAAGTTCTCTTGTGCATGGCATCGTATTTTAATGTTGAATTTATTCATGAACAGGCATAAGTAGGGTTGGAGCACTTCGATGTGAAAATCATCAGTGTGATTTAATAGAAGTCATATTAATGCTACAATAGCGCTAATGGCTAAAAAGAAAATCGCTAAAAAACAGAGTAAAAACACCGAAACCGATTCTCAGTATTTTTTAAAGCTAGTCGTATTTCTCATCCTCGGAGCTCAGTGGTTACGTGTTGAAAGTTTTCCTGACTGGAGTATCCCAATTCCGATCGGCTTAATTATTGGATTGGTTTTCGCGTCACACGATCATTTTCAAATCGACCGTAAAATTGAATATGTAGTGTTACTACTAGCCACATTCGTTGGCTTCTGGCTACCGATAGGTCTAGTAATAAGTTTGTAGCGAATGATATAGTTTACTTATGGCGAATGTAGATTTTGAGGGTTTCGTAGATTTATTTGATCAACCACACGTATATCCCTCGCTAGACGATATTGTAAATACTGAAGCAAGAGAAACCATTGAGAGAACATTAGAGCTTAATACAAGTTTAGTTGAAATATCGCCAGATACTAGCCCAGAACGTATCAAACTTTTAATACTTGACGCTTCTAAGTTTCTTATGGATTCTGCGTTAGATTATAGAAAGTATGGTTTTCCTGTGGGCGCCATAGTCATTGGAGACGATGTTACATCCCTTTACCCTTCAATAGAGCCAGTCCCTTACGTGTCAACAAGAGAGCAACTTGACAAGGTACAAAGAGAAACGGTTGAACAAGGGCATAAACATATCACTAGACAAATACTTTCTGTATCGAACGCAGCCTATCCTCGGTTACCTGCTGATATATACGCTAAATATGCTAATACATCTAAATATGCTAATACATCACTTGACCGTGACGAACTGAGAGCTACTCGTTCAGCATTAGAAGACGGCTGGCCATTGGGTTACTCATTAGAACACTTCATGCGTCTAAGGCATGCAAAGGTTCGTCCAGATCAGGATCAAGTTTAGTGTAGTCTTTGCATCCCATGACCATTTTCAGATAGACCGTAAAATTGAGTATGTTGTTTTGCTTTTAGCCACATTTGTTGGCTTCTGGCTCCCAATCGGATTGGTTATAGCTATTTAATCTGCTAAAATCCATTACATATGGGAGAGATAGCAAGAGTTGAGTTTCACGGTGGCTCGGGAGGTCGCTCTTATTCTGAAGAAAAACGGCAAAGAGCTATTGATGCACTGAATGCAATTGATTTAGGAGAGGCTGATCGTGAGATGCCTGCTCGCAAGGATGCCGACAGACCGGATTATAACGGACCATTTGTGCCAGACCCTACTATAATGTAGTTTTTGCAACATATTGACACCTGTTAGAAATCTTGATATGATGTATCTTGAATTCGCAAGATTTTGGTGTGTTTGAAAGTCCAAAATGCGCGTGTAAATCCACAGCATTTTAGGAAACTCCAATCCACCAAAATTTTTTACGCCTAAAAATGGCGTGAAATCCACCTCTGTTAAATAAGAGAACGGTGCGGAAAAATTATCAAATAACAATACGGGAGGAGCTTCTCTAGTTTAGGCAGAACTAAACAAAAGAAGTAATCGCTATGAAGGCATTAATCACACGTAAACTTGGTATGACAAGTGCTATCTCTGAAGATGGTACAGCTCAGCCAATTACATTGCTTTCCGCTAGTCCATGCGTAATCACGCAGATCAAAACTCAAGACACAGATGGCTATGAAGCTATCCAAGTTGGTTTTGAAGAGGCTAAGGAAGCTAATACTACTAAGGCACAAAAGGGTCATTTTGCTAAGGCAAAGACAAGCCCTAAGATTGTGCGCGAATTCCGCACTGAGGGTGTAGAACTACCAGAAGACATGAAGATCGGCGATGAACTCAAAGCCGATCTTTTTGAAGTTGGGGACGTTGTAAGCGTCACTTCTACTTCTAAGGGTAAAGGTTTCACCTCTACAATTAAGCGTCACAACTTCCACCGTCAGCGCAAAACTCATGGTGGTAAGGGAAATACTCGTCAGCCTGGTTCAATCGGTTCAATGTACCCGCAGAAGATTTTCAAGGGTAAGAAGATGGCCGGACGTTCAGGAAACGCTAAGACGACTGTAAAGAACCTGAAAGTGACTCTCGTAGATGCCGAAAAAGGTATCCTAGCAGTTTCAGGAAACGTACCGGGACCTAACAAGACGATTGTTATCGTGAAAGGAGTGAAGTAATGCCAGTAGCAACTTATACAAAATCTGGAACAAAGGCTACAACAGCGGCAAAGCTTGACTCTTTTGTTTTTGATACAGATGTAAAGAACCACGAGCTTGTAAAGCAGGCATACATCGCTTACCAAGCAAATGGTCGTGAGAACCTCGCAAAAACATTAAAGCGCGGTGAAGTGCGCGGTGGTGGTAAAAAGCCTTGGAAGCAAAAGGGTACAGGACGTGCTCGTTTCGGTTCTATCCGTGTGCCAATCTGGCGCGGTGGTGGTATCACTTTCGGCCCACTCGGCAAAGAAAACTATTCTAAGAAGCTTAATGTGAAAGCGAAGCGAACAGCTATCCGCCAGGCATTAACGCTTAACAAAGACAACATTATCGTTATCGAAGCTCTCGAAGCTAAGAACGGTAAGACTTCTGAAGTTGCTGCAGTGTTGAAAAAAGTAAATGCAAATCACTCTACACTCTTAGTAGTTGACACTAAAAATGATGCAGTCGTAAAAGCGACTCGTAACCTTGAAGGTGTAAAACTCGTGCAAAGCTCATACCTAAATGTGTATGACGTTATGAATGCAGGAAGCATCGTGATTACGAAAAAAGCTTTGGATCAAGTATCTGAGTGGCTTGGTAAAGCGACTGAAAAGGAGACTAAGTAATGAGCGACATGATTATTAAGCCTCGAATGAGCGAAAAGACATATGCTCAGAGTACTTCTGGTGTATACGTCCTCGATGTACCAACTGAAGCTAACAAGCACCAAATTGCTGACGCAGTAGAAAAAGCTTTTGAAGTCACTGTAGAGAATGTTCGAACTGTTACGTTAAAAGGTAAAGCAAAGCGCCTGTACCGTAACCGACGATTCGAAAATGGTGTTCGCAGTGACGTGAAGAAAGCATATGTACAGCTTAAGAAAGGTGATTCTATCCCTGTATTCGCAGCGATCGAAGAGGCTGAAGCTGAAGCAGAGAAATCTGAAAAGAAGGCTGAGAAAAAAGCTAAGAAAGAGGAGAAGAAATAATGGCAGTTAGAAAACTAAAGCCAAATACTCCTGGCCAGAGAGGCATGACAACTCGCGACTTCTCAGCAATCACTACTGATAAGCCAGTAAAAAGCCTACTCATCTCTACAAAAGAGAAAGCAGGACGCAACAACAAAGGTCGTATCACAACTCGACACAAAGGTGCAGGCGTTAAACGACACATCCGCAAGGTTAACTTCAACCTAGCTCCTGGCACAAAAGCTGAAGTTGAGCATATCGAGTATGATCCAGGTCGTAGTGCAAACATCGCACGTATTAAAGACCAAGACGGTCAGTATCATTACATCGTCGCTCCAGGCAAACTAAAAGTTGGTGACAATGTATCTTCTGGTGCAGATTCACCTATTAAGCCTGGAAACCGACTTCCACTTGGCTCAATCCCTGTTGGTACAGTTATTCATGGAGTTGAAATGACTCTCGGTAAAGGTGCTGCATTGGTTCGCTCAGCTGGAAACAGCGCGCAGTTGACTGCAAAAGAAGGCGACTACGTGCAAGTTAAATTACCTAGTAGTGAAGTGCGAAAGATCAATAAGAACTGTTCAGCTAGCATCGGTGCTATTGGTAATGAGCAACACTCTAACGTGAAGTACGGTAAAGCTGGACGTAAGCGTAAGATGGGTATTCGCCCAACTGTTCGTGGTGTTGTGATGAACGCTGTAGATCACCCTCACGGTGGTGGTGATGGTGGACGACACGGTGTTGGTGGTTCTGTAAACCACGGTGCTGCGCCACGTACACCTTGGGGACAGAAGACTATTGGATACAAGACACGAAGTCGACGTAAGAGTTCTAAGTTTATTGTGCGCTCACGCCACGAAGGAAAGAGGAAGTAATCATGGGTCACCGACTGACAAGATTTACCGAAGTTTCTCGTAGTGAACATTTTGAACATGCGGCTGGTGCAATAGGATATTCAGAAATGGGTCGTGAAATAGTTAAAGACTTTATTGATTTAGGAATTGAGAGTTCAACAGTTGAAAGTCTAGCGTACAGATTAGCTGATACAGAACCACCAATTACAGGTAATAATTTATCTGAATATCAGCGTGGTGTAGCACATGCTATGAGCGAAGTAGTAGAAAGAGAGGAAGCACAGAATGTCTAGATCACTTAAAAAAGGACCGTTTATCGATCCTAAACTAGTTAAAAAAGTTGATGCGCTTGGTAAAGAAGATCGAACTGTCATTAAGACATGGTCTCGTGCAAGTACTATCGCACCAGAATTTGTGGGTCGAACTATTGCTGTACATAACGGCAAAGTTCACGTACCTGTTTTCGTTACGGAAAACATGGTCGGTCACAAGCTCGGTGAGTTTGCACCAACTCGTAAGTTCCGTCGTCACGGTGGAAAGTTGGCAGGTTAGTATATGGCTAAGCAATCAACACCTAACCTAACAGTTGCTATCGCTAAAGGCGTAAGCCACAGCCCTCGTAAGTGTAGCGAGGTAGCCGCACTTGTACGTGGACGTACAGTTGCTGATGCGCTTGTTATTTTAGAACACACACCACGTCGCGCTGCACAAGTAGTGTACAAAGCAGTTGCATCTGCTGCTGCAAATGCTGAGCATAATGACAACTTGAAACCTGATACACTACGTATCCACGAAATCACTGTTACTGCTGGTCCTCGGATCAAGCGATACCGCCCTGCTGCACACGGTCGTGCACTACCATTCCAACGAAAAACAAGCCACATCCGCGTCGCGGTAACTGGTCAGAAGCGTGTAAATAAAAAAGCTGCAGCAAAAACTGCAGAAAAGGAGACTAAATAATGGGTCAAAAAGTAAACCCTATCAGCATGCGTCTCCAAGTCAATAAGAATTGGCGTTCTAAATGGTTTGCTAGCAAGCGAAACTTCGCAGAAAAGCTAACAGAAGACCTCAAAGTACGCGAAATGATTGAGAAGAAGACGGGTTCGCGTGCTGCTATTAATAAGGTCGAGATCGAACGATCTCCTAACCAAATCACGATCACTATCCAGACTGGAAAAGCTGGTGTAGTTATCGGACGAGGCGGTGCTGGTGTTAACGAACTCAAAGCAGAAGCAGAGAAGATCTACAACACGCCAGTACGTATCAACATCGAAGAAATCAAGCGTCCTGAACTTTATGCGAAGTTAGTTGCTGAAAACATCGCAAATCAGTTAGAACGACGTATTGCATTTCGACGAGCTATCAAGCAAGCAAGCGCAGCAACTATGCGTTCTGGTGCAAAAGGTGTTCGTATCGAAGTCGCTGGTCGACTAAACGGTAATGACATGAGCCGACGTGAAAAAGAAGTTCAAGGCTCTGTCCCACTTCACACTATCCGAGCAGATGTTGATTTTGCACACGTCGGTGCTAAGACACAAGACGGTATCATTGGTGTAAAAGTATGGATTTACAAAGGGGAGGCACGATAGATGTTAGTACCAAACCGAACTAAATTCCGTAAAGTCCGTAAAGGACGCAACAAAGGCACAGCAACGAGCTGTAACTATGTAGCACACGGCGAATACGGCCTACAGTCATTGAGTAACGAGCGAGTAACTTCTCGTCAAATCGAGTCAGCTCGTCAGGCGATGACACGTTATATCAAGCGTGGTGGTCAGATCTGGATCCGAATTTTCCCTCACACACCTGTGACTAAAAAACCACAGGATGTAAAGATGGGTAGCGGAAAAGGTAACCCTGAGTACTTCGCAGCGAAAGTAAAAACAGGAACAGTGATGTTTGAAATCGCTGGTGTATCTGAAGAAGCTGCGCGTGAAGCGATGCGACTTGCAGCACACAAACTACCTGTTAAAACACGTTTTGTTAAGCGGGAAGGAGCCTAAGATTATGGCAAAAGTATCTATGGAAGACATCCGCAAAATGAAAACAGATGAACTGATGAAGAAGTCACAAGAGCTTAAAGCTGACATCGCAGAAATGAAGCGACGCATTCATATGGGTGAAACTCAGAATGTACGTGCTATCAGAGTAAAGCGACGTGAGCTAGCAAGAATGCTGACTGTTTTAAGTGAACAATTAATGAAGGAGCGAGCATAACATGGCACGAACAATTACTGGTACCGTAGTTTCTGACAAAGCCGATAAGACAATCGTGCTTCAGACAACGGTTCGCAACACACACCCACTGTATAAAAAGCAGTACACACGTACGAAGAAATTTATCGCACACGATGAAAAGAACGAAGCAAAGATTGGTGATCTAGTTGAAGTGACTGAAACACGTCCGATCTCAGCACGTAAGACATTGACTCTTACGAAAATCATCGAGAAAGCTGATATTACAGCTGACAAGACTGTAGAAGCTATCACTGCAACTGATGAAGGCTCAGAAGCTAAGATTCAGGAAGAGAAACTAGCAGAAGCTGAAGCGAAAAAAGCTGAAGAAGCAGAGTCTGGAGAGGAAAAGTAATATGATACAACAAGAATCTCGACTCGCAGTTTGCGACAACAGCGGAGCTAAAGAGATCCTTTGTATTAAGGTTCTCGGTGGATCACGCCGACGTTATGCACGAGTTGGTGATATTATCACAGCTAGTGTTAAGCTTGCTTCTCCAAATGGAAACGTCAAGAAAAAGGCTGTCGTAAAAGCTGTAGTTGTACGCTCACAAGAGCAAATCCGACGAAAAGACGGATCAACTATCAAGTTTGATGACAATGCAGCAGTTATCATCGACGATGAGAAAAACCCTAAAGCAACACGTATCTTTGGTCCAGTGCCACGAGAACTACGTGAAAAAGGCTACGCAAAGATCATCAGCCTTGCACCGGAGGTACTGTAATGAGTGATGTATATAAAATCCGATTGAAAAAAGGTGACGAAGTCGTTGTCTTGAGCGGTAAATACAAAGGAAAAACTGGAAAAGTTACAGCTATTCACCCGAAAGAGAACAAAGTGACTGTCGAAGGTATTAATGTTGTTAAAAAACACATTAAGCCAACACAAGTTCGACCACAAGGCGGTATCGAAGAAATCACAAAGCCTATTTGGGTTTCTAAGGTAGCAATCGTCGATGACAAGAAGAAACCATCACGCATCGGCTATAAGCAAGACAAAGATGGCAATAAATCACGAGTATTTAAGTCAACTGGAAAGGAGATCAAGTAATGGCTGAAACGACGAAAAAAGCAGCACCTAAAAAGGCAACTGCAAAATCAGATGTATACGTACCACGTTTGCGAAAGCTTTATAACGACACAGTTCGTGCAGAGCTAGCGAAAGAACTTGGTCTTAACGTTAACGAAGTCCCTAAGCTTCGAAAGATTTCAGTAAACGTTGGTCTCGGTA
>JAUIBQ010000030.1 GCA_030427445.1 bacterium | reverse complement strand
AATGACGATGCAATCAGTAGCGGCAATACAAATCTCACATAATTTTTAATCGTTTTTGACACTTCGACTGATAGCACGACAGACAAAATAGGAGCCCCGAAAACTGCCCCGAGACTACCCGCCATACCTATTCTCGTAAGATCCTCTTCAGTGCTGGTGCGAGCTCGTGGCATAACTCTACGAAGTAGCCACCCAGCAAATGCACCCCCGAACAATATAATTCCAAAGGATGGCCCTAAACTTGCACCAAATACTATTGAAATAACCGCAAGCCCGAGAAGCGGCAACGCCGTAGATCTATCGATTACAGCTACCTCTGCCATCTCAACCGCAGAAGGCACTTTGTCTGCTATTTTATACCTCTTTCGTATAAGCACTGCACATACCGCTCCTGCTGATGTGACTGGGATCCAATACAAACTACCCTGACGTAACGAAAGGTTATATGATCCAAACACTACCTCAATACCATAATTCGTAAGTGATGAGAAGACCACTGCTCCTAGTCCACCGACAATACCGAGCAAGAAAGAATATGCGAGTATCTTTTTGTAGAGTGTATCACTACTCATAGCTAGTATTCTCTACCCAAGACTACCAGCTGTCAACTCACCTACAGATCAGTTGATGTAATATGTTATTTCTTTTTGCTTTTTGGCTTGTCGCTAAGCTTATCAAGCACTGAAGATTGCAGGAGATTCCACACTATTGCGTTTACTGAGTAAGTTAACAGTGCGATTAAAGCGAGACGTACAATCGTCTGACCCAAATCACCATTGACGAGGCTCACTACACCAGCGATTAATACAACTATAACGATGAGCACTAAGTAAGTGTGCTGTAGCTTTTGGCGCTCTGACTTGTTAGCGTTCCATGATTCGAGTGAATCCATGAGTAGTTCAAACATATAATCTCCGTATTATACGTATATTATACTACGTATTTATTTTTATGTCAATTTATGAGTATTTTACTTTAATTATCGCTTGATTTTATCCAACGATTTACCGTTAGCAAGTTCATCGATAATCTTATCCATGTAGCGTATTTCCTGCATGAGCGGCTCTTCAATGTCTTCGACGCGAACACCGCATACGACTCCCGTAATCTTCTTGCGCTCAGGGGTAAGCTTCGGAGCTGAAGTAAAAAACTCTTCAAAAGTAATTTGATCATCAATGGTTTTTTGCAACGAGACGTCATCGTGCCCAGTTAACCAGCAAATTAGCTCATCAACTTCATCCTTAGTTCGATTTTTGCGCTCTGCTTTTTTAATATAAAGTGGATACACACTCGCAAAACTCATGCTGTATATCTTGTGCGGCATACAACTATAGTATCAAATCTCTAATTTCACGCCGTTTGATGTTTTAACTCCTTAGAATTTCACACCATTTATTACAATTAGGCTCTCTTAGTGAGCTGCACTCATAGCTGACGCGAAACAATCATAGATAGCTTGCCCACCTGCATTAAGTGTTGTCATGACATACTCCTGCATGACTTGCTCAGGCTCTCGAGCTCGTTCACGCAAGGCAAACACTCCAGGGTTTAGCGTAGAGTCGTGATACGGTAGTACTAATGTAGATATGCGCAATAAGTATTGATTGAGCGTGTTATCTATCCCGTTTTCAACAAATTCAATTGTTGGCTCGAGAAGCTTATATCTCTCGAACTGTGCTCTCAGCTTACGGATGCGTCGTGTTCTCTGCAGTGTTTCGTGCATAGCGTCACAATTCATGAAATAATCGCAGACCCACACTGCATTATGTTGAATCAATGATGCATCAACTTTACCAAAGCCCACAGTTGTGCAAATAAATACAGGTTCACTCTCGTTCATAAACTGTATTATTCATTACTTCTTACCTTAATTCAAATGCTCTCTTATAAAAATAGTTATTGCCAGAACTATTGTAAGTCGTTATAATTCGTATCTGTTATGCGGGTGTAGCTCAGTTGTTTAGAGCGCTTCCTTGCCAAGGAAGAGGTCGAGAGTTAGAGTCTCTTCACCCGCACCAAGCGAAGTAATCGGTCGCGCGACCGATTTTTTATTGGTAGAATATATTTAATGGCGCGTTGGCCGAGTGGTTAGGCAGAGCTCTGCAAAAGCTCGTACACCGGTTCAAATCCGGTACGTGCCTCCACGTTATTACTAGCGCAGGTGATGGAATTGGTATACATAGGAGACTTAAAATCTCCGGCTTCACGGCATGCGGGTTCAAGTCCCGCCCTGCGCACCACGTCAGATATGTGCAAATAGGATGTAAGAATTTTTGTGAACTAGTAACAAAAATTACTACATCCTATTTTTATACCTTCCTTTTTTTCGATTCAAGAATCCTCTCTTGAATCGATATTCGTGTATTCCTTACCCCTTCAAATGCGAGCATTTGCGGGGACCCCAATATTTAAGCCAGGTGACTTGAACCTTTAGGTGGAACAGTGCCAATGGCACTGTGAGTAGGAGCGACTCTCAGTAACTTGTTGCTGAAGTGCTCGCGACGAAAAATAGTCCCGCCCTGCGCACCACGTCAGATATGTGCAAATAGGATGTAAGAATTTTTTGTATACCTCCTTTCACCTGCTTGTTAATCTGAAGTACTTTACTTTATAATATTTACATGTCAAAACATGAACTAAACCCTTCTAACATATCTCTTGTAGCTGAATTTTTATCACGTATGAGGCACATACCTCCAGAAAGAGAAGGCTGGTATAGTGGTTATGAAATCCAAAAAGGGATTAAGGATGAATTAGGTGTGCAAGTACGCGCCTACAAAGTTTTGCCTTCACTAGATTTTCTAATGAGCGTTGACCCTCCAGTAGTTGAGGATATTTGGATGCTTGATGACGACAATGGTGTACCAGACACATCCCACCAATACGCACACCCAAACCGCCCAGAAAAAGCTAGACGATTTTATCGAGCCTTGGGCGGGATAATAGATTACGCCGTAAATGAAACGCCGTGCTTTGCTGGCGCTCCACAAGCTGTATAGCCTTTTCACAAAATGACGCTCATGCTATAGTTTTAGGCATAATGTCAAAACAAAAAAAGTTTAAAATACCCCTGCTTCACCCGACCGTCCATGTCATCTTGGCGTTTTTATTGTTTGTGTTTACGACATTAGTGTCTCGCTCAAGCGAACTACTTGAGTGGGAAGAAACGTTGTTTTTATGGATATATAACTGGCCGGCGTTTTTAACGCCGATATTCTACGTTATCACTCAGTTTGGCTCTATTTACGTACTTGCAATAATCTCAGCAGGGCTGGCCTTAAGAAAGAAGTTCAATATGTTAATCCGACTATTGTTAGCGTCCATACTTTCATACCAATTATCTGGATTTGCGAAAGATTTATGGGGCCGCACACGCCCAAATGAGCTGTTAATCGAGGTAGTAAACAGGGACTACTTCCGCGGGCCAGGCTACCCATCTGGTCATGTCGCGCTTGCAACTGCTATGGCATTCGTCGTGGGGCATTACTTACCAAAAAAGTATCACTGGGTAGTACCTGTATGGATTATAGGTGTTGCGTTGTCCAGAATCTACCTCGGTATCCACGCACCGCTTGATATTGTCGGTGGTTTCGCCATCGGCTGGTTCTCGTATATGTTATTCCGACATGTAAGGCTCTTCCCCGTCAAATTCGGCAAAAAAAAGTCTCGCAAGTAACTGTAGAGTATAATGTATCCTAATCTATGAAATCAAAGACCTCTATAACTATAACAATTTTAATGTACCTTGTACTTGCTACGCTCACTCTTCTGTGTGTTCACCTCGTGCTACAGTTCATCAACATTACATATTTCAGTGAACAGCCGGGCAATTTCCACGAGCTCACAAATCGCTTCGACTTTGATGATGAAGCGAGTATCCCAACGTGGTTTTCTCAGCTTCTGTTTCTCATCCTTGCATCTTTAGCAGGTGTAACTGCTTATATTGAGCGTAAAAAGAAGAAAAGCTACTGGGTATGGCTGACTATTGCAATCGTGGCTACTCTTGGTTCTATTGATGAAGTATCGACTGTGCATGAGTCGGGCTTGCAAGGTATTCACCTCATCTTCTTCGATGAAAATACACCAACATTACTCGCTAATGCATGGATAGTCATCCTGCCTGTCGTGCTTACATTTTGTGTCATATTTGCTTTTCGAGCAAGTAAAGTTTTGCCACAAAAAACTTTGAAGCTGTTTATCCTCGCGGTTGGTATCTATCTAACGGGTGCTGTCGGCGTGGACATCGTCACATCTTCCGTTACAATTGAAAGCCTCTACGTTAAACACGGCCTCTTGGTAGCACTTGAGGAAGCAATGGAGCTAATCGGCTTGTCACTTGCGATCTACACAACTGCTGAGTACTTACGAGCTAATTACGCCAATAAATTCAAAGGTATTAAGAAGCAGCTACGACAGTAACTACCGCGCGTCGTTAAGTCTTTGTAGCTGGTATGTCGACTCTTCTGCTGTCATAATTCTTGTCTGGAAGTCACTTCCATACACAGTTGGGGTTATACGAGTCTGCAATAACTGACCTTGGTGATAATAATTCGTGAGGATAAGTCCACGCTCAGTGCCAGGCCATCTGTCTTGGTCAAAATAAAGATTCCCTAATCCGTAGTAAATCCACCCCTCACCGTACTGCTCATATGTTTGAGGTTGATGTGCAGAACTTCCGACGACCATATCTGCACCAGCGTCGATGACCGACTTGAACACTGGCTCTTGTTGCCCAATCGGCAGATCACACTCAGGAAATTCTACATATCCATCAGGGTAGGCATAGCATTCCCAAAATTGGATGTTTACTTGCACGAAATCGACTTGCTCTTTGAGTGAAGCGATGTCTGCGCGCATCTTTCCATCAGTGTATGCATTTGCACCCGCTTTATCGGGACCAGATATCGCTCCGCCATTTGGTGCGTCAGGATAATTGTAGGCAAGCATCCCGAACTTTGTTCCGTCTTGTTCTACTATATACGGCTTTGCAGCATCCTCGTCATTCAGTCCGCCACCGACGTGCGACCAACCAAGTTCCGTGTACATTTCTATAGTTGATGTATTGAACTGGCTGCCAACGTCATTGTTGTGATTGCCAGTGAGCTCTACGACGTCAACTCCACTGGCTTCAAGTGTCTCGATAAAAGCTGGAGGCGAGCAGAACAATGTCGCTGAGTAGGTGCAGCCTTCCTTAAATGACACTTCGTTTGAGACATGAGTAATGTCTGCTGAAGAAAGGAAGTCTCCAATTTGATCGCTAAAAAATGTTGGCTCCACTCCCGCATTTAGGCCATTCATCATTTCACGAGTGAGTGCTGTCACACCAGTTGTGTGCATGGAAAAGACATTTTCTTGTGTAAGTGGCTCATATCCAGTCGTATAGCCATCAAATTCAGCTTGCTGCTCACCTTCTATCTTAAGTGTCTCGTACACGGCTCCAGCATCAAATGTGTCTAAATAATAATTGCCGGCAACCTCTAAAAGCGTGTCCTGAGGGCCTAGTTTATCTATATTGATCAGCTTGATTTGCGATGATTCATCCTGCGATACATACAACTCGTCTAACCCATCATCAGTTGCTCTCACGACAGAATATTGATCAGCTACAGGCACTAACACGGTCATAATTCTACTATTTTCCGGCTTGCTGTACTTGGCTTCCTTACTAAGCAGTAGTTCAGATTCGAGTCTAATGTTGTTTTCTACTACAAATCTCCTAATATCCTGCACATACACGTTGTCGATATCACCAGAAACTTTTAGGTGTTGATCCAGCAATTCCTCGGTGGATGGCTGAGCAAAAGCTTGCCAACCAAACCAAGCTCCAACGCTCAAAAGCACAACAAGCACTACTCCAAATATATATTTGAAGAATCTTTTTTTACTCGAAGTAGCATTAGCTTGCTGATGGTTATACATAAGTTCTTTCTATATTCATAATATCACTTCTTGCGAGAACAGTTGTCGAAGTGTTAAAATAAGTGAGCTGAATTAAGAAGTTACGGCTCTTTAGCTCAGTTGGTAGAGCAGAGGCCTGAAGAGCCTTGTGTCCCCAGTTCAAGTCTGGGAGGAGCCACCAAAATAAATGTCCGACCCCGCGTCGGATTTTTATTTTGGTAGTTTTTTCTCGCAGATGAGAACTGGTTTTCTGTGAAGCAGACAGTTCACTATTTTTCATACTCATGAAAAATTTTA
>JAUIBQ010000010.1 GCA_030427445.1 bacterium | reverse complement strand
ATAACCACAGGCACACTAGATGATCTCAGGCTATCGTCAAATGTTGCGCTGTTGGATACGGCGCAAGTATTTACCGACACTCAAACATTCACAGGTGGAGCTGTGTTAGGAAACTTCGTAAGCTCGACTGCAGGTGCAATTCGCTGGACCGGCGCAGACTTCGAAGGCTTCGATGGCACAGATTGGGTCTCGCTAACAGGTGGCGGTCAGCCTCTACTGGAAGGTGTTCTGGCATTCGGTAAGGTGGCAGGGAACGGTACGCCGTTTAACATAGATGGCGCTTCAGTGGTACGAAACAGCACAGGTCAATATACTGTTACGTTTGATACACCTACAACTGACGCAGATTATACGGTGCTCCTCTCGCTAGCAGATAGCGCAACTTATAATGATATTAATATAGTCTTGAGTGCACAAAGCAATAGTGCGTTTAATGTGTCTATCGTTACTGGAGACAACGGCACAGGTAACGATGTGGCAGCTGATAGAGTCTGGCACTTTACCGTACTTGATACGAATGCAGTCTCTGGCGGCGGTGGCGGCGGTGGCGGTGGCGGTACATCATTCGAACAGAATGGAAATAGCTTCGGCGCTACAGGTATATTGGGTACGACTGATGCATTTGGCTTACGAATAATGAGTGGCGGTAACAATGCACTAGAATTTGATGCAAGTGGTGTCGGCACATTTAGTAATGGGTTCACCGTCACAAGCGGTGCACTAAATCTTAGTTCAGTTGGTATCAATAATGCCGGAACAATCAGTGCTGCTACTGCTGGAGATACGATTAACGGGATTGTTATAAATAGCGGCACTATTACGGCAGCGAACTCA
Organism: bacterium; assembly: GCA_030427445.1. Lineage (GTDB taxonomy): Bacteria > Patescibacteriota > Saccharimonadia > Saccharimonadales > SZUA-47 > JAUIBQ01. The sequence goes on along the minus strand of JAUIBQ010000010.1, from coordinate 33,838 downwards.
GGAGACACTATTAATGGACTCATAGTGAATAGCGGTTCTCTCAGTGGCATCACTGGATATGATCAAACAGGCGGTAATTTCTCTATTGCTGGAACAGGTACATTCAGCACTGGAACTGGTGCAGTGAATCTCAATGGGGCTGTGACAACGGCGAACAGTCTTGATGTCGGTACAGTACTTAATGTTGCTGGTACTAATGGCATCGTGTCATCTACTGCTTATTTCGAAGGTGCAATTACGACTGGTGCTGCACAGCTACCAGGGACATCAACTGGTCCTTATACTTTTGATGCGGATAATGATGCCGATGAATCTGCTTGGACATTCAATAGTCCTACAGGTGCCGGACTTCAAGCGCCAAGTAACAATGGTTATTGGAATCATGATACTAATCTGACTGCATCAACTGATGTCGGTCCGACTTCAGGGCAGGGTGGTAACCCAGATGGGTATGTGTTTACTGAGGCGTCTACACCTGGTGCTTTTGGTGATGTGTTCACCATGACAAATAATTCAACATTTGATGCTACAAATGGTATCGCGATTGACTTCTACTGGAACCAACGTGGAGATGATAATACGGCAGTACTAACAGTGCAGACAAATGAAGCCGGAGCTGGCTGGGTAACGCGCGGTACCTATGGTGGAGGCGATCAGCCTACAGCTGCTACCCAGGTATGGAACTTCGAACAATTAAACCTTAGTGGTGGCGTGGTGAGTGATCCTTCTACGCAAATACGATTTGTTGTCACTATGCCAGCTTCAGGTACTAACTGGCATAATGACTTTGGTCTCGATACTATTACCATTACAGAACTTGGTCCACTGTCTTATAGCGACAATGTAATAGAGGGCTACAACGCAAGTGCAACTTCAGATGTAGATATTCTTGCTCTTAGAAGCGATGTTGGTTCGGTCGGTAATGTGGTGTTTAGAGTCGACAGTGACGGCGACGTGTTCTCTGATGGCACAAATAACATATCTAATGGTGCTGATATCGCTGAGAACTACAAAAACAGCGATGGCGCAAAACCTGGTGACGTCGTGTACTTCACAGATAATCGCACGGTTGCTAAATCAAGTCAGCAATATCAAAAGGGTCTAGCTGGAGTTGTGTCTACGAAGGCTGCGATTATTCTCGATGCAGGTGTCGACGGTGTGCCAGTGGGATTGAAGGGTCGCTTACCAACGAAAGTGAGTGTAGCGAATGGTTCAATCGAGAAGGGCGATTACCTTACAAGTGGTCCCGGTGGGCGAGCAGTGAAGGCTACTCAGACTGGAACAGTGCTTGGAGTTGCGATGGAAGACGCGAGCGAAGATGGTTTGATAGATGTGTTTGTCGGGCTTACGTATTATGTGGCGGAAGCAAGTTATAGTATTCCTGCTGATGGCCTTGAATTCCCTCAGCAGTTCACGGATATCAATGTAGAAAGTGTTGCGACAGACGGAATAATTCGTCTTACAAGAGAAGGTGAGTTGGTAAATATAAATGGAATTACATTGCTTGCTGGCGGTATTGATAACAACTTTAGCGGCATCCGATCAGTCGGTAATGTACTTGGAGCGTATACAGTAGAAGCACAGCAAGTTTCGTTATCATCACAAAACGCACTAGATAGTGTGCTTAAAGTTGAATACAATGAGCAAAATGCATTAGAAATTTCTGGTGATGGGTCACTTGGACTTCGGGTGAACTCCGACAAGGCATTTGAGATTCAAGACAGAAACGGTATCGATCTCTTCAGCGTAAATACCAACGGTGGGGTAGTTCAGATTGGTAGCGCACAACCAGATCCATCAGCAGTACTGTTCGTATTGGCACGTCAAAATACTAAAGAAGACCCTATCGGGGTAAATGGTGCTCAGTATTACAACGAATATCTACAAAAATTCCGCTGCCATGAAAATGGTGAATGGGTAGACTGTATATCATCTGTATTGAGTGAATATGTTATCGCAAACAATATTTCTGATTGGCAGTTGCCTCTTGAAGGTCAAGAGATACCTGGAAGCGCGCGAACTTGGCTAGATTTAAGAAGGATAAAAGAACTGCGAGTCGTTCTGTCGGTTAGTGATGAAGGAATTACCGGTAGTGTATGTCGAGTACAATATCAGGTGGCAAGTGATAGTCAGTGGCAGTACCTTACTCAAGCGCTTTCGATTGACGATGCAATAACCCTGAAGTCGGAGTGGGAGTTGGTTCCTCAAGCCGCCAAAGATAATGAAGAAGTTCAATTACGTGTTGTTTGCGAAGGGGGAGATGGCACGGAGATAGTCGGATTATCAGCAATACGAATTCAAGTTAGATAACCCAAAAAGTGATATAATCAAGTGTAAGTAGAAATAGCATATGATATGAGGTGTTGACCTCAGGGGGTAAAACCATATGAAAAAATCAAATACGGTATCTAGTGGTAGTGGTTCAAGTAAAAAGAAAAAGTCAGTGCAGTATATTGTAGCTGTCGTATTGCTAGGATTGATTGCTGCAGGCGTATGGCAATATCTAGAGCTAAGAAACGAGAATCAAGAATTACAGACTACTCTCAACGAAAAAACAGCTGAGTTAGATGAGCTTAAAAGCGAACTAGTCACAGACCCAAACACTGCTGTATCTAAAATTCAACAAGAACAAAACTCGTCTATCTTGGATGAAATATCAAAAGTGTATGCAATCCCTGAGGATGAGACGCCAACGATAGCAACAGTGCAGGATGTATCAAAACTTGCAGATCAAACGTTCTTTGAAGGTGCACAAAACGGCGATATTCTAGTTGTATTCAGTAATTCTTCACAAGCGGTGTTATATCGACCTGATACTAAGCAGCTTGTAAAAGTTGGACCTATCAGCACAGGAGCATCTAACGAACAAACAACTAGTAGTGGGTCTAGTTCAGAAGAGTAGGAAAGACGTAAACCCAAAGTTCACTATATGCAAAAAACGATAGCAGTTCTTAACCAAAAAGGTGGTGTCGGCAAAACAACCACCACAATCAACCTTGCTGCCGCATTGTCTAAAAATAAAAATGTACTCATTGTAGACTTAGACCCTCAAGGTAATGCTACAAGTGGACTAGGAGTTGATAAGTCGACTCAAGAACAGACTATCTACGAAGTACTAAACGGCACCATTCAGGCAGATAAAACTATCATAAATACTAAGTACAACAATCTCTCTATCATACCTGCTGGAGCAAACTTAGCAGCTGCTGAACAAGAGCTCGTAAGTGTTTCTCATAGAGAGTCTATCTTGAAGGCCGTATTATCGTCTTTAGAGTTCGATATTATTCTCATTGACTGTCCTCCTTCGTTGGGGTTGTTAAGTGTAAATGCATTAGTCGCATCTAATTATGTCCTAATCCCAGTTCAAACAGAGTATTACGCACTTGAAGGTTTAGGACTGTTGATGCAAACCGTACAAAGAGTCCAGCAGAATCTTAATGAGTCCTTAAAGCTTCTCGGAGTTGTGATGACCATGTTTGATAAGAGGAATGCACTCAGCACACAGGTTATTGACGAGGTTAAGAAACACTTCGGTCAATACGTATTTGATACAGTGATCCCAAGAAACGTTCGATTAGCTGAAGCCCCAAGTTACGGAGTAACAGTGTTTGAACACGATAAATGGTCTAAAGGAGCTCGCGCGTATAAATCTTTAGCAAAAGAGGTAGAATCGCATGTCTAAAAAGTCAGCACTAGGGAAGGGTATGGAAGGCTTGCTGCCAACAGGCTTTGATGTTGGGGCTGTTGCGTCACCAGGAGAGAAGGTACAGCAACTTGATGTATCAAAGATTTACCCTAATGAATCTCAACCCAGAAAAACATTCGACTCTGAAGCGTTAAAAGAATTGTCTCAATCTATTGCTGAGCACGGCGTCATCCAGCCATTAATTGTCGGCGCTAGGAAGGGCAGCGGTAAGCACGAGATAATTGCTGGAGAGCGTCGTTGGCGAGCATCCAAGTTAGCAGGACTGAAGACGGTTCCTGCTATTGTCAGAGACACCAAAGAGCAGCAAAAACTTGAAATTGCCATTATTGAAAATGTTCAAAGAGTAGATCTCACGCCACTTGAAGAAGCGATGTCGATTTATAAACTGAAGCATGAGTTTAGCTTATCATTGCAAGAAATCGCAAAAAAATTAGGTAAAGCTAGCACGACAATAAGCAATACGATGAGGCTCCTTCAGTTAACAAAAAGGGCTAAAGAAGCACTAATGAACAATGAAATCACAGAAGGTCACGCGAGAGCGCTACTCAGTTTAACAGATGTAGAGCAACAGGATATACTGTTGAACACAATTATTACTCATAACCTCTCTGTGCGTGAAGCAGAGCAGGCAGCTAAGAACATAAAAGCTGTAAAAACCGAAAAACTTACTCCCGCAGCTCACAAAGCGCCTTTTACTATATCCAAAGACACAAAGCAAAGTTTAGCTGGCGTTTCTAAGAAGCTCGCCACACAACTATCGTTTAATGCATCGAAGTCGCAGTTGCTGATTACCGTAGAAAACGAGAATACTTTAAAAGATATACTAAATAAACTAGATAGAGATTAAAACTCATCCTTAGAGTTTGCGCATCGCTCCGACTGGTGCGAGTCGAAACTCAGCTATTCCAGTGACATGCACGACATCAACTGATCCAAATCTCCGAGAATCCAAGGAGTTATTCCTGTTATCTCCTAAGACAAATATCTCTTCTTCTCCTATTTGGATATCTACTTCTCCTGGAGTTGCATCAAATGACTCGCTGTATTCTTGTTCTAGATCTGGGTTAAAACCCTCTGGGAACTCATCGTTGTAGACAGTTACAGTGCCTTCGCTAACGACGACTCTTTCTCCCGGAAGACCAATGACGCGTTTTATTAGATGGTCAACACTATCAGACCCATTTTCTATAAACAGGGGTCTGTCAAATACGACGACATCATACCTGTCGGGGATGTATGTGTTGCCTCGTATGTTGTACCACGTTTTTGTGCCTTTCCATACAATTAACCGATCTCCATTTTGAAGTGTTGTCTCCATGCTGAGCCCGTCCACTTCATAAGCTTGCATAAAAAATCGTAAGGAGACAAAAGCAAGCGTTAAAGCTAGAAGTATAATAATAGCTATTTGTCTGATAAATACTAAGCCCTCAGTAGTGCCATTTGGGCTGTTTTTTGGTTCTGGGTCGTTTACGTCATACATTTCACGATTCACTATAGCAGATGTAGTATTAAAAACTTTACGCTTATTAGCGCAAAAAGGTATAATTAATCATTGTTCAATATGAAATTTAGAAACCCAAAAGACAATTCACGTTCTCGCAAGTCAGTCGATGGTTTATTGAGTGGTGATAGTAATAATTTCTCTAAAAAGCAGTTTCAGAACAGCTACAAACCAGGGCAAAACAGGAAAGTAGATAGCGAGACTGGTTTTACAAGGAGAAGAGACGTTACTACTTTTAACGACAGGTCTATACAAGAAGATACGAGAAAAAAACCTCTAAAAGGTAGTTTCTCATCTGAAATAGATTCATTTTCAGGTCAAAACACCGACAAAAAAGTAAGTAAACTCCACAGACGAAATAAATCCTCCCACAAGTCGAGAGCTAAAGGTAAAAAAGTCTCTGTTAAAAAACTCAGAAAAGCCTTTGCAGCTTTTCTGCTTATTGGCTTAATTGGTTTTGGGAGCTTAGCTGCGTATACCTACATCAAAACTCGAGGAATATTTAATGGTGATGGCACAGGTGCAGCAGCGCTTGATGAAAATGTCGACCCTAGCTTATTGAATGGCGAAGGTGATGGACGGGTAAATATACTTTTGATTGGAAAAGGTGGTGAAGGTCATGAAGCACCTGACCTCACTGACACAATCTTACTTGCGAGTATCGATCCCATAAAACAAGAGGCAGCTATGGTAAGTGTCCCACGTGACTTGTATCAAGAAGGCCAGTCAAACTACCGCATCAATGCTGTGTATTCAACTGCAAAGCAAGCACGACTCGCTCAAGGCTCTGGCACAGAGTCTGACATAGCAGCAGCTGAGCGTGACGGCGTGAATGCACTTAAAGAAGCAGTTTCTGAGGTGTTAGGTGTACCAGTGCACTACCATGTGATGGTTGACTTCAAGGCATTTGAAGAAGCCGTAGACACGGTTGGCGGTATTACGATTGACGTAGAGGAACCACTTATTGACTATACAGTCGCATGGGAGTTGGGCGGTAACCCAGTTATCGCAGAAAAAGGACTCCAGACGTTCGATGGTAAGCGGGCTTTATTTTACGCACGTTCACGTAAAGGTACTGGTGGTTCAGACTTTGCACGAAGTGAGCGACAAAAAGAAGTAATTATCGCGCTTCAACAAAAGGTCCTTTCTGCTGGCACGTTCTCAAATCCGCTGAAGGTTGTGGAATTGCTCAACACGCTAGGGAACAACGTCAGCACTGACCTAAATGGCCTCAGTGAAATAAAAAGGTTGTACGAAATCGGTGGTGGCATATCTGCTGATAAGATCCAATCAATTAGTTTGGTTGAGCAACCAAACGTACTTATCGGTAGTAGCGGAGCTGTACCAGGGCAGGCCATTCAAGCACCAACGGCTGGACTCACCGACTACAGTGAGATCCATTCTTTTATTAGAAATAAATTGAAAGACTCATTCCTAGCTGATGAAAATGCAAGGATAATTATCCTCAACGGTACCAACACTCCGGGTCTCGCATCGCGAACTGAAGAAGAGCTCGAGTCATACGGATACAACGTGATAAAGGTGGATAATGCACCGACGAGTGACTATGTAAATAACACGATTATCGACAATACTAACGGTGCAAAACCGTATACAGAAAGTTATCTTGAGAAGAGGCTAGGGCTAACCACGACGACGACCGGTAGGGAAGGCTTACCTGGGAGTGAAGAGGCTGACTTTGTTATAATACTTGGTACAGATGAAATTTCTCAGACGTCCAATTAAACGCCCTGACAGGGGTTTCTTTTCAAAAGCTCTCCACTATCTGTTGCTCCTGCTTTTGCCGGTACTTGTATATATCGCAGTAAGCTTGGACTTCGCGTGGATAGCAGTTGTATTAGTACTAATTAGCAAATGGCGTATCTTTTCAGTTAAGTCTCGTCATTGGCTGGCATTGTTTCGAGCAAATGCAGTAGATATCTTTGTTGGGCTTTCTATAATTTCGTTGATGAGTATACCTGTAGCCTCTGTTTCGTCTCGAATATTTTGGGTTGTAATGTATGCGGTTTGGTTACTGCTCATAAAACCTCGCAGTGGATCCGTCTGGATCGGCATACAAGCGTTGCTTGGTCAGACGCTCGCGATTATCGCCATCTTTATTCAGTGGACAGGAGCTTCAACATTATGGCTCATGTTCGCAGTATGGGGTGTGGCGTATCTGTCTGCACGACACTTCCTTTCTGCGTTCGACGAGCAGATGAGCCGAGCCACAGCTTATACATGGGCATTTTTTGCAGGAGCTACCGTCTGGATTACCTCGCATCGGTTAATCATGTATGGTGGATATATCGCAATGCCAGCGATATTCCTCAGTCTTCTTGGGTATGGCATAGCTGCGATTTATTACTTGGACCACACTGACAGACTTAAAGACACGTTACGTTGGCAATTTATTGGATTAATGACAGTAGGTGTGCTGTTTTTGATATTTGTGTCTAAGTGGTCAATTCCAACGCAAGGGTAGGAGGTACTATGGAAAAAGATTCAACGGTCATCAAGAAAACGGTTGAAAATAAAAAATCTGAAGTTAAAAAACCGTACAGCCAAGGTTTCTTATTAATTTTAGCGACAATATTTGGATTTATAGGCGGGTTTGCTGGAAGTGAGATTAGTCAGGTCTCTACAGGAGGTGTTGATCAAACGGTAACTCGTGAAATCATCACAGGCGAAGAAAACCTCATCAACACAATTGCAAGCGATGTGAGTAAAAGTGTGGTTTCTATTAATGTAACAGGTGTCTCCTATACTCAAGATTTCTTTGGTTTCTCATCTCCTCGCTCACAGCAATCAGCAGGAACAGGATTTATTATCGATAAAGATGGTTTGGTGCTCACTAATCGCCACGTGGTAGACGAAGGTACGACGGCTGTAGAGATCGTATTCGACGATGGTCGGACAGCTGAAGCAGATGTCGTAGGCCGTACGAGCAGTAGCGATCCGCTCGACATAGCGTTTTTACAGATTAAAGATGCCGATGACTACGACTTAGCGCCTGTAGCTCTTGGTGACTCGGACGAGCTTAAAGTTGGAGACAAAGTCGTGGCTATCGGTAATGCGCTCGGCGAGTTCCAGAACACAGTTACAAGCGGGATTATCTCTGGCTTTGGACGCGACATCGAAGCTTATTCTAGTAATGGCACCGAATCACTGCAGAACCTCATCCAGACAGACGCAGCTATCAACTCGGGTAACTCAGGTGGCCCATTGGTAAACTCTAGCAGTGAGGTGATTGGCGTGAATGTTGCGACAGCAGGTGCAGAGAACATTAGCTTTGCGATACCGATTAACGACGTAAAAGGATTAATCGACACTGTGCTTGAGACTGGGAAGCTCGAACGAGTGTACTTAGGCGTTCGCTACATTTCACTAAACGAAGGCATCGCAGATGAGCTCGAGCTGGATGTTTCAGAAGGTGCGTACATCCCCGAAGGATCAGAGTTTTCGCCGTCTATCATTCCCGATTCTCCAGCAGACGAAGCAGGTATTGAAGAGCAAGATATCATCACAGAAATTGACGGAGAAAAGATTACTGATGATAGAAGCTTGGTGAGCATACTTGCACAGAAGCGAGTAGGAGATGAAGTCGAGCTTAAAGTAAATCGCGGCGGAGAAGAAGTGACGCTACGAGCGACGCTTCAAGCTGCGCCAGAACAGTAATCACACTCGTTTAAATAGTTGGATTAAGTCGTTCGTTTCTAGTAGTTTATAGCCATGTGCACTTGCTAGCTTCGCAAGAGATTCATGTTGTGGAGGCAGTGCTTCAGTGATGACAAATCTGTTCATGAGAGTAAGTTTCTTAAATAGAAACTGATAGTATTTCAATCCGTCACTACCACCATAAATCGCAAAATCAGGCTCATGAGTAGCAGCGAGATTTATCTGAAAGTCAGACGGTACATACGGTAGGTTAGCTACGATGAGATCAGAATCTGCCCAAGATTTCTGCTCATCCTTCGTAATATCATCGATTTCAAACGTTACGTTGGACGATAGGTTTTTTGCATTTTTCTTAGCGATGGTGAGTGCATCTTCTGATATATCGCATCCGTAATACGAGGCCGAATCACCATGCTCTAGCTGTAAGGTGATAATGATACATCCAGACCCTGTACCAATGTCTGCCACAGACGAAATATTGTTAGATGCAAGAATCTGCAGAGCACTTTCTATGAGTGTCTCAGTTTCAGGTCGAGGGGTGAGTGTAGCAGGGGATACAAAGAAATCCCGTCCATAAAACTCTTGTCTCCCTCGGATGTATGCAATCGGTTCATGGTTTTTCCGTCGCTCAATCTTTTTATCCAACGATTTTACGGACTCCTCTGATAACTCAAAGTCTCCATGAGCATGTATCCATGATTTGTCTTTATCAAGTTCATCGCATAGCAGAACTTCAGCATCTAACTCAGCTGTAGAAATATCAGCATGATGTAAGTCTATGGTAGTTTTCTCAGTCCATTCTTTAATAGTCATAACAGAGGTAATTGTACCACAAACACTTGTCTCGTAGCAGCAGGCTATTTGCCACTAGGGTTGACAAAACCTAAATTTATTGCTATACTGCTACAGTAAATCAAAAGATAAAAATCATGGCTAAAAAAATTGAACAACAATGGATAGGTGATCTCATAGATTCTAGCGACGCTACCAAACAAGAGGCCGTAGCTATAAAACGCAATAAACCTTCAAAAAGTCGCTTAAACCATATGTCAGCCAAAGAGATTCGAGAAGAGACAAATAGACAGCGTAGAGCGGAGTTAGCGTTAGGTGAAACTGCGCTGGGCAAAAAAACAGAGACATCTCAAAGAACTCATAGAGTAAAAACACTACCGGAGCCCACTGAGGATGAAATAAATGATAGGGTTGAGCCACGGTATTTAGATGGTGTAGAGGGTGACATATTTGCATATACTCCCGGTAACGAAAAACGCACTCATGCGTATACCCCTGATGCTTTTGAAGACACCCTAGTGGGGCTTGATGGGATAAAACGAGTCAGCAGCCACAATCCAGATCTTGGAGATTTTCCACCGGATCTCCGAGAAAGTGATACTATCCACGGTATTGGATCTCCCGGTCTAGTGCAACAATCGAAAAAATGAAATATGACAGAAATTGAGCCAAAAATTCCATAGGAATTCCTCCATCTCCGCAGATTCAAGATGTATCTCCATTAACAAAAGAACGCTTCTAATTAACAGGAGTAAGCATGTTGCAACATTTTTATTATATAGATACAATAAAAATACCTAAATTAAAATAAAAATAAAAAATGAATAATTTTCCAGCACAGAAAAGCGTATTGGATGACGACCCGGCAATCGTACGTGACGGTCATGACACCCTAACTCATCCTACTCCACAGCAAGGTATTGACGGTATCGCACATGTTGTAGGTGTAGAGGTGGAGCATGTCTACAATACAACGGGTCAACAAGTAGGAATAGAAGAGGATATTTTTACTGACTTACTTCCGCAAGAGATGCCTACTCCCGAAATCCCTGAGAGTGCAACAGAAGCGAGTAGAAGTGTCTCTAGTATCAAAGGGCTTATAGAAACATATCAATCCGGTGATGACCCTCAGCAAATATTAGATGAAATTACGACATTTGTTGCAAAACATAGTGAAGATTATTCATCCAGTAACGATCTTTGGGTATTAGTGAGAGAACATTTCCCGCGCATAAAAGACGATGTAAAAGCAAAACTAGATCAAGGTACTATGGACGTATGGACACGCTCCGCTTTCCGAGAATGCTGCAGCGGTGTATTGAATTCATTACATATAAGTGATCCTTTTAATGAAAAGGGTCCAGAGCCTCCTGAGCTGCTTGAAGAAAGACAGTCGATAAGAGAATTATACGATGCATTGACTGACTCCGTACAGGAAGAGGTCTCTGATAATGGTTCGAGAGTTGTAGATTTAATGCAAACATATCCGCAAACATCGCGTAGTACGAGCTACAAAGAATTATCAGATTATGACAAAATTTACGGCGAAAAGAGGTATTCATGGAGCGAAGAATCTCCGGTAGAAAAAAAGCAAGAACCGACACCTGAAGAAGTTGTTGATGTAAGTAAACGATTTAACTCTGTAAAACATATAACTAAATTAATCGTTACAAATAATACAGAAAACAGAGCAGAATTATTTAGCAATATTGAATTATTGGATAGGTTTATCCCGCCTGATGACGATAAGGAAGAGCAGAAAAAAGCGGTAACTCGACTTGGAGAGATTACTGGTGCTACAGGCTATAAAGCAGAACTAACAATAGAGGAATTTGGGGCTATTTCTGAAGCTCTAGAAGGAGCCGGATTAACAACTGATAAAATTTTGAGCTTTATCAGTGATAGTAGACGGCTTAAGTTACTTGATGAGATGTATCACGATGAAAATCCTGAAATTTTTGAAATTGTTACCTTGCTCGCTCAAACCGATTTGTTCTATCAAGATAATGAAGAAATATATCAGTTCAATCAAAAGGATTTACGTGACATAGCTCTACAGGAGATACAGATACAACCAGAAGAATATGGCGATTACATTAGAGCACTGAACCCCTTAATGGATAAAGTCAAAGAAGCAGGATTTCCCGTAGAACATCTAACAGAGTTGTTGTTGGGTAGATTGAATCCTCAAGACACGACTAATTATAATCGTGATCCGGCTCAGCCATTTGCAGCAGAGTTTCGTGCCTTGGAAATAGCAGAAAAGATAGGAGATAAACTAACTGGAATTTTCTCGGTTGATAAAGAGACAGGCAGGAGGATTCTGTATGATTTAATTCACGTGTCTGGAAAATATGAAGATGTAGAAAGTCAAATAGGTACTCTGATCACTATATCTAGTGAGATTACAGAATTAGAAGAAAATGACCCTGAATTAGCTACATGGGCGTGTGAGATGGCAAGGACCACTGGGTTTGGTGGTGTCCACGGGTTACAAGCAAACATCAAAACAGCTAAATATCTACAAACATTTCCTGAATTAAGAGCACGAGTCTTTCGTAAGGAAAACGTAGCTATTGATGATAGTTACATACGGATTCAAGATTATATAGAACGAGTTTATTTTGAATCACCACCTGAGTTGTCTGGCTTTGCTGGATTAGAAGGTATCGAAACTTTTTTTAACAAAGTAGAAAGCCTAAGGACGGAAATAGAAAATGGCACGCTTGAATTAAAACAAATATTAGGTTTCGCGATCAGACATGATGAGCAGCAATTAGCTACTCTGAAAGAAATCGTAGGTTCAGATTTTCTTAAGCAGCTTCGAGCTGATGAAAATTATATAAGTTTTATTGAAAGTTCAATAGTAAGCGATGACTTGGTATTATCAGCGATGGTTGAACTAGGCAGCTTAGAAGAAGCAGAGAAACTTTATAATAGTTGGGAAAAATTTGGAAATAAAAACTGGAATCCCTATCCGATTTTGCTAGACGATATAGTAGAGTTCAGAAAATCTTTTCCTGAAGGAAGGACTGAAGTGCGAGAAAGAAACGAAGAAGTACTGTTCAGTCTACTAGAACGTGCTACTACCATGACTGATAAGGATGGGTTTCCTTATGAGTCTATTACTTCCGTGATAGAGATGTACAAGAGCACTCTTCTGCGTATGGATTCGACTGAACTAGCTAGTATCTTGTTGTGGTTTAATACAGGTAATACTCCATACGCTACTCTCCCATCAATCTTATCAGCAAGAGAAAATGCTATAGCTGACGGTGTAGAAAATAATCCAGATGCTATTTTTGAATGGGTTCACAGGCCAGAAAACAGAGAGCTTGTTAGCAAAAAAGCGCTTTTTGATTATCTAACTCAGCGACTAGCTATGACTCCAGAAGAGATCGAGGAAGTAGCCGCAGAAGCATATGACTCTCAAGATGATTTACGGGTAATAATCAATGCAGACCACGACATCATTTCCAAGATAATAGAAGAAGGTGGAGACATAAAAAGCTTATTCGACCGTGAAGTATTTTTCGGTAGCGGCAAGAAACTACATATAGGCAACCAAGGATATCTATATCGTAGAAGTGGTGTCGAAATAGCTATGGGACTACGGTCCATGGATCATTCAGATGAGCATCCTGTATATGGTACTTGTATTTTCTTAGGCAACGAAGGGACCAAAAAAGGTGCGCAAGGGTATGGAAAGGCTGTAATTGTGCTTGACACAAGTAAAATAGATGAAGAAAACGTCACTTTCACACCTGAAGATAGCTTTAGGGCGGCAACATTATTAACAAGAGAAGACGCTATGGTATTAAGACGAGCAAAAGATAAAAAGGGTCTTGGAGGGACAAAAACAAGCGACTATGTAGAGGCTCAAATTAGAGGTGGTGTCGACTTCTCCATGGCTCAAGAAATTGTCGTATTCTCCGCAGATGAAGCTGAAGATCTTCGCAAGCGAATTCCTCCAGAACTTCATTCTTTAGTTGTTGTGCGTTAGCTCTCGTCGCGGAGGAGGTCGGCTTCGGCTTTTTTAAGTTCGTCGAAGATGTCTTGAATGTCGCCGGTCATCGCGACTGGGATGTTACTACGTGAATAGCCGATGCGGTGGTCAGTGATGCGGTCTTGAGGATAATTATAGGTACGAATCTTTTCTGAGCGGTCACCTGAGCCGATAAGTTTCTTACGCTGAGCAGATGCTGCAGCTTGCTCTTCATCAATTTTTGCCTGGAGCAGGCGAGAGCGGAGAACGCCCATCGCTTTCTCACGGTTTTTAATTTGTGATTTTTCATCTTGCATCGTCACTACGATACCTGTTGGCTTATGGGTTATTCTCACTGCAGAGTCTGTTGTGTTGACGGATTGTCCACCATTACCACTAGAGCGATATGTGTCTATCTGGAGATCGTTTTGATTGATCTCTATATCTGTTTCTTCAGCCTCAGGGAGCACTGCTACAGTCGCAGTAGATGTGTGGATTCGTCCTTGGCTTTCTGTTTCTGGTACGCGTTGCACGCGGTGTACGCCAGCTTCGAGCTTGAAGGTGCCATATGCACCATCTTCTTTGCCACCGCCCACACTAAATGTGATTTCTTTATATCCGCCGTTGTCAGAAGTGGAAGTGCCAAGAAGCTCTACTTTATACTCCTTTGTTTCAGCATAGCGCACGTACATTCTGTATAAGTCGCCTGCAAATAGCGCTGCTTCGTCTCCACCGGCACCAGCACGGATTTCGAAGATGCAGTCTTTATCGTTGTTCGGGTCTTTTGGTATCAAAAGTTCTTGGAGTTTTTCCTCCAAGTTGGTGAGATACTCAGTTTTCTCTTCAAGCTCTAGCTCTGCCAGCTCTGCAAGTTCGCCACCAGCACTAATCATCTCTTTGGCTTCATCTATATCCTTCCTGGCTTTTTCGATGTTTTCATACGTTGAGGTGATGTCTTCTAGGTGAGCTATGCGCTTCGCGGTTTTCGGATATTCTTTTGTGCTGAAATACGAAGGATCATCAAGCTTAGCTTTCAGTGTTTCAAGTTCTTGTGAGTAATCTGCGATGTTCATATGTATAGTGTACAAATAAAAAAGCTCCAGAACTAATTGTTTTGGAGCTTTCGTTACTGATTAGCTAACCGATTTTTTGTGGTTCGCTTGTTTCTTCTGCCTTTTCTTCTTGCTTGTTTGCTTTCTTAGCTTTGATCATGCGATCTTTACGAGCTTTTTCAGCTGCTTCGCGTCTAGCTTTGAACTTGTCAACGCGACCTTCGATGTCCACAAGCTTCTCTTGGCCTGTGTAGAACGGGTGAGAGCTGCTAGAAATATGCACTTTCAAAAGAGGGTATTCGTTACCATCTTCCCATTTAGTCGTTTCTTCTGTTGCCACAGTAGAGCGAGTCAAAATGCGGTTGCCGTCATTGAGGTCTTCAATCACTACGAGGCGGTAATTTGTTGGGTGTAAATCTTTTTTCATAATCGAAGTACGATTATAGCGTATCTGTTGCTTATTATCAACCCATCTGTTAAAATATTCTCATTAACTAATTAAGCAACTGTGCGACGTGGTCCTCCGCAGCGACATTGTGTCCAAGCGGCCTAGGTGCAGTGAAGATGAAAGGAAACACACGTATGGCAGGTATTTCTGTCGATCCTAAATTATTATTACAAGCTGGAGCTCACTTCGGTCATAAAACAAGCCGATGGCACCCAGCAATGCGCCCGTATATCCACGGAAAGCGCGCGAACACGCACATTATTGATTTAACAAAAACTGCTCCGATGCTCGAAGATGCACTTCGCGCAATCGAGAAAACTGTTGCAGCTGGTAAGCCAGTACTTCTTGTGAGCACTAAACAACAAGCTGTTGACGCAGTGCAAGCTGTAGCTGAAGAAACAGGTATGCCATATGTTGTTAACCGATGGTTGGGTGGTATGCTTACAAACTCAAACACCATGAACTCTCGTATCAAGCACCTAAAGCAGCTTGAGTCACGCATGAGCAGTGGTGAGCTTGAAGCAAAGTACTCAAAGCTTGAAGTACAGCGCTACCAAGAAGAAATCGACCAGATGAACCACATGTACGGTGGTGTAAAAGACCTTTCTGGTAAACCAGGAATGGTTTTCGTCGTAGACATCTTAAACGATGACATAGCTGTCAAAGAAGCTCATAAATTAGGTATCAAAGTTGCTGGTTTGGTTGACACAAATGGTGACCCAAGAACGATTGATTACCCAATCCCAAGTAACGACGACGCGCTAAAAGCTATCGAATTAGTGCTTGATTATGTGAAGCAAGCTATCGAAGCTGGTAAATCACAGCAAAAAGCACCAAAATCTGAAGATAAATAGTAGAATAATAAATTAAATTTATAGGAGGACGCTCAATAGCTCGGAAGGAAAAAAGAGCAGCCGGCAGAGGCGATTCACTCGACTCTCCCGCGCGATGAGAAAAAACCATCAGGGTTGTTTCTCATGAGCGATAGAGTATGAAAATCGAAGATATTAAGAGATTAAAAGAATTAACTGGTGTTGGCTTGACCGACGCAAAAGCAGCATTGACCGAAGCAGACGGTGACTTCGACAAGGCACTCGAAGCGATGCGTAAAAAAGGTATGACCAAAGCTGAAAAGCGTGGTGAGCGTGAAGCACGTGAAGGCAAAATAGCGAGCTACTTACACGACAACCGCATCGGTGTACTCGTAGAAATCAACTGTGAAACAGATTTCGTGGCAAAAAACGAAAAGTTTGATGAGCTACTTAAAGACGTTTCTATGCACATCGCAGCAAGCGCTCCATTGTACGTAAGTGAAGACGACATCCCAGCAGAAGTTAAAGATGCGAAAACCGCTGAATTCTCAGAGAAGGCTAAAGAAGACGGTAAGCCTGCAGATATGGTTGAGAAAATCGTCGGTGGACAAGTAAAGAAATACTTTGCGGAGCAGTGCTTACTCGAGCAACCATTTATCAAGAACCCTGACATGACAGTTGGTGACTTGGTGAAAGAAGCGAACGCTCAGCTCGGTGAAAACATTGTTGTCCGACGCTTCAGTCGCCTCCAACTCGGCGAAGTAAGCTAATATATACTATTGACATGATAGTGTATATTTGCTATAATAATTGTACTGAATAAAAAATTAAGTATTCACTAAACAATATTTTAAACAAAAATTATAAAATTAGGAAAAATAAAAAATGTCTGAAAGAATCCCTGCAAGTGAAAAAACATCAGAAGATATTAATGCGCAAATTGAACGAATAAGCGCTAATCTAGGTAGTCTAGCTATTGATAAAGGACTCGATGATTATGGTAGCACTGTAAAAATACCTTTAATGCCTGCAGGATCACTAAAATCATTAGACCATCAAACGGGTAATAATTTATACTTTAAACCCGGTGAAGGCTCTCTTTTAGTCGAAGAGATAGATGATACTACTGGGCAGCGTTTAAGAACAGGTCATGGAATGAAGATTAAAGATGGAAAAGCTTCTACGCATAGACCTATGTTTGAGGATTATATAGCACCAGTCAGAACTTCATCTACAGACGATCCAAGAACTGTTGCTAGAGTGAGTGCAAGAACATTAGGCAGGATTAAAGATGATGTTTATTCTAAGGCCAGAGAAGCTCAACATAGAGAAGAGAGTGAAGAAAATAGACAAGCTCAAGAACAAATAAAAGAACAAAAAGAAGCTGATAAAAAGATATTTAATGATAAGTCTTCAAGACTTCTTTAACAAATAAGTTTCATATGCTTCATATCTTTGAGGCTTGGATTAGTTTTTACACAAAATGGTATACTTGTAATAGTATTAGTATTGTACTTTCAGGACATTATCAAAGGAGTTGAGATGGATAAAGAAGTTACTAAAGAACTTAAAGATAAACTAGAGTCAACACTCGAGCATTTTCACGGCGAGCTCACAAAGCTTCGCACAGGCCGTGCGCATCCAAGCATGGTTGAAGATGTGATGGTTGAGGCGTACGGTGTCATGCAACCAATGAAGACATTGGCAACGATTACGACCCCAGAAGCTCAGTTAATCCAGATTTCACCATTTGACCCATCAACGCTCAAAGATATCGCTGATTCTATCCGTAAAAACGAATCACTTGGCTTAAACCCAGCTGATGACGGACGGCTGATCCGAATACAGATACCGTCACTTACCACCGAAAGACGACAGTTGATCGTGAAGCAACTTGGTGAAAAGCAAGAAGAAGCGATGATCGGTGTACGTAAAGCTCGACACGATGCAATGGGTGTCGTTGACCGCTCTAAAAAAGCGAAAGAAATCTCTGAAGACGATGCAAACCGTTCGCAGAAGCAAATTGACGATCTGGTAAACGAATACAAGGCAAAGATTGAAGAGTCTGCAAAAGCTAAAGAAGCAGACATCATGAAAGTCTAATCATTAGAAGTTTGTATTCGACTATTCTCATGAGTCGCAGGTATACTTAAAGTTATGTCAGAAACTATTATTCCAAGACATGTCGGATTGATTCTTGACGGTAATCGTCGTTGGGCGAAAGACCGTGGTTTACCTACACTAGAAGGGCACCGAAAAGGTGCTGATAATCTTCGTGAAATCGCTGAGGATTTCTTCAATAAAGGTGTGAGTGTAGTGTCTGCGTATGTGTTTTCTACTGAGAACTGGAAGCGAAGTGAGAAGGAAGTCGGCTACCTCATGAAGCTTACGACGAAATTCTTAGACGATTTTTTGAAGGATGCTATTGAGAATGATGTTCGCATTGTAGTAATGGGTAGTCGTCAGAACCTTAGTGATTCTGTACTTAAAGCCATTGAAAAAGCTGAAAAAGAAACATTACAGAATGAAAAACACACACTTGCACTTTGTCTGAACTACGGTGGTCGGCAAGAGATTATTGATGCGGTGAAATTTATTATAGACGGAAACATTGATTCTGATTGCATAGACGAACCGACGTTTCATCAGTATCTATACGGTGACAACACAATTGGTGATGTTGATATCGTCGTGCGCACGTCTGGCGAGCAGCGCTTGAGCGGATTTATGACATGGCGAACGGTCTACAGTGAGTTGATGTTCATTGACAAGCACTGGCCGGACTTCGATGAGACTGATGTCGATGCTGTACTTGAAGAATACATTTCAAGACAAAGGAGATTTGGATCATGACCCTAGGTTTGATTGTAGGTATCATCGGCATCTTGTTGCTTATAATCCTTCATGAATTTGGTCACTTTATCGCTGCTAAAAAGGGCGGTGTAGAAGTTGAAGAGTTTGGAGTGGGCTTCCCGCCTAAAGCTAAGACGTTGACGAAGAAAAATGGGACGGAGTACACATTAAACTGGTTGCCACTTGGTGGATTTGTGAAGCTTAAAGGCGAACACGACAGTGATACAACAAAAGGAAGCTACGGTGCGGCCAGTTTGCCTCGCAAAGTGTTGATTATGGTAGCAGGCGTTGGCATGAACTTGCTGGCAGCTTGGGGTATATTCACTATCCTTGCACTTGTTGGCATGCCGCAAGTAATCGATAATCAATTCTATGTAGAATCAGACTCAACTGTTAATCGACTAGATGTGATTGCAGCTGTAGCGCCTAATTCTCAGGCTGAAAAAGCTGGATTAGAGGACTATGATGTCATCCGTGAAATAGCACTAACAAATTGCACGGAGCCTGATTGTGTATCGACAATAACCTCAGAAGAAGAATTACGAGATACGACTAACCGTTTCGAGGGGCAAGAAGTCGCCATCACCTACGAGAGAGAAGGAGAGCAGACAACCACGACAACTCGCTTACTCTCAGAAGATGAAGTCACTCAGTCTCAAAACAACTACGATGACTGCGTATCGTCAAATGAAAATGCTGACGACTGCGAATTCCCTCAAGGACATCTGGGAGTAATACCAAGTGTATTCACTCAGCGTCAAGCGACATGGTCTGCACCAATTGTCGGACTCGTCAATACGGGGCAGTTTTCATGGGCTACACTCCAGGGTGTAGGATCTATCGTGGGAGATTTATTCCGCGGCGAGCCGCAGAAAGCAGCTGAGCAAACATCAGGCATAGTCGGAGTTGTATACATTTTTAACTCTTCCGGTGAGCTTGGATTGGTGTTTACACTTTTGATATTGGGTCTCGTCTCAATCTCGCTCGCTGTCATGAATATTTTGCCGATACCGGCACTCGACGGTGGTCGGCTTTTCGTAACACTAGTCTATAAAGCGCTGCGAAAACCGCTCACGAAAGAAACAGAAGAGAAAATTCATTCCACTGGATTCATAGCATTGATGCTGTTATTCGTTTTAATCACCTATATCGATGTCGGAAGAATTATTGGATAAACCAGCGAGACCACATAGCCCGAATGTCGAAGATAAGCAAAAATCGACATTACATAAAGTAGCGAGCAGCTTACTCGTGTTAGTTGGGGGCGTATTCGCTTTTGTCGCGAGTCAGCTAGTCGCGGCAGTTTTAGTGAGTATAGTTTTGAGATTTGGTTTCGGGTTTGATAGTTCGAGAATTGAAGATCTTTTTTCTAACAATGCTGTAGTGCTAGCAATGTACGTATTATCGTCAGCATTGCTCATCTTGTTGCTTGTATTTGTCTGTAAAGCGAAGGGTAAATCCTTAGTAAAAGTTATTGGTCTAGACAGAAAACCGGCGTGGAGTGACGCAGCATGGTCACTGTTGGCGTATGCTGGGTACTTTGTCTCATTTGCTTTTATCGCATCGCTTGTGTTGCCGTTTCTCCAGGACATCATCAATCTTGATCAGCAGCAAGATTTTGGCGTGGACTTTAGTCTAACCCCAGTAAATGCAATTGTGCTTTTTGTTATGTTTGTCATCATCCCGCCAATAATTGAAGAGGTGTTATTTAGAGGATTTATGTATCGCACTGTCCGAAACTGGATGCCCAAGTGGGTTGCTGGGCTTATCGTCAGCGTGCTTTTTGGTGTGATGCATCTTGAGTTGCTGAGTGGAAGCAGCCCTAACTGGATTGCAATGGTGGATACGACTCTACTTTCAGCTGCGCTGGTGATAGTAGTTGAGAAAACAAATTCATTGTGGCCGGCAATCTATGTGCATGCTCTTAAGAACCTCTTAGCATTCACGATACTGATTTCGGGAGTTTCACTTTAAGCGGTTACATTACAGCTCTCGCGTTCATCTAGCTTTTACGCTACAATACATCTCATGACGAAGTATCGACTACTGCCGAACATGACAAAGCCCGCTTGAGGGTTGATACTTATTTTTACTACACTTTTATTATTGATTAACAGGACAACACTATGAGACGAACACAACTATTTACGAAGACATTAAAAGACGCACCAGCTGACGAGGTGGCGAAAAATGCCCAGCTTCTTATCCGTGCAGGATTTGTTTACAAGGTGATGGCGGGAGTATATGCGTACACACCTCTAGGTATACGAGTTGTAGAAAAGATTAAACAAGTCGTACGAGAAGAAATGAACGCCATTAACAGCGGTGAACTTATCATGACCGCACTGCAAAGACCTGATACATGGCAAGAAACTGGTCGTTGGGATGACGAAGCGGTAGATGTGTGGTTTAAGACGGAGCTAAAAGATGGGTCGCCACTCGGTTTAGCATGGTCGCACGAAGAGGCGATTATCGAGATGCTCAAACAACATGTACATAGTTATAAAGATTTGCCACAGAGTGTTTATCAGTTTCAGACGAAGTTCCGAAATGAGCTCCGAAGCAAAAGTGGAATTATGCGCGGACGAGAATTTGTCATGAAAGACATGTATTCTGTGCATGCGACAGAAGAAGACTGTGACCAATACTATGAAAAAGCGATAGAAGCATATAACAAGATTTTTCAAAGACTCGGAATCGGAGACAAAACATTTGTAACATTTGCTAGCGGTGGCGCGTTTACGAAGTTCAGCCACGAGTTCCAAACGATTTGTGAGGCTGGTGAAGACACACTCTATGTAAATGAAGATCAGACCGTAGCAGTAAATGAAGAAGTGCTAGATGAGGCAGCAAAAGAACTTGGAATTGATAAGAGCGAGCTTACTCCAACTGTGAGCGCAGAAGTTGGTAACATTTTTAAATTCGGCACAGAGAAGTCTGAGAAAATGGACTTCACATATACCGACAAAGACGGCAAAAATAAGCCGCTGTACCTAGCCTCTTATGGAGTAGGTGTAACAAGAGTCATGGGTGTGATTGCAGAAATGATGAGCGACGAGCATGGGCTCGTATGGCCAGCAAATATTGCTCCGTATCACGTGTATCTTGTGGGTATCGGAGATGCAGGAAACGAAAAGGCAGAAGAACTCTACAGTGAACTGAGAGATAGTGGTATAGAAGTATTGTTTGATGATCGTGATGAGCGGCCAGGCAGCAAGTTTGCTGATGCAGAGCTTATGGGCATACCGTACAGAGTTGTGGTGAGTGATAAGACATTGGCAGATGATTCTGTAGAGCTAACAAGTCGTGAAAACGGCGAAAATGAGATGATCGCACTCAAAGAACTTTGTAAGAATCTACAACAGAAAATCCAAGCGTAAGCGTTGCGACGTTCACGGCAACTGCTGTATAGTACAGGTATCGTTGATTTACCAAAAGTGACAGAGAAAAATCAACATATAAATTAGCAAGAATATAACGTAAATAAAGAAGGAAAGACTGATGGCTGATGTATTTAAATTGACTAAAAGTGGTAAAAAAGATCTTGAAGATGAGCTACAAAGACGAGCGGAAGAGCGCTCGGCGATAGCTGAGAGAATCGCAATCGCTCGTGATTTTGGAGATCTTCGCGAAAATGCTGAATACGCAAGCGCGAAAGAGGAGCAGTCAAAAAATGAGATACGAATCAGAGAGATTGATCATATCTTGAAACACTGTGAAATCATCAAAGAGGCTGCCTCAAAAGACGTTGTCGGTATCGGCAATACTGTTGAGCTTAAAGGTGACAAGGGGACGAAAAAGGTTACTATCGTAGGCTCTGTAGAAGCAAACCCAAGCGAAGGGAAAATTTCTGACGAATCTCCGATTGGTCAGGCAACGCTAGGCAAAAAACTTGGTGACACTGTCGAGCTGAAAATGCCTGGCGGTAGCAACGTTTTCACTATCAAGAGTATTTCCTAAAGCGCAGCTCTGTTACAACTAATCATTTTCCTGTAAACTGTTGTCTTAGATATGGCTGGTTTGTACTCACGACTAAATATCCTTTGCAGTGCTAAGAATTCTCAAAGCATATTTTCCGAGTATTCCTCACTCACGTATCAAAGGATACGCTCATTCGTAAGTACTCAAAAAACTATACATTGCCAATTCTTACCACTTAAAACAAAGGATATATTGACGTGAGTACACTAAAAGATTATCGCGACGAGCGACTGAGAAAATTAGAAGAACTAAAAGGACTTGGTATAAATCCATACCCGGCAACTGCAGAGCGTACGCAAAAACTTGCAGATATCAGAGACAACTTTGATTCATTGCAGGGACAAACTGCGACTGTTGTCGGACGGATCGTGTCCATCCGTAAGTTCGGTAAGCTCGCGTTTATAGTCTTGAAAGACGATTCGGGTGAGCTCCAGCTATTCATTAGAAAAGGTGATACGAATGAAGAAGCTGACCGCAGTCAAAGCGAGCTCATCATGCCAACCGAGATTAGTCTACTCGACACAGGCGATTTCGTTGAATGTAGCGGAGAAGTGATCAAGACGCAGACGGACGAGATATCAGTATCGTGTAAAACTCTGAGGTTACTTACAAAAGCACTTCGACCATTGCCTGAACAACTTACGGACAAAGAAGAGCGGTTCCGCCGCCGCTATGTTGATATGAACGTGAACCCTGATGTTCGTGAACGCTTTATACGAAGAAGTAAGTTCTGGAAAGCGACGCGTGATTTTCTCGATAGAGAAGGATTTATCGAAGTTAACAATACTGTGCTAGAGAACACTGCAGGAGGAGCAGATGCGAACCCATTTGTGACACACATGGACGCGCTTGATCAGGATTTTTACTTGCGTATTTCTCATGAATTGCCACTTAAAAGACTACTTGTTGCAGGCTTTGAAAAAGTCTACGACATCGGTCCACGATTTAGAAATGAAAACTACACAGAAGAGCATTTACCTGAGCATAACGCGATGGAATGGTACTGGGCATATGCTGACTGGCAAGACGGCATGGAGCTGACAGAACGCATGATCCGCTATATGGTCGATCAAGTCTGGGGAAGACGAGAGTTCGAACTCGCAAATGGTCAAGTCGTAAACTTCGGGGCAGACAACGAACCGTTCCCACGCATTAGTTTCGTGCGAATCCTGAAGGAGCAGTACGACATCGATGTGTTTGAATCATCGATGGAAGATATCCAAACGAAACTTGCAGAGCACAACCTCGAAGTAGAAGAGCAAGATAATAGAGTGCGTTCACTTGATAAGCTATGGAAAAAGTATCGTAAAACAGTGAGCGGTCCAGCTTTCCTTATCGACATGCCTACATTTATGCAACCACTCGCGAAGCTGCAGTCAAGTGATGAGCGCTTAACCGAGCAGTTTAACCTAGTGTTTGGCGGGAGTGAGATGTGCAAAGCATACAGTGAGCTCAATGATCCACTTGATCAATACGGACGTTTCTTGGAGCAACAGAAAATGCGAGATGATGGTGACGATGAAGCACAAATGATGGATATCGATTATGTCGAAGCGCTTGAATACGGTATGCCTCCAGCGTGTGGGCTTGGCTTTTCAGAGCGAATCTTCTGGAGCTTAGAGGCAATCACCGCACGAGAGGGCGTGCCGTTCCCACAGCTTCGAAGCGACATCGACGAGACAACAAAGTCTATCTACCCCGACCTCAAACACGGGAATTAGGGAAATGTCTATAAAAGTCATCCACAAACTAGGAGATGACACAGTACAGTCATCTATATTGCCAAAAATCGAAATTTGGTACGATGAGCTTAGAGGCTTGCTGCCGAGCTTACCAAGCAATTTAAAGATATACTTTTTTGATCAAGATGATCCGGGAATTATGAAAGAGTTCGGTGTCGGTGGGTATGCGTATAGTCCGGTAATAATGTCACTTGGATTTTTAATAGATTTCGCAGACAAAGAAGAACAGCTCAAGCAACTTAAAAGCACAATTTATCACGAAGGGCTGCACATTGCTCAAGGCTACACTGGCAACGGCGAAGATACACCATTGATAGAGTGCATGATTTATGAAGGACTGGCTACGGTTTTTGAAAGAGAGATGCTTGGAAATGTACAGCCATACGGCATATACCCTAAAGACGAAGAAACACTCAATCGATGGGTGAAATCAATCCGTAGCGTCGACACTCCATGGCAATGGGAAGATTACGAAAGATGGGGGTTTATTGATCCTAAAACAAAAGAGCAGTGGAGGCTGTACAAAGCTGGTACGTGGTTTATAGACCAAGTACTTAAGAACAATAAAGAGTTGTCTGTACTTGATCTAACAAGATTAAGCGCTAAAGATATTTTGAGATTACCGTGAATCTTTGCGTAAGCCGACGAGAATCATGACAAGCCATGTAATACACAAAATAAGTCCACTAAAGAGAATTAACTTTGAGTAGAGCTCGACTCGATAGCCCTCATTGAAATTCAGGTTAAAGTACGCAACGGCTGTGTAGATGTATGTTGCGATTGATAAAAATGCGGTACCGATTAAAATATGGCGGTTCTTCAATGTTGCTGCAACCAAGATAGGCAGTACGTAAAGCGGAGTAGAGGTGCTTGCCATACCACGCTCGTTGTAGGTGAAAAGTCCAGCAAGCAAAATCAATGTCACGACGAGAGCGAGTCTATAAAAAAGTGATGATGAACGGGATTGCTTTGCAGTGGATGCCAACATCCACACGACAGTGCTGACAATAAACAATAAAAAGATGCCGCTAACTAACCATACGATTTTTTCACGTAAGATAAGATTCCACGAATCAGAGACGATGATAAAGGTAAGCAATGTGAGGACGACCAGGAACATCGTGCGTGTAATCCGAGTCACCTCTAAGTTGTCTGAATCAGTGGGTTTTGAAAGGGAGTTTTTGTTTGGTTTTTTCTTTGTAGCCATAAGCGTATTGTAGCATGAATCGCATGAGGCTGAAGGCCTTTGAAAAGAAGTCCATCTCGCTTATACTTATAACTAATGAAACAAGTGCAAAAAGGGTTTACGATTGCTGAAGTGTTAGTTGCAATCGTTCTGGGTACGATAGTGATCAGTATTATGGCAACGTCTTTGCAGATTCTTATGATTACTAATGCTCGAGCATCCCAGCGTTCAGTTGCTGAAGCACTCACATTTCAAAAAATCCAAGACTACATCAACTTGCCGTTTGAAGGTGTTCCAGTCGGTGACTCAGCAACTGCATATGAAGTCGAGAACTATGATGCAGATGCAGAAGCTATAGATTTACCAAATGCTGAAGGTAGGGTGTATATTGAGCCGGCAAGTGTTGTGCCTGCACCTATTATCACGACAAATGAATATGTTGAAGCCGTTAGTGCGGATTCTAGCTATTCTAGCGGTGGAGTGATTGAAAACGTCGGTACTGACGAGACAAGAAATTGGAATTATCACTATCGGATAGGTGATGGAAATTATAACAGCTACTATACATACATCGCAGATGATGACAACGTCGCATCGCCATCGATAGACCTAGGAAGCCCACGTGATGTAGAAACTATTCGAGTTAGCTGGTGGTATTGCTCGTATGCAGGTGATAGTTTTGCTGTGCAGGCTAAAAATGGATCTCCTACGAGCAGCTCAGGATGGAATACGATAGTGAACGGTTTATCTGCGGACTCAATATCTTGTAGCGGTTCAGATAATCCTCAAGATATTGATGTCAGCTTTAACTCTACCGACTATCAACACTGGAGAATATATGTGTACGATTCAAATAATAATAACTATACAGTTATATCTGAGCTAGAGGCATTAGCCGCAGACATACCAGGCGACATCGTAGAGCAAAGAAGCTCGGGTGTGAGTAGCCCAGGAGCGCTTGATTACTCAGACTCCACAATCGATCTAACCGATGGAGGAAGTGCAGGAGAACAGAGTGTCGGCATTAAGTTTGATGAGATAGATTTACCTCAAGATGCGACTGTTACGAATGCATACATAAACTTTGTTTCGAGAGCCAATGAAAGCGGCTACGTTGGGTTGAGGGTGCGTGGAGTTGATGCGGATACAGCACCTGAGTGGGTCGGTACCTTCGCGGTGGATAATGCTATAGACAATAACTCTTCGGACGGCTACGTCGGCACAAGTAGCGCTACTGATTGGTACCCAAACGCATGGAGTAGTGGTGAGAATGGTAGTGACACTCGAGTAGATGTAACCAGCATTGTCCAGGAGATTGTGCAGCGCACCGGGTGGAGTAGTGGCAACGATATGGGATTTGGAATTACTCACATTACAGGAAGTGGTGAGCGTCGTGCATATCGTACACCATCACCTCAGCTTGTTATCGAATGGGAAGAGTCTATTGAAGAGGTGACTGGTGAATATGTCGATGCTGATGGAGACGGAGATGTCGATAATCCAAACTTGCTAAGGGTCACTTCAATACTTGAGTACGACTCGTTGGGTACGAGAGAGCGAGTGATGTATTCAACACTGATGCGCCGTTATGGAGTAGGGGATTAGTATGATTGCAGAGTACTATAAGAAATATAAAGGACAGCTTCAAAAAGGATTTTCACTAACCGAGTTAATGGTTACACTCGTGCTTATATCGATGTTTAGCGTTCTGATGTTTAGTATCTTTACTGACCAGTTTGCATCAGGGTTAATCGAGTCTTCTCGTGTGAGGTTACGTGCGGAAGGACAGTACACACTACTTAACTTACAAGACGAATTGTTATTCACGATTGCCTATGGTGAAGAAGTTGAGAATCGGTTGACAGATGCCTATGCGCCAACAGGTGGTTGGCAGTATGACCAAGACCCGGCTATCCTTGTTATCAACGAGATAGCGATTGATTCAACAAGACGAGATGATACTCGGCACATTGTCCGTGAGAGAGTTAATAACTGTGAAACTTCGCCAATCACGTCAAACCCACTAGCCATCAACAACGAGATATATTTCTTAGATAAAAATCCAGATGATGCGTACTACACGCTCTATCGTAGAACGGTGACTCCTGAGTACGATTTGTGCAGCATCGATTCAGATGGTGATCCTTGTACTCCTGTCACTGGCGATTGTCGAGGAAATGCGAAAGAGAGCACGTGCCCAGTTAGCGTTGCTGAGTCTAACGGGTGTCGTCCAGACGCTGTAATGACAGAGAACGTCATAAGTATGGATATCACGTACTTTGCGGAGGGTAACGTCGTCATTACTACTCCGTCAGATGCGGAGAAGATTGAAGTCACCTTAACACTCGGAGATAAGATTTATGGCAAGGATATAGAGGCTACAGTGACCCACACGATTAGGAAGATTAACTAATGAAATATATAACGTCTAGCAACAAAAAACAGCAAGGCGCCATCATGGTCTTGGTGCTTAGCTTCTTCCCGCTTATTAGTGTGTTTGCGGTATTTATGCTCACTCTTGCTTCGCAAAATTATTCTACGATTCGGTTCCAAGAACACATTAAACAAGCACAGCTAGCGAGTGTGACAGCTATGGACTTTGCTAAAGAACAGTATGAACTTGATCAATCATACAATGGCACCGCTGAGACAACGTTATATGAAACTGCGACACATCGTGTAGCTTTTGAAGTTGTGAGTCGTGGTTACACGAACCCTTCGCAGACACAGCAAGATATTCAAGGCTTCGGTAGAGTATATGAACGGGTGAGTGGTAGGCTGGTGCAAGAGAGAGAAATCCAAGGTAAGATTACCTATACGTCTGGTACACCTCAAAGTGTAAGGTTCGTTTTTATTATTGATAACTCAGGCTCGATGTCTGAGTCTGAATGGCTACAAAGTAAGGAGACAGCGGACGCATCTATTGAATACGTGCTTGATAATGCCCCGACTGCTGAAGTAGCGGTTGTCCAATACGGTACGAATGATTCCTCTCACGTTCACAAGTATGATGTGACAGTACCGTTTACGAAAGACCCAGTCACAGCTACAACTTGGGACAGGAGATATGGTCCAGGCAGTCCATCAGTACAAGACTATCAAGACCACCTACCAGCATCGTTAGCTGAGATGCGCATGGACTCTGTCTATGGACCTGGAGATGCGCTAGATCTTGCAGGGGCAAGTAATGTCCAGTTTGTGTTATTCACCGATGCTTACGGTGAGCGTAATTCAGGTGGTTGCTGTACTTCGCTTAAGAAGGCAAGTGGTGAGCCAAGTAACTGGAATTCACAGGATGCGTTATCTGGCTATGGTGAATACAACCAGCTCAAAGATGGAACAGTTTTTGCCGATGATGGGTATTCAGGGCTAACTTCAGGGTGGACAGTGCTTAGTGTGTACGACGACGACAATAACATAAATACAACTTCTTACGGTGTCCTACAAACTCGGCGCGTTTCCGCAGCAATCGCTTCAGTAGGGGGCGACTATGACGAGGGTATAGACGACAATTCCGGTGATCCTGAAGGAGATGGGATACTTCCTCGAAAATTCATCTATCAAACGCTAAGCGCGGGGCCAGATGAAATCATTAGTCTGCTCCAGCAGATTTTAGAAAAAGAGATTAATATATAAGTAATTATCTGGTGTGATATAGTTTAGAGTATTATGGCTACAACGAAAAAAGCAGCTAGCGCTAAAAAAGCTAGCACAACCAAGAAATCGGCTAAAAAGTCGACTAAAAAAACCACAGCTGCGAGTTCAGCTAAAAAGACAACAACGAAAAAAGCAGCAAGTTCTAAGAAGAGCACTGCTAAAAAAGCGACAAATACAAAAGCTTCAAAGACTACGTCTGCATCGACATCTAAAAAGTCTACACCAAAGGATTCGAAGCTAGACAAGCTTAATCTTTGGAACTGGGTGCTCGCTGCACTCCATGCTATTCAAGGGTTTGCAATCATCTTCTTAAGCAAGTCTGACTCACTTTTCCCAGTCACTACGAACTACGTTACTGCTGATGAGCTTGCTTCAAGCGAAGGAATGCCAGTATTAGTGGAAGCACAAAGAAGTCTTTTTGACATTAACTTAGCGTACTTAGTTGCTGCATTTTTCTTCCTCTCAGCTCTTGCACACCTTTACATTGCTACGATTGGTCGTAAACGATACGAAACACAGCTTGATAAGGGTATGAACAAGGCTCGATGGTACGAATATAGCCTCAGCGCCAGCGTTATGATGGTGGCTATTGCGATGCTTTCAGGTGTTAGTGACTTGTCTACGTTAGTAATGCTCTTTGGTGCAACATCAGTTATGAACCTCTGTGGTCTCGTTATGGAAGTTCACAATCAAACAACTTCTAAGACCAACTGGATTAGCTACATCGTCGGAACCATTTCCGGTCTATTGCCGTGGGTAGTAGTTGGCATTTACTTCTGGGGAGCAGAGCAGTACGGAAGTGGCGGTATCCCGACATTTGTATACTGGATCTACGCTAGCATATTCGTGTTCTTCTCAAGCTTTGCTGTAAACATGTGGCTCCAATACCGAGGTAAAGGCCGATGGCAAGATTACCTTTATGGTGAAAAAGTCTATATGATTCTTTCGCTAGTTGCGAAGTCAGCACTTGCGTGGCAAATCTTCGCCGGCACACTACGGCCGTAAGAACTATGAGAGGAGGTGACTCCTCCTCTCATCACGCGGCGCAAATGCAAAGCATGTTGCTCCGGTTGCTCACCTCCCAATATTGTATTAAAACTCACGAAGTTAATTCGTGAGTTTTAATTATTTGTTAGAATAATAAGATGAGGACGATTCAGCGTGATATTGTAGGTGCTTTTATATTTTCTGCCGATGGTAAGATTTTATTAGGAAACGCCGGAGTTTACAGTGGTAAATTATGTGTACCAGGTGGCGGTATCGATCCTGGTGAAACTAAAGAACAAGCCCTAGTCCGTGAAATCAAAGAAGAAACAGGAATCGATATTTCGAATGTCGATACGGAATACATAGGTCCACCGAATACTGGTAAAAGTGAAAAGGTGTTAAAAGATACTGGTGAAAAAGTGCTAGTTGAAATGATTTTCTATGACTATATCGTGCGACTTTCTGTAGCATCTAAAGATATAACACTTTCATTAGATGATGATTTCGTGAACGCACAGTGGTACGAACTACATGATTTGGATTCAGACATTTTGGCTGAAGGTACAAAAAAGCGATTAGAGCAGCTCAAATACATATGAAAAAACAGATTATTCTAGAAAATATCCGATTAGGTAAATTGGTTCATGGCGGGCAATGTCTTGCAGAGACTCCTGAGGGCAAGAAGTTGTTTGTCTGGGGAGGCTTGCCGGGTGAACTAGTTGATGTACGAGTCACTAAGAAGAAATCGAGCTATCTTGAAGGGGTTGC
The DNA here is from genome assembly GCA_030427445.1 of bacterium. Classification (GTDB taxonomy): domain Bacteria; phylum Patescibacteriota; class Saccharimonadia; order Saccharimonadales; family SZUA-47; genus JAUIBQ01. Next base: position 2,690 of record JAUIBQ010000010.1, on the reverse strand, counting down.
AGTACTTGTTCACGAGTCTTCTAAGGACAGGGTGGAGCCACGTGAAGAAGAGGTTTATCTTTCTTCAAGTCCGTGGCAGATTATGACATTTGAAGCTGAAAATAGTGCTAAGCAAGCAATTTTAGAAGAGACGTTTGAGCGAGAACACGTAAACGACATTAGCTGGACCGACTTTTATGCAGGAGAAGCACAGTATGGGTATCGTAATAAAGTAGAGCTCGGTTTTTGGGGAGATGACGACGGGATTCACTTTGCCAGCTATATACGTGGTACCCATGGGAAGCGCATCATCACATCAAATGCACTTGCTTCGGATGCTATTAACTCAGTATTAGACGATTTCAAGCAATTTATAAATGATTTTGTGTTAGAAAATAGCCTCAGAGCAGGAGATCTAAAAACCGTTATTTTCCGAAGCTCATCAGCCGGAGAAGTTGTAGCTGCATTATTCATAAAGAAAAATGATGTGAAACTGAAAGAAGTTAAAATGCTCAATGGTGTTGAAAACCGTGTAGTGACGGCTGACTCGACTACTACCGCGGTGAAATTACGGGGTTTGAGCATTTATTATTCTGATCCGAAAAGTCCAGCGAGTGTCATAACGGAAGAACTTTATCGCATAGGCGATATAACTCTCATGGATGAGGTGATGGGTAAAAATATCATGTATGACGTAAACTCGTTTTTTCAGGTAAACCTTCCCGTGTTTGAAGAAGTGATGAGTACGATTGTGAAGTATATAGATGGCAATAATGTAGCTGACTTTTACAGTGGTGTCGGTACGATTGGCGTGCCCCTGGGAGCCAGTATGTTAATTGAATCGGACAGCTCAAATATCGCGATGGCTAAGCAAAATGCTGGCGATTCAACAAAATTAGTGCACGCGACGAGTGAAGATGCTATCGAGTACATAACATCGGATCATGTGTTGGTAGTGGATCCACCTCGAGCTGGACTTCATAAAGACGTCGTGCACAAAATTCTTGAAGTTTTACCGCCTAAAGTAGTTTATTTAAGTTGTAACCCAAGTACTCAGGCACGTGACGTAGCCTTACTGCATGAACAATACAAAATCGTCCATGCACAAGGATTTAACTTCTTTCCACGCACACCACACATCGAATCTCTGATAGTATTGGAGAAGAAATGAATCACGTTAGAGACCTAGATATAAAGCAATTTGTATGTTTAATACGATTTATTTATAGCTCCTCTTTGTTATATATGGCGTATTTCAGAAAGGCTCTAACGGGATGAAACTTCATAGATTTTATATTGATACTGAGCTTTCCAGCTGTCTCGTTATTAAAGATAAAGCTGTATTACACCAGTGGACGAGGGTGCTTCGTTTTGACGCCGGTAGAGAGGTAGAACTGTTTAACGGAGAATCTTCCGCAATTTATGAGATTAAAAGGTTATCAAAAAGTGAAGCTAAATTAGATGTAATCAAGCCAACGAAAGCTATGAAGCCAAAAAGAGAGATTTATTTGTGTTTTTCACTGCTCAAAAAAGATAAAAACGAATGGGTGCTACAAAAAGGCACCGAGCTCGGAGTGAGCTACTTTGTGCCAATCATCTCTTCTAGGACTGAAAAAACTGGCTGGAATGATGAGCGAGCAGAGAAGATTGTGGTCGAGGCAGCAGAGCAGTGCGGTCGGACTGACGTGCCAGGTATCATAAGCCCAACGCAACTTAAACTGATACGAGAAAGCCTTCCGAGCGATGTGAATTTATACGTCGCAGAACAATCAACTACTCAAATATCAGATATCAACTATCATATATCGCAGCACATAGCTGTGCTTATTGGCCCTGAGGGTGGTTGGACAGATGACGAGAAAGTTTACTTTGATGAAAACGATATCAAAGCTGTTTCGCTGAGTGATTTCACACTTCGTGCAGAAACAGCAGCGATTACGGCAGTAGCATTATTACAGTACGATGATGGGGCTGAGTAGATGTTTGCAGGTGATTCTTTATGGTTATGGGTTTTTTATACGATGTCGAGTATCTTCGCGATTGTATTTGGTATATCTCTTGTTCGATTTACTTTTTTTAGAGAATCACGCGAAGATGGCCAGATAAAAAGAGGTAGCAACGTTTATACGTATGCTATGGTGGACAACGCAAAATGGCACTTCCACTCTCGTGTTAGTGGGATAATTATTACACTGCCAAAGAGAGTACCCCATATCATCCTCGATTCAGTTACAAACGATATGAATAAGGATCTAGGTATCACTATCGCTCCGGGCCAAGAGCTGTTACTGGAAGGTGACTTTAACCAGAACTTTATTGCATTTACTCCAAGAGCTTCCCAATCAGAAGCAAGAGAGATTTTAACACCTGACGTAATGACAGTTATTAAAGAACATTTCAAAGATTATGAGTTAGAGTTTTACGAGAATAGATTAACTATCATCACACCTCAACTCGTGAGAGACAACAACTTGCTCCATGAACTACTTTTGGAAGTATCTGAAAAAATCATCTCAGAACTCGACCATAAATTTAGATCATATCAGGGCACAGAGAATACAGCGGAACTAAATATCTCTAGTGCTGGCGTTGTTAGAGTGTTAGGTGGTTATTATTCTCCAGTGTACGTATTGCTTATGACGCTTGCTGGGTTATTGACACTGCCAACTTTTATTTTTGGTGTATACATGATGGCGACGAGTAGTATGAAT
>JAUIBQ010000009.1 GCA_030427445.1 bacterium | reverse complement strand
GAAGATGCTGAACAACCTGCACCCATAATAGTCGTTGCGCATAATGTCAGTATCGGTGCTATACGACGCCATTGTGACAGAAACGGATTATATCCTCACAAAATTATCGATTGCTTTAACCCTGATCAATGAGCAACTGTATTTATTAAGTCTCAAACCACTTTAAATGCTGTGGCCGTGCAGAGCGTGTGTCAAGTCGTCTATGAGCATGCACACCTTCTAGTAGTTTTTTGTGCAATATGTAGATACACACTGCTAAACTCTGACCATCAGCTTCCTCATATGAATGAGTAGCTGCGTCATATGACAGTATTTCTAAATCTTCAAACTCTGTCATTTCTATAGAAAAGCGAGGTCCTACAACTGCATTCTCATAAATATCTGGGTCAAGTCCTTGCCATAACCTAAATACTCGCTTTGACAAGTCACCATCTTGCACCACACCGGCATCTTCAAGGAAAAATTCATATTTTATCCTTCCTTCTTGTTTATCTGCATCCTCACGTTCGTAAATATTACCAACAAGGTTAAAAACCTTTTCATCACCATCGACCGTTGTAAGTAGGCGCTGTCTTCTCGGTAGCTCTGCCATCCGTCCATTGTCCAGCAAGAGATTATACAACTCTTGCAAGCTTTCTGGTACTTGTTTGTATAGTTGCTGTTCTAAGAACAACTGCAAGCCAACTCCTTCAGGGACATAGCGTAGGGCCTCAATTATCTCATCAAGAAACTCTCTGGCTAAGTTTTCTTCATCGCCATTATATACATCTGCTGTGGCGAGAATATCGCGTAAGTGACTGAGTACTTGCGGGTTGTTGAACGTTATGTCTTCAGGGTTTGATCCTGTCAAGACAAAACTGCATCCATCTTCTAAACTACTCGAAAGTATAGGAATAAACAAAGAATGGTCTGTGTCGTATGAATCACGTGCTAGACCTATATAGAACTTTTCTCTATTTATCGCATCGTCACTCAAATCATCTCGTTTAAATAACCTACCTTTTTGAGGGATGTCGGTCCATGCATACAGCCTCAAACCCCCAGAAACACGAGCAAGCTCAATAATTCTGCGATCAATGGTTGAATCGTTTATAAACCTATGACCGCCAAAATATGTTACATCTCTAATTCGTTCAGACGCCACATCTCCTACCGGCATAGTTTCGTCGATATTTTGGAATATATCTTTTAGAGAACGACGTATTTCGTTGGCCGTCCAGCTACACAGCTCAGGTTCAAATAAACCATGCTCACCTCTAAAGTTCACAGGATCTCGAGGTATATCTTGAAATAAGTCTGAATCGGTATCATCAAACTCCATAGACCCTTCGCTTGACTCGTATGGCGGCCCGTTGAGTACAGCATCCACAACAGCTCTACCTCGTTCGCTATGCCAGTAGTCATTATGGTTGTGCGGAGTTTTGTCGTAGTCTGACAATTGATTAATGATACCTAGTAGTCTAGCGATTGACTCGTGTGATCTCTCTTGTTCGGAAACGTGCTGTTCGTTGCCAGTATCTAGATTGCTAAATAGTTCTTCATAAGTATTTATATACCCTGGTTTTTCAGTGTATATATAGTCTCTAACTTCATCATCTATATCAGTGAACGTACGAGCTAGGAGCGTACCAAGTGCTTCTCCCGAGTTATCACTTGCTTCTCGTTGAAACGAATCACGCACTAATTCAGCAAGTTCTGGGTTATAACTATAATAGTCTCTCACAATAAATATATTATAAAACAAAATAATATATTATCAAATATAAAAGCCACTAGAGGGTGAGGAAATCCGGTGGATTTCTGCAAGAGAACCAACTCTTGGAAACGTGTTTTCTAAGATGTTGTTCTGAGGCTACGGAACGTAGCTGGGCTCCGCTTAAGATGTCCAAAAATAAATAAGAGCTTACAGAGGGGGTGGGCACCGCTGTAAGCTCATATCTAGGGACGTCTCTCAAAGGACATCCCAAAATTACACCCTTCAACCCACCTTGAAGGCTTATCTCTCATATGTTCTCGCAAAAGTCATACGAAAGCCCATCCATAAGGTTGATCCGTCATCACTGCCCAAAACTCTAATCAAAACGAGAGGGGGATGCGGGGTTAAAGGGGATTCACTATCCACCACCTAGCTCTTTAGTTTAATTTGCTACATTTGCTACGCTATATTATCTTTTCACTCGCTTACAGTAGTAATTTCTACTGCTCGCTCGTTCAAACACAATCTAGCTTGCATCTGCCACAAATTAATTCAAAAGATTAGGTCGTGACCAGTGAGTGTTTTAGAGCTTGGTACCTCTATCTAGGCAGTAAATGTGCTTTTGTCTGCAACTCGTGGAGGGTAACAACGAGCTACAGGGCATATTCACAGCTCTAAAACATATCATTTTACTCTACTCATCTCGAGAGAGAGTAGTGGTAAAATAAGGGGTAAAGGTACGTAAGAACATCCATTACGATGCTTACAAGTAGACATTATAGCAAAATTATGTCATTAAGTCAATACCTTTACATCATCTTGTTATTTACACAAATAAAGGTCATAAATGAATAAGCTTACGCTTACCCCTAGTATCCAAAAGAAAGTAAAACGACTCGAGAAGATTGATGCTCCGCTGCAACAACTCTACTATAAAGGGCTAAATATCGGTGAACTACTTGGTAAGCCTTGGGTTGCGATTGTCGGTACCCGTAAGCCCTCACCTTACGGGCGAGCTCAGACGGAGAAGCTGGCAAGTGAGTTAAGTAGAGCAGGGGTAGTGGTAGTGAGTGGCTTAGCACTAGGTGTAGACGCCATCGCTCATGAAGCGACATTGACAGCAAAAGGAGTATGCATTGCAGTGTTGCCAAGCGATGTGGAACACATATACCCAGCCACTAATCGATTACTTGCTGAGCGAATCGAGCAGAGCTGGGGAGCGTTAGTGAGTGAATACGAATCAAACCCAAAACCGAAGAAAGTAGATTTTCTTATCCGTAACCGCATCGTAGCGGCACTCAGCGATGCAGTCGTTGTCACTGAAGCGGCAGCCCAATCTGGCACACTAAACACTACAAGGCACGCTAGAGAAATGGGTATCCCTATCTATGCAGTACCAGGGAACGTCACTCAGCCTAACAGTGCTGGCTGTAACTGGCTAATCCAACAAGGTGCGAAATTACTCACCGACCCAGCCGAACTTCTGAAAGACCTAGGGGTAGATACGAAAAAGCAACAATCCCTAGACCTTTCATCAAGCTCGCCAGAAGAAACGTTGATTATACAAAAAATAGCCTTAGGCTTCGGCCTCACAGATGAGCTGATGAGTGAAACAGGTATGGATTTAGGAGAGCTGCAAGAAGTACTTACTATGCTTGAGATTGATAGTAGAATCTCCCAGACACCACAGGGCAACTGGGAGCTCCGATAAATAAACGAATTTGCATGTCGCCTCTAATTCATGTAGCATTGCTCGCTGTACATATTTATAAATAATAGGCACCGGTAGGTTATACTTTAGCGTAATGAAGAATTTAGTTATCGTCGAGAGTCCAGCGAAAGCGAGTACGATTGCTAAGTATTTGGGCAAAGATTTTAAGGTACTCTCAAGCGTCGGTCATATTCGCTCCATATCTAAAAAAGGCAAAAATAGCAAACCGCCAATCGATGTGGATAATAATTTCGAGACGACGTACGAGGTAGACTCAGACAAAAAGAAAACTATCACAGAGCTTAAAAAAGCCGTAAAACAAGCTGATACCGTGTGGCTCGCAACTGATGAAGACCGTGAAGGAGAGGCTATCGCATGGCATTTATGCGAAGTACTCGGACTTGACCCAAAGACTACCAAGCGAATTGTGTTTCATGAGATTACTAAGGGAGCGATTGAAGAAGCAATCAAAAACCCACGAACAGTTGATCAAAACTTAGTCGAAGCGCAACAAGCTCGTCAGATCCTAGATCGACTCGTCGGCTTCGAACTCAGCCCAGTGGTCTGGAAAAAGGTGCCGGGTGGCAAATCAGCCGGTCGTGTACAGTCACCAGCAGTTCGCCTCATCGTCGAACGTGAACGTGAGATAGAAGACTTCGAAGCTCAGTCAGAATATAAAGTTAAAGCGACATTTCTACACGAAGATCATGGAGTAACAGCCGAGCTTGATACAAAATTCGCGAGCGAGAAAGAAGCACACGACTTCCTTTCATCAATTGCCAGCTCTACATTTACGATTAAAAACATCGATGTATCACCTAGTAAACGTAACCCGCCAGCACCGTTTACGACATCAACACTGCAGCAAGATGCAAACTCCAAATTAGGGTTCGGTGCTCGTGCAACTATGTCCAGTGCTCAGAAGTTATATCAAGCAGGAAAAATCACATACATGCGTACTGACTCGTTTAATCTTTCGTCGCAAGCTATCGCGTCTATCGCTTCATATGTTGAAAAAGAATACGGCAAAGATTATTCACAAGTTCGAAAATTTAAGACGAAGTCTTCAAGTGCTCAAGAGGCTCACGAGGCAATTCGTCCGACAGATGTATCACAGCGTGTCGGTAGTAGCGACTCATACGACCAAAAGCTGTATGACCTTATCCGCAACCGCACACTCGCAAGCCAGATGTCGAGTGCAATCACTGAGAAAACCAACGTCACGATTGAGATATCTAGTAAGTCGGAGACATTCCTCGCTAAAGGTGAAGTTATCAAGTTTGACGGTTTCTTGAGAGTGTACGGCGCAACCACAAAAGACAGCGATATCCTACCTCCGATGAAACAAGGCCAGGAGTTGATCTACGACGTCATCACAGCAAAAGAAACCTTCTCACGACCTCCAGCTCGCTACACAGAAGGTAGTTTAGTAAAGAAACTTGAAGAGCTCGGTATTGGTCGCCCGAGTACCTACGCGACAATCATAGGGACAGTACAGGCTCGTGGCTATGCTGAGCGTGGTGAGTCTGAAGGAGTTGAACGAGAAGCAATTGAATTATCGCTGAGCAAAAACTCTCAAGAAGTACAGAAAACCAATGTCAGCGAGAAAACTGGTAGTAATAAGGGCAAACTCGTACCAACAAGCATTGGTCGAGTGATGAGCGACTTCTTAACTGGTCATTTTGAACAGATTGTCGATTATGATTTCACGGCTCACATCGAAGAAGATTTTGATAAAATCGCTGAAAATAAGCTTGAGAAGTCAGAAATGCTACGTGAATTCTACGGACCGTTCCATAAGCTGATTGAAAATTCTGACGACATCGACCGATCTAAAGTTGCGAAAGCTCGTGAAGTCGGCAAAGACCCTAAAACAGGCCTGCCAATCCTCGCAAGAATTGGTCGCTATGGTCCGATGCTACAGCTAGGAGACGGTGAAAATGAGGATGAGAAACCACGCTTTGCTCCATTACCTGAAGGAACATCGATTGAAAACGTCACGGTAGAGCAAGCAGCAGAGATGTTTAAATTACCAAGAGTCGTCGGCAAGACCGAGAAAGGCGAGGAGATCAAAGCAAATATCGGCCGCTTTGGTCCGTATGTGCAAATAGATAAAGAATTCTTCTCAATAAAGAAGTATGGCTACGATCCACTTACTGTAACAGAAGAAGAAGCACGGAAAGTCATTGACGAAATCCGTGAGTTCCGTAAGCCAATTAAAGTGTTTGAAAGTGGCATAGAAATCGTCCGTGGACCATACGGACCGTATCTTAAAAAAGACAAAACAAATGCACGTATACCTAAAGGTACAGAACCCGAAGATATCACGGAAGAGCAGGCGATTGAGCTTATCGAAAAAGCTCCAGCTAAGAAATCAGGACGAAAGAAGTCTCGTAAAACAAAGAAAAAGTGATAATTATCACGCTCTGACGCAAGACGTCTTCTTTGTGAGCTTGAACAGTTTGTTTCGTAGTAGTATTGACAGTCATTTTTGGTGCAGGAAGCGCAAAAAACTGGTACAATAAGGTTCATACAACACGAGAAGAGGGGTAGGGGTTCAAAATGTTGACCTTTAATCTTTTTTGTGTTACAATAATAAAAATAAGAGGAATCACATGACTGATGTAAACCAAGAAACAGTAGCGGTGGAGAAAATAGTTAAAGATATATTAGGTGCTATCGACAAAGAACGAGAGCGCGAGATTATTTCACGTCGCTATGGTCTATATGAGCGTAAAGAGACACTAGAGCAAATCGGTGAACTTCTTGGCATTACTCGTGAGCGAGTCCGTCAGCTCGAAAAGGCGACGATTACAAGCCTCAAAAAAGAAGGCATGAAGCTTCCTCACATGGAAGGCTTGAGCGCACTTTTTGAGCAACTTCTTGAGGAGAACGGTGGTGTCGCTACAATCGAGAAACTGAGCGGGAAGATAACGGACGAAAACAGCAAAATAGATCAGTCACGAGTCGCTTTTTTCGCACAATTAATCCCTTCAGTTACATTCCTGAGCGAAAACGATAACTACAACCAAGCAGCAGCACTCAACAGTAAATATAGCGAGAAGAACCTCAAAGAGGCTGTAACAAATACACTCAAAGCGATCAAGGCAATTGGCGAACCTGCATCTATACAAGAAATAGCAGGGTCAATGGGTCACCCAGACGCAAAAGAAGTCGCTTCACTCGCAAGTATCAGCAAGAACATTGCACATCTCAATAACAGATGGGGTCTTATCAAATGGCCAATGGTCAACCCGAAGAACATCCGAGACAAAATCTACGTTATCCTTTATGAAAACGAGAAGCAAATGCACTTTTCTGAGATTGCTAAAGCTATTGAAAACAGCGAATTCAAGCGTAAAAATGTCACTACCCAAGCAATTCACAACGAACTTATCAAAGACAAACGATTTGTACTCGTCGGACGTGGTATCTACGCTCTAAAAGAGTGGGGCTTTAAAAGGGGAACTGTCGCAGACGTAATCGTCGAAGTACTTGAAAAAGCAGGTGAACCACTTCACCGCGACGAAATCGTGAAGCAAGTTCTCAAGCGACGCTTCGTGAAAGAAACGACTATCCTTCTCAACCTTCAGGGTAAACCACAGTTCAAGCGAACTGCAAAAGCTACGTACACACTAGCTGAAAACGCGTAGAGATCCATAACGATTTATGGATAAAATATCATACGAAGCCTGGCGTATATATCAAACTCTACAATCAACTTTTGAATACGCTAAATCAAGTATACTAATCAAGAACCTAGGATTACTCGGACTTTGCGGAGCTACGGCACTTACTATCACGGCTATGGATAGTCATTATCCGAGACCAGAACTAGCAAGATTTGAATCAGAGCCACATGATGAGAATGGCTCGCTTTATGAAAACCTTCCAGTTAATCCCGACGTAGGTACGGTACTTACTATGTTGTCGGAAGAATCTGCGTCAGGTTCTGAATACGACGCCAGCTGCCCAGATACGTACGTCTATCACACAGAACGCGAAAGAGATCTCCAACAACCTGATTTTCCTGAAGTGAACCATATCACAGATCTCGAGGCTATGTCAGAATGGTATCCGGTTGCTACATACAGCGTTCGCTTCATGGGCGACTCTGTAGATGACCCGGATGGCAACTTGGACATCGACTCAGAAGCATACCAGACATATCTTAGTAATTACGAAACAACATGGGATATGTTGCGTGACACATTAGGAAGTTGCAATTATGCACGAGGAGATGTATTTGAACCACAAAACAATATGTTTGGATATTCAACCGGCCCTTACGTATATGGCTTCAATACCTTCTACGTACAAAAAGAGCTTCTCCAGTCACCATAAATCATCTTCACTCATTTAACTGAACATTATACGAACAAATACTTATAATGATTACTTCTCATCAAAATACGCATAAATCGGCTCAGAAATGCCAAAAGGTCATAAATAGCACTAAATAGTGTGGAGCAGGTGAAATAAAAATAAAACAAATAAAAACACAAAATGACACAGAAAAATCTTTCAGAAATCATGGAGCAGAGCACCAAATCTATATATAGACATTACGTCGCACAATGTATATTTTGCGACGCTATACTATTATGAATAGTTGATTAACTACCTAGCTGCACTAGGGGAGTTTTTCTTGTTTTGTTCATAATCACTAGCAATTACACCTGTAAGTTTTATTCTTTTTATATTTTCGGATAATGTCTATTCTGCTGATGTTGCGTTTTTTATATGTCCTTTAATAGTTTTCCACACATTTCGTGAAAATATTTGCTTTTTCACGATTTTAGTTTTTTATATACTCCCCCACCCCCTCTTCCCTTAAGTATGAGATATTTTGACTTTTTGCTAATTAGTATGTTTTATATGTATATGAACATTTTACGAACGCCCCTTGAAAGAGGAGGAGAGCGCTTCTCTCTCGCTAGTTGCTGTAAATAACACGAGACAAGTAGATACGATAGAGCTACTTAATAAACACTTTCTCGTACACACGTACATCGATGTATTCTTTAGGTAGGTCTTCTCCCCCGCTCTCCGATGCGTATAGCTCAGTCAATATAGCCTTAAGCGCTCCGACCTGGTTTCTAGCGTCTGAATATGTCGAAAAACGCGCTATATATGACACGCTCTTAAAACCAACCTCAAGACGGCCATTAGCTATGTCTAGATCAGCGTTAGATACGACGAAGTCATGGGGTAAACCAGTAATACTATCTGGGGTTATTTCATTGGCGAGGAGCTGTAAGATATCTACTTCATTACGAGTTAAAAGCTGTGAACCTACGCTAGTTAACGCTGATGAATCGACGCGTATAGTAGGTGTTTCGTCACTTTCCAGACCAGTAGAACCTATAACTGAACCGTTTGCATCTATGTATTTTGCAGTGTAGGTAGTGTCTGATGAGCCTTCGATACGAAACATCGGTTTCGGTGTGTCGATATATACCTCGACATTACTGTCAGCGAATGGAACTTTTGTCCTGATAGCTGTGACTTCAGGGTATTCTTCCGTAAATGCAGTGTTAAAATCTTCAACAGGAAAGAAAAGTTTACTACGAGATAGAATATTTGATGAAATATAGGTATCGACAAATTCTTGGTAATCATCAGAATCTCTAAAGGTAAACGAATCATCGGATATACTCACACGCGACCCCGAAGTAGAGACCGATGAAGCATATAGCAGTGCAGAAACTATTCCTAGGAGGATCAGTAAGGAGAATAATGAAGAAATATTTACTCTAGGCTTACGCACTTTTACCTTAGCAGTTTTTACGCGAGATTCTGAGTCACTTCTGCGTCCGTAATCTGCTGTTTGTTCTCGTGATAATTGTTTACGCCTATATGAAGAATCTGAGCTGCGAAAATACTGATTTTTCTGCAAAGACTGCTGTGATTTAGGCGTGCGTCTATCCTCGTTTTTTTTAACAGAGGCTTTTTTAGATTTAGGAAGTTTCATTGGAGTCTTGCTCTTGGTTACTTGCTACTTGGTAGTCTGCTACCTCTAAGAGAATGGTAACGATCTTGGATGCAGAATCCATCACTGCAACAGAAGCGATTGCACCACCGTATGATTGTCTCAACTCCGGATCACTGGCCAGTGAAGCGATAGCTTTTACCAATCCGTTAGTGTCTTGTTCGAGAATTATAATCGCAGCACCTTTACTATCTAATACTTTAGCGTTATGTAGCTGCTGACCACCAGTTAAATGAGCGCCAGGAATAAATATACAAGGACGCTTAGCAGCCGCTAGCTCTGCAATAGCGGTTGCACCAGCTCTACTAACAACTATATCAGCAGCTCCGACATGAGAAAGCATATCTGTGGTGAAGTCTATAACGTGTATTTTATCAGGGCTTAGCGATGTCTGCTCATACTCATCTAACGTTTGCTCGTACAATGCTTTTCCTGTGATGTGCAGCACATATAGTTCTGGGGTATTTTCTGTTGAATCAGTAGATGTCGCTAGTGTGTTCAGCGCAGCAATCACTTGCGTGTTCATTCCTTGCGCACCTAGTCCACCACCAGTCACAAGCAGTACGAGGGCAGATTCTGGTAGCCCGAGTTTTTTGCGATATTCACGCTTAGAGTCTTCAATTAACTTAGCGAAATCCGTATCGATTGGTACTCCTGTTACGACTGTTTTACCTTCTGGATAAGGATACGATCCGTCCAATGCGACTAAGTTTTTAACTGCACCTTTAGCAGTCAGCCTATTAGCGAGTCCTGGTATAGCATCTGAATCATGTGTTACATAAGACACACGAAGGAGTCTCGCGGCAAAGCCTACGGGCACACACACAAATCCTCCTTTAAGAAAAATAACATCTGGTCGATGAAAGAGGAGTATCGCGAATGACTGCAAGCATCCTAGAGCAAAAGTAAAGAAATCTCTTATATTAAGTAAAATCGTTTTACCATCGGTTATGTGCGACAGAAACGAATCGCCGTGATATCTCCTAAACTTACCTGCGAACACTTTCTTCTTCTTTTGTATATATGGCGCATCCATCAACTCATCAAACATGCCTCCGCGCTCACACATAAAGGTAATACGCAATGACTTTTCATCAATTTGCTCATGAAGCTCATCTGCAAGTGCTCGAAGAGGAGAGACATGGCCACCGGAACCCCCTCCTACTAGATACACTGATACGTGTTGTTTTTTCATGCTATTCTAAATACTCCGATATACCCTTCTTTGAGAAGTTCTTTCACTCTGGGTCGTACGCTTAGCTGTAGTCCCACTCCCCTCTTGAAGCTCTTTCATCTGAGCCGCACGTAAATCTGTGCTTCTAGATATTTTAAAACATATTCCAAGCGCGGCTAAAACGAAAATAATACTTGTTCCACCAAAACTAATTAATGGAAGTGTTATGCCCTTTAGTGGCAACAGTCCAATCATAGCACCTATATTTATCATTGTTTGAGAAGCGAGCCATATGAGGATCATATACACCAAGTAGCGACTGTAAGTGTCTGGAGAAGCGACTGCGATTTTATGAAGTCTTCTAAAAAGCTCTAAAAACACCAGTAACACAAATGCAGCACCTAAAAACCCTGTATTTTCTGCGATAATCGCAAAAATCGAATCACTGAGCGCTTCAGGTAGATATCCGTACGCTTGAACACTTCTCCCAAGTCCTCTCCCCACAGCTCCTCCTGATCCAACTGATATTAAGGCTTGGCACACCTGATAGCCAGCGTCTTGACAATCAGCAGTAGGGTTAAGGAATGTTTCAACTCGTTGCAGCCGATATGCTGAAGGCAAGATTGCTAAAGCACCAGCCACAACGACACCAACAGCGGAATACATGATGTACTTCATTGGTAGTCCTGCAATAAAAAGAGCACTAAAAATCATCGCTACCATCACTGCCGCAGACCCGAGATCGCTTTGCAACCCCGCAACGACAAACACCGTAGCTGCAGAAATAATAGCTACTTTTTTTAGCTGGTCTTTTTCGAACAGATCTCCGTGCTTTTTTCGATCGTAGATGAAATAAGACAGCCATATCACTAATGCAAACTTTATTACCTCAGCTGCTTGTACTGATATGCCAGCTACATCGAGCCATCTGTAGGCACCATAAATTGGAGTACCGAATAAGCGTACTGCCAAAGCGACGACTATTGCAGTTATAGCGATTGGTTTCACGAGAATTTTCCATGTTTCGATTTTCATTCTCGCAGTTATAGCAAAGGCGACCAAACCAATTCCTGTCGCGATAAACTGCTTTTTTGTATAAAAATCACCCGGCAACCCTCGTACTTCCGTCAGACCAGGACTATTTGTATAACCAATAATCGCTCCTGCAGCTATCAAAATAAGTGCAAGCACTAGTATCATATAATCAGGTGCATGCTCCCTGCTCTTTTGAGCAACTTGAGCACTCGTGTGGCCAACATTGTTCTTACTGGAGGCCTGTCGCGTACTCGCTTGATTTCTCCTGACAGTCGATATATTGCGTGATACTACAGCAGGGTTTCTCGATCGCGATTTTTTATTGCCAAGCATGTTCATCGATTAATCACACCTAACTCTGGAAGTATCTTTATTATTTATTTTAGTGAATACGTGTTTCATTTTACAGAAGTGTTTTACAGATGTAATTATAACACTTCTAACGCTTATTCACCATCCACAGCGCTTAGCTCATCAGTAAGCAGTTTTGCCACGTCTACAAATATCGGAGACGCAGCAGTTGTACCGGCATATCCGCCGATATTTGGTTCATTTACACGAGTCATGATGATGTATTCTGGTTTATCGAATCCTACAAAACCAACGTACGTTCCGTTATATCTATCGGTATAGTAACCGCCAGCAGGGTTCGCGACTTCAGCTGTCCCTGTTTTACCTCCGATTTTATACCCATCACGCAAAGCTGGACGTGTATAGCTATTGTTGGATAATGTCGTGATCATATATTGCACAAGAGTATTGGAAGTGTCTTCAGAGAAAATCCCATCAAGTTTCACTTCTGGTTGTTTTTGAGTGTACTCGCCATCAGACGATACGTAGCCTTCAACTAGCGTAGGCTGGTAATACGTTCCACCATTAACTGCCGTAGCGAGCGCTGAAGCCATTTGCAGAGGCGTCACCGTCATACCCTGCCCAAATGAAGAGTTTGCGTATCGTAGGTTTAGTGCGTCACCATTGCGAGCATCTGGCGTTATTCCGGTCTCTTCAAAACCTTGCTCTACTCCAGTTGTCTGCCCGAACATGTACTTATTGTCCATATAATCTTCCCAAACTAAACGACCTCGCTCATTAAGCTCTCCGCCACCCATTTGCATCAAGAGCCAAGTAGCGCCAGTGTTTAGAGAAAAGCTTAGGATATCTTCGATAGATCGAGTCGCTGCTCCGCCGTCTTCTTCGACATTGCGTATAGTGTAGCCATCAACTACATAAAAACTCGGATCGAAGTATGTTTGACCGTCATACACGACGCCTTCTTCTAATGCTGCAGCTACGGTTAGCGTCTTTATTACAGAACCAGGCTCCAACGGCCGTGCTACTGCCGAGTTAATAAACTGATATGTATCCTCAACTTCTCTGAACTTTGATGGGTCATACGAAGGATATGACGCCATTGCTCGTATCTTGCCGGTATTTGCTTCAAGTACAACTACATCACCAAAATCACTGTTAGCATTCTTTACTCCTTTCTCAAGGAGAAGCTCAACTTGCTTTTGCATTGTTGGATCTAATGTAGTGACTATGTCTTGACCATCAATTGGCTCTACAGAAACATTATCCCCAGACGCAAGTAGCGGAATACCGTTCTGGTCGGTTAAGGCTTTTACTCGTCCAGGAGTACCGGATAATTCTTCATTTAACGCCTGCTCTAGTCCGTACCTTCCTTCACGCTCATCGTCAACAAACCCTAATGTAGTCGATGCAAGAGTTTCGTATGGGTATACCCGTTTACTTGTTGCCTCTGCAAACGTCGCTTCAATTTCTCCTTCACGCATCGCAAGTTCAACTGCATCTTTTATATCTGCGTTCACCCCTCTTGCCAACACTTGATACCGTACGGTATCGTCATCTAAAGCGTCGTATATTTCGCCTTTATCTTTTCCAAGTATCTCTGATAGCTTAGTCGCAGTAGCATCCTTATCGGAAATAATCAGTGGGTCACTAACGACCGTGTACGTTCTCTCATTGAGAACCAAAGGTAGTAGCTCTCCGTTATTCTCGAACAATATCTGCCCTCTCTCAGCAGGTATTTCGTAGCTACGAAATTGGCTCGCATTTGCTTGTGACTTGTAGTAATCGTGCTTTATGATTTGTAGATAAAATAAGCGTCCAATTGCAACTAAAACAAACAATATAAAAAATACGTATACGATATGCATACGTTTTAATGTGGTCGATTGGTGGGATTGCTTACTGAGAAAACTCATCTCTACTAGTATACCGCTTTAGGCTATATATATCAGGCTTAGCGAAGTGTTGCTGTAGGTTGAGTAGTGACGAGCTTCTCTGCAGCATTAGAAACAGATTCTGAATCAAGTGTTCGGAGTCTAGCGGTCGTGAGGTCAAGATCTTTTTGATCTTCTTTAAGCTGAGATTGTTGTTGCTGAAGTCGGTCTATTTCGTAGCTGAATGAGTTTGTTTTCGTAATCTGAGTTAGATAAATCATCCCTATTAAACATGCCATGATTAGCACGATAACAGCATTACTAATAGGTCCTAAGCCCATTTGCTTATCCGCATATGAAACAGTGTTTTTGTTCTTCGACGAGTATCGCTGTCGATTCATCGTAGATGCTGATAGATATGTCATTATTGTTTTTTGTTTTCCTTTTGCTCTCCCCTACCTAGGATTCACACACTTATTTTGAGTGCATGAATCCTTTTTGTGTGGGGAGTACGTGTAAACGTCAGTCAATTGGTTACGTTTTAGTAACTATCTATCGACTCGAACCTTTACTTTGTAGGATCGTGAACTTGTTTTTACCTGAATTGGCATTGTAGTTACACTTCCTTTCTTTGTTTTTGTTTTCACTTGCGTTTAACGACTCGCAGTTTTGCGCTTCGTGCACGCGGATTATGAACTAATTCTTCTGAGCCGGCTACTATAGCCTTAGCCGTAACAAGCTCTAGTTTTGCATCATACCGATCACCTGAATGTTCTTTGAAGAAGTGTTTTACAACTCTGTCCTCAAGAGAATGGAACGTTATGATACCGAGTCGGCCATGTTTACTAAGCAAGCTTACCCACAAAGGTAAACTACGCTCGAGCTGACCAAGCTCATCATTGACTTCGATCCTAATTGCCTGGAATGTTCGTGTAGCAGGATGTACTTTGGAGTACCCTGGCCACGCTTTAGCCACGATCGATGCGAGTTGTCCTGTTGTCGCAATCGGTCTTGCTTCGACAATTAAACGAGCAATTTTCTCTGCTTTTGGTTCTTCGCCATACTTTTTTAGAAGAGTAGCTAGAGCCTCCTGTGAATATGTGTTCACGACAGTTTCAGCACTTTTTTCTTGTGCCTGGTCCATTCTCATGTCGAGCGGACCATCCTGTTTGATCGAGAATCCTCGTTGTTTGTTGTCAATGTGCGGTGACGAAATACCTAAATCAGCGAGTATGATGTCAAAAGTTTGTCCTGAGTCGGCTAATTCGATACTTGCCTGCTCAAAATCTTTTTGTATCAAACGCACATTCTTATTGTCTCTAAATAGTTCAGAAAGTGAGTGATGAGCATTCTCATCTCTATCCACGAGCGTTGCTTCTGCTTGAGTTATTGCTAACACTTGCGTCGCATGCCCTCCATATCCCGCTGTCAGGTCCAGGTATGATTCCCCTTCTTCAGGAGAAAGATACTCTAAAACCTCATCTAGCAGCACTGGTATATGCTGTACTATTTCTGGCATAGAATGTTTTTGATTTTGGTGTGACTTCGCATTTTATTTTTGTTTTTGTTTTTATTTTTGCTTTAAGTCAAGGTCACCTAATCAGCAGTTAACAGTTTTATTTTTGATCGTTTTTGTTTTTGTAGTGCTAAACCTACTTTTATGTAGTTGATGCGAATTTTGGAAATATTGTGTATGAAAATTTAAAAAATCTTCTAATAAGTTTCCTTCTCATCTAGCTACAACGAGGTTTAGAAAAAGTGTTTTTAAGTTGAGAGACTTATGTGTGAGGTGGAGTTTTGGGAGGTGTTTTACACCTAAAAATGTACGAAGGTTTTTTTATGTGGGTTCCTTCACCTGTTCCACATGTTAACTGCCGAATAGCTAACCTCGAAAGGTCGTATATTCGGTTTTTTTGCCTAATTGTTAATGTACCTGATAGGTTTTTATATAAAACAACAAGTCGTTACTCCTACTTAGCAACGATTCTCCAGTATTTACCTACACGAATCACTTCAACGTCTCGATCGATTCCGGCATAGGCGATGTGATGCTGATCTAGCGTCACCCTTCCCTGCTTTTCATCTAATGAAGACTCTGACTTACCTGTTCTAAATTGAACGTTTAAATCAGCTATCCTTTCATCGAGGATGTCACCATCGAGCTTTGGTTCAACTAATTCATCCCACACATGCTTTGGATACATATGTAAGTATTGACCAAATCCACGGGTTACGACCACTCCTGCAGCGAGTTCCGATCTGAGCTCAGTTGGTATCGTCAACCTACGCTTGTCATCGAGCTTTCGCTCAAAATAGTCTACTTTCCCCATGTCCTCTTGATGTGATTATGTTTGTTGTTTTAATTTGCAGTGGTTTTTGTTTTGGTGAGATATCTGTTTTGGATAGCTCTTGATTATTCCACTGACACTAGAATACTACCCACATTAACCCACATCAACCCCCTTTTACCCATTTCTCTCCACTTGTTTACTGATTATCCACAAAGAATGCATAGACACACAATATATGGTGTTTTTGTAAATAAGGTTACGCTAAATTATAAATTTTGTGCGATATATCACACTTATGCTTTACGAGCGTTGTTTTATGGCTTCAGTATACGTTTGAGCGCTTTTACGAATAGTTCGTTTCATGTCATTTTCACGGTCTACTTCTACTAAACCAAACGCAGGCCACCAGCCTATTGCCCACTCAAAGTTATCTAACAAGCTCCAGTGCATATAGCCTGCTACAGGTATGCCTTCATTTACTACTTCATCCATTGCTCTGATAGTTTCTTTGATCCACCACTCGCGCTGAACATCTTGTCTGTCAGCCAACCCATTTTCTAGAAGTATTATTGGTTTATTTGGGAACTGCTTGTGAAACTTCCTTATTAAATCAGCTACTGCGTACGGTTCCATATACCACCCTAGGTCATTCAGTGGTTTTTCAGGATTAGCAAAATCGGTTTCTGGTCGTGGACCTTTCATGTAATTTGTAAAGTAGTAGTTAAAACCTAAGACATCTTGGTAGTTTCTAATGCGTCGTAAATACCACGTGTTGGCTACATAGTTTGCGAAGGATGCAGACAATCGATGATAGAGAGATTTTGGATTAGCTGGCTTGTTGAGAGAGGACGCATGCGCGGTAGTCACTTCTGCAGACGGGTTGATTCGCTTTATCTCAATATATGCACGCTTGTGGGCACTCACTAAGTTGATGTACGTTTTCGCTGCCTTAATAAATTTATTCTTTTCAGCTGGTGGCCATTCCCCACTCACATACTGAAACCACACGACATTATTCGGCTCATTAATGGTTACAACCCAAGTGACCTTTTCAAGTAACGGAGCAATTTTCTTAACAAACCGTATAAAATATTTGATGTTTTTACGTTTCGTAAATGCACCTTTATCCTCAAACCATGTCGGGTGTGTCCAGTGCCAAATGTTCAGTACCGGCTCGATACCCATATCGATAAGTTTGTCGATATAATCTTGGTAGTGTTTCAATGCTTCTGCGCTGTATACACCTTCTTCTGGCTCGATCCTGCTCCACTCTACTGTGAAGCGGAAAGAGTTTAGACCTAGTTTTTTAACAAGCTTAAAGTCTTCCTCGTAGCGTTCGTAGTGCTCTACTCCAGCCCCGGAAATGTAGTTTTGCGGGTCGTTTGCTCTGTCGCGTACTGCTTCATAATTCGGCACGTAACCCCACCGTTTATCAGCATTTGCTGCAAGTCGCTCGGCATTCTCATGTTCCCAGCGCGACCACTGATCGTCACAATTGCCCTCTACTTGGTGGCCTGCGGTCGAAGCGCCCCACAAAAAGTTTTTTGGATACTCTGGTATTTGTTTTTTATCCATAATCATCGCTTATTGTAGCATGGGCTTAGCTAAATGCGATTTTCATAATCTCGCGCGCGATACGGTCTGAGTCATGGCGTATCCACGTCCGCACATGAGAAATCTTATCGCTACTATCGACAACTACTGGTGACTTATCAATTAGAGGCATACCGAGTGCTGTATAGCTAGCTGACTCTAAATCGTCCAGATCAAACGGCAGCAACAGCTCATTATCTTTCACATACTTTTCGTATGTGCGCTTTGTCGGCTCATCAGTGTTGTATATAACAAAGTCTACTATCCCCTGCTGCCCAATCAGTCGTTCAATCTCTTCAACATGTGTAGCGACACTAAACCCATCTGTCTGCCCTGGCTTTGTTACTAAGTTCGTGATGCATACGATTTTCGCTTTCGTAGTTTTCAAAGCTTGTTTCATGCCATCAACGATCAATGCAGGTGCCAAGCTCCCGTACAAATTGCCCGGAGATATGACGACGACATCCGCATTAGCGATAGCCTTCTTCGCATGTATGTTCAGATATGCCTTTTTGTCGAATGTTATCTCGGGAAACTGGGCATCAAGTGCGGTTGAACCAATCACATTCTCACCCTTAAGTTCTGTACCTTTTTTAGTTTTGGCCAATAAAGTTGTTTTTTGCAATGTCACAGGCACCACTTCTCCGTGGATATGCAACACTTCACTCGCGACAGAAACAGCTTCCTCAAAGCTATCAGTCATTTTCTCAACTGCACTCAAGAAAAGATTACCAAAACTATGCCCCTTAAGACCTCCTTGGTCGAAACGATAGGTAAAAAGATCACGCACGCGCCTTGTATCACTCAGAGCGACTAAACATTGCCTAACATCCCCTGGAGGCAATACACCGAGCTCATCTCGCAACACACCAGTTGAACCGCCATCATCTGACATATTAACGAGCGCTGTGATGTTCTCTGTATAACGCTTTAATCCACTTAAAACTGTATAGTTGCCGGTGCCACCACCTATCACAACTACTTTTGGTTGAAACTTATTCATCTACCTACCATCATACTCCATGACGATGCGCTTTGTATCTGGCTCTTGGCCTACTGCCACAAATCCGAGTGAATCATACAGCCCTCGCGCTACGGTATTATCCGCTTCAACTGCAAGCCAAATGCCTTCCTCCACTCCTCGCTCACGCTCATGAGCAAGTACTACATCAGCGCCTATCGTCTGTCTTAGAACTAATGAACCAGCAAAGAACTCACGAGACAGACCTCTACCTGCGTAGCCTTCGTACAACCGTATCCCCATCGTCACCTTCTTTTTACTAAGTTCATGTTGCTTATGCCTGTAGAAAATCAAGCCAGCCAATGGATCTTCCGAGCTTCGCTCCTGCAGCGTATACATTTCCGTTGGCACTTCTAGTAACCACTCTCTCAAACTATCTCTGTCTTTAAACCGTCGCTCACTATCATCTGGACACCTTTTTCGTATCTCTTCTTCTCGTGATTTCCTAAACAGATGTTCTCGAACATGTAAATCGTAATAGCTTCCTCCCTCTACGAGATGAGGGATAGTGAGTGCTGTGGTTATAAAATTTTTCATGCATGAAGCATATAAACTTATACTTTGTGCATTCAACGTTTTATTCACCAATGTAGTGGCTACACGACTACCTATACTTACTACTCTAGCTACTTAACAGATATATATTAGTTGTAATTGTTACTTTTTAGTATTTTTATGCTGTTTTTGATTTCTTTTCTTTGAACGAGAACTACTGTTTTTCTTATTCTTATTTTTTTGCGAGCCTGACTTTATCTGTCCGTGTTTTTTATTCTTAACATACTCATACACAAGTTCTTTTTTGAAAGAATCAATATTTACTATGTTGCTTGAGAATTTTTCTAACAGTGACGAATAGTGCGAGTTAGGCGTGAGCAATGTAGAGAACTTATTCACTTTAATCAAATATTCAACGAGACAGTAAAAATCACCGTCCCCGGAAACAACGACTGCCTTTTCGTAATACGGCAATTCTTTCATCGCATACAACACAAGCTCTGCATCGGCGTTCCCTTTCGTTACGTGCGACTCAACAGCCAGCTCTTCCTTCGTCATCAGCATGTCTACCGTCGGTTTAAGCACGACTGTATAGCCTGCTTCTTTCATTTGCTTATAAAGGTCTTCGTTATCTGGCACATAGCCTATAAACATATAGGCTTTTTCAACGTTATATGTGTCTTCGAGGAACTTCCTGAACTTCTTCCAGTCCATTTTCCAGCCCATTTTTTGTGTGCCGAGGTTTAAGTTCTGTGAATCGATAAATGCGTAATTTCTCTTAACTTTTACAGGCTGTTTTTGCTGCTTCTTACGCCGAAACCCGAATCGCCTTTTTTTATTTTCACTCATAATTATATTTTTGCTTCCTTTTGAGTTTTCATTATTTTTGGTCTAATTGCGACGCCATAAATCATTATAAGATTTGCTGCTACTAAGTATACCGGAAATGCTACTCCAGCAAATGATGGCACATCAAGTATAAGCAAGCCTATTGTTGAGGTGATTATTCCGCCTACGAAAGGCACAAAATTCTCTGTCTCAGGGTATCTATACCCTTTTATAATTGTTGGCGTAAATGCAAGTGCATCAGCTAAAAGTCCAAATAGTATGGCGACTTTACCGTTATCGCTAACTAGAAATAGCACGATTCCGACCACTGATAGCGTTGCGAATACATAATCAATGTTAGTAAGTTTCCAATATGCTTTCTTGTTTACAAAACTTGCCAAGAATATACAAAATGGTATAAAACCGGCCATAAATGTTGTGACCGAACGGAGCCCAACTCCTTCGTTTATTTCTCCTGCCACTGCCAATAGCGGAGCTACTGATAATAAAAGCCATGTCGCTTTATTAGGCTTTACGTCACCTTTTAGTGTTCCAAGTATATACGGCAGCGCAAAAATCGTGCTCACAAGCACACCAACAAACACAAAGTTTTCGTTAATCACAGTGTTACACCTTTCCGTGCTTTGTTTGCCCACTCGTCAGCCATTTCATTTTGGTCGTGGCCATTGTGTGCTTTCACCCACACGAGCTTTGCCTGTGATTGTTCATAAATCTCCATCGCCTCTTTTACGAGATCAAGGTTCTGTATCTCGCCCTTGGAAGACTTCTTCCACCCCTTTGCTTTCCAGCCTGGACCCCATTTTGTAATTACATTAATCCAAAATTCGCTATCTGTATGTATCTCACAAGGCTCACCATCGCTCAACTTCATCGCTTCGATTAGCGCTTGAGCTTCCATCCGAATGTTCGTAGAATTCTTGTCGCTACCTAGTGCTACTGGCTGGTCGTTTTCGATCACGGCATATCCACCAGGCCCTGGGTTAGGACTGCAAGATCCATCTGTATAAAATATTCTCATCTACTCTACATTGTAGCAGTTTTCGCTTATACTACTACCTATGAAACGACATACCGTACGAGTGACATGCAGAGCGATTATCCGCAAAGATGATAAGCTATTTATGGTTCGGCAGAAAAATCTTAATGACAATACAGAGAATGACTTTTGGTGTTTAATCGGTGGTCATCTCGACCCAAACGAATCTCTAAAAGATAATTTGGCGAGAGAAATAAAAGAAGAAGTCGGAGTGACAGCCCAGATTGGTCGCCTACTCTATGTGCAGCAGTTCGACGACCCAGAAGGACAATACGTCGAATTTTTCTTTGGAGTAACGAACGCTGATGATTTTGAAAACATAGACCTGAGCCAAACAACGCACGGTCAGGATGAACTTATCGAGTACGGATTTATCAATCCAAAAGAATTCAACGTACTACCGAAGCTGCTCAACCAAACTATCGACGATTTAAGCGACCCGAGCTCTTCTTTTCCCATTTTTAAAAACTATCTATGATATCAATTCGTGCTGTCTAAGCGCCTTTTTGACATATCTTCTTAATAAGAAATGCGTTGGACGCGTGAAATATTCACTTGCTATCTCAGTGGCAGCAAGCGCACCCTCCCTGTGCCCGTTGGCTGCGTTAGTGCGAACAGTCGCATCAAGAACTGTTCTCTGTGTACTACCTACATAGTCTACCGTAAGGTCTAGCGGCATAATTCTAGGCACACGCTTCTCCAACCATTCTACAAATACATCTGAAGTCATGACGGTACCGTTAACGAAACCTGACTAAAATACCCTGCTCATAGCAGGAGTCTCGGGACAGAACACCGGTATCATTACTTCTGTTTCTTGTCGGCTCTCAATAGTCACGAGGAGTGATTATACGCTTTTCCACTAAGCTATTCAATTCTCATCATACATAAATCTGTCTACAAGTTCTCTTGTAAACCTCCGCCATGACTCAACCACGGTCACTAGCGATGATTTTTCGTCTATTGATTCAATCAACAATCGTCCTAATCCTTGATATGAATCATCCTCAGCACATTCAATGTCATAGTTTAACGCTAAAACTTTGCCAGTATCAAGATCAGCTATGTTATGTATAAGCGTATTAAAACCATAGGGTTCATCGTCGTCGCAGCGATCAAAATCATAGGAAGTCCATCCATAATCAAGCACATCAATAAACAGTCTGCGGCCAAGTGCGTGTACTACAAAAGTCCCTCCATACGAAATGTCCGCAGCACCTATGCGTATAACATCAATATCTCCTTCAACTTGTCCCAAATCTGAGAATTGAGAAGCCCACTTTGCCATGCATTCCTGGCTTCGAGGCATGGACTCATCGTATATCTTCTTTACCACTGAATCGTCCTTGAATAATCTTCAAACGTTTCGACTCGACGTACTAGCTCAGTTGAGCCATCTTCATGAAGCAGTACTTCTGCACTCCTAAGTAACCCGTTGTAGTTAAAGCCCATTGCATGGCCATGCGCCCCTGCGTCATGGATTACTAATATATCTCCCGGTTCAACTTCTGGTAATCTACGGTCAATCGCAAACTTATCGTTGTTCTCGCACAGACTGCCGACGACATCATAGGTCATATCTCCATCATCACCCTTCCCTAGCACAGAGATGTGATGATACGCTCCGTACATACCTGGACGCATGAGGTTATGCATACTCGCATCCACTCCAACATACGTTTTGTATTTTTCCATCACATACCGGACACTCGTGAGCAGATAGCCATACGGGCCAGTTATTGCTCGCCCATTTTCTGTGTATATTTCTACGCCCAACTCTTCCAGTTCGCTTCTCACGCCATCTGAGATTTTTTGATAGTCTAGTGCGCTATCTTCAGGATTATACGGGATTCCAAATCCACCACCTAAATTCACAAATTTCACCGCATTTGGCATTTTTACTTCTATCGATTTCACCGCATTTTTTATAATCTGTGCTGTTTTTACGAAAAACTCCTCATGTAATTCGTTTGATGCGACCATGGTGTGAAGACCTAAGTGTTTAATATTTGCCTTGGATAGCATTTCGTACGCTTCGATAACTTGCTCTAAACTCATGCCATATTTTGCTTCCGTAGGCTGACCGATAATCTCATTTCCACCATGCTCATCCCCAGGGTTGTAACGTACAGCAACAGAGTCGTATTCTTTATCCCCTAAAGCATCTAGAAACACTGGAACTTGCGTGAGATCATCTATGTTTACGATAACCCCTAATTCTATCGCAAGCTCGAAATCCTCACGGGGTGTGTTGTTGCTCGTGAAGAAGATGTCATTCCCAGAGACACCCATGCCTTGCATCAGCAAAAGCTCACTTCGTGAACTACAGTCAAAGCCCATTCCCTCTTCGCGAAGGACTCTCAAGATGCCCGGTGTAGGCGTCGCCTTCACCGCAAAATAATTTTTGTAGCCACTGGACCATGCAAATGCATCATTAAGTTTTTGTGCGTTATCACGAATTCCCTTTTCGTCATAGACATATAAAGGCGAGCCATGCTCAGCAAGTATGCCCAGTGCCTTTTCTTTATTAAACGGAACAGTTTTAGACATCGATTTCTATCTTCTTCCCATTCTCGTTATCTAAAACGATAATCCCTTGAGGCTCGAGTACATTTTTTAGCATGCCTTGCAACCATGTCTTAGCTTCATCGGTGTAATGCCAGTCATGTATGGGCAGTACATATTTTGGTTTTAGCTCGAGAACTTTATCAATCGAGTCACCTGTCTTACCCCAAGGCCCAATAAAAGGCATTGCAAGCACGAACTTCGTCTCGCTGAAGCTTTGGCTATCTCCTGGATGAGTGAAAAACTCTTTGAAATGATACCCTCGTTGACTTGGTGCATTGACTCCTGGGACTGGCAATTTCTCATGACTGGAATTAAACGGCACAGTGCACTGTGTTTCACCACGAACAGTCATATCCAATCCATTTTCTCTTATGATTTTTTCAATGTCATCATGACACACTACATGCACATCAGGATGTTTCTCTACTAATTCTTTGAGTATTTCAGCGTCAATATGATCGCCATGCTCGTGTGGGTAGATAATTCTATCAATGTGTTCTATGTGTAGTATTGCATCTCTATCTGACCAGGCTCCTGGGTCAAAAAGCGCAATTCTATCTGGTGTCTCTGCTAAAACACACGAATGTCCAAATTTAGTAATATTCATCATAACTAGTTCGTCTCCTCTATATCTAGTATACCTTTTCTATCACTCATCTCTGGCTTCTCGCTCAAGTACGTCATATCCTTTGAAAACTTCTGATTTTTTATCAATTCCGAGGTTTTCAAAAAAACTCCATAGCTCCGCTCTCACATCGTCACCGTTTTCAGTGTCTGCTACAAGTTTTTCAGCTTCAACAAAATCACCCAACCCATCAACATGATCGAGACATATCTCGATATCATCCAGCTTACCTTTTTGCCTTGTTTTAGTTAAATCAGAATACATCACATAGCCCATCTGTTTTAGGATAGCTGTCATCTCATCAGCATCCTCAATTACAGTCTCATGCTCGATGCTATCTAAGTGTCCTTCGACCGACCGCTTCAGAGTCAAGATGTGCTTTACATCGTTTTCAGTTCGAATTCTCATCCATACTGCATCTTTATGATTTTCAATAGAACCAGGCAAACAGTATACGACGTCATGCTGTTTTATTGCTTGACCTAATTTCACACCATTTATCTGAATAACTTCTTTCAGTTTCACCGCATTTTGTACTTTAGCTTTAATTTCTATCTCTCTCATACAGTAGCTTCTTCTTCCAAATCAATAAATATTGAACCACCAAATTCGTCTATACAGCCCACTGGCTGTATAAATTCTCTCGTGATAATCCTTGGGAAAGACTCTCTATCAACATCAGATAGAGTTATACCTATGCTACCCGTATTCACTTCAGCATGATCCAAATCTTCTTCATCTACTCCCATACTAATAAACCCCATCAACGTATTTGCATACGAAAATAGTGAGTTACCAAATGATTTCGACAATTGTTTGATGTCTTCTTCAACTAGCCACACTCTGAACACGCCAGATTCACACTGCTCTAATCTCATGCGTTTATCATACCCTGATTACTTCTACGAACAAAACGTGATGGCAACTGGTTATGCTTTGATGAAAACGAGTTCTGTGATGATATATATCTAATGGAAATTGACGAAACACTTAATCCATACTTAAGTAGAGAAGAATTTATTAAAAAAATGATCGCTCCAATAGGTGCTGTAGCGATTGGACGATTCGTCAACATA
The DNA here is from genome assembly GCA_030427445.1 of bacterium. Classification (GTDB taxonomy): domain Bacteria; phylum Patescibacteriota; class Saccharimonadia; order Saccharimonadales; family SZUA-47; genus JAUIBQ01. The sequence goes on along the minus strand of JAUIBQ010000009.1, from coordinate 11,570 downwards.
CCTCTATTAAGAAGTGCCTTTGAGCCAGTAACCGACCCTACGTCGATTTTTGATTTCGTCTCTTCGTTTCGCATCCAGCTGAGGTACTTTGAAAACCTTACCGACTATAAAGAATACATCGATAAAACTATACACACGAGGCTTGAAAACGAATTAGGAGTCGAGCTCATTCAGCTTTCAGATATAGGTAATCTTTATCTTCACGAAGTCGCACGCTATCCCTCCTCACAAGACGTAGAGCTTGAGCACGGAGACTCAAGAAGTAATGGCCTTATTATCGCAACCAAACTAGGCTATGCCTCTGTGCCCAGCAGAAAAGAAAACAAACTCTACAGTGACATCACATCACCTTTGACTTCTCTCACTGATGAGCAATTAGACAGAATCAAAGCATCCCAAACCGTAGGGTATGGTCTAACATTCTCAAATGCACAAGAACGGGTATATATGTTCGAACTTCAAGCAGGATCTACTCGCTCATCTTTCTAAAGTGTTATCTCTTATTTAAAACAGTTCTGTTGTAGCGATGCGTTTTTGCTCGGTAGTGTCACGGTCTCGAACGGTGACTGTGTCGTTCTCCAGTGTTTCAAAATCGATGACGATACACTCTGGTGTACCGATTTCGTCTTGGCGACGATATCGCTTACCGATGTTTCCGTTGTCATCCCACATCACTGAGTGACCCTTGTTTCGTAACGCCTGATAGACTTCGCGAGCCTTACTCACAAGCTCTGGTTTGTTTTTAAGGAGCGGTGATACACAGTATCTGACAGGTGCGATGTGTGGTGGGAGTTGTAGGACGATTCGTTCATTCTCCGCATCGTAGCGATATGCGCTGACTAGTACCGCCATGACGAGTCGTTCTACCCCGAAGCTTGGCTCAATCACGTGTGGTACGAACGGTTCGGATCCGTCTTTTGGTCGGTAAACCATTGATTTTCCTGATTCTCGCTCGATGTTTCCAAGGTCGAAGTTAGTACGATAGGCAAGTCCGAGGAGCTCGTCAGATCCATGTGGGTATTCAAACTCATAGTCGATTGTTCGTTTTGAATAGTGAGCGAGGTCTTCACCTTCGACCTCCTCTTCAGTCACCTTACTCATGTCGACACCGGCTTCACTCAGGAAATCTTTGATGTCACTCTGCCACTGCTCAAATAGTTCTTTCCAGTTCTCTTCTCTGATGAAATATTCAATCTCCATCTGTCCAAACTCTCTAGAGCGGAACACGAAGTCACGCGGGCTAATCTCATTTCTGAAAGCCTTCCCTATCTGTGCGATACCAAACGGCACTTCTGGGTAGAGTGTATCTACAACGTTCTTAAAGTTTGTGAATATACCCTGTGCAGTTTCTGGACGCAGGAAAACTTTATTCTCATCAGATGCTACAGGCCCAGCTGTCGTCTCGAACATCAAGTTAAACTGCCGAGCTTCACCAAATGTATTCTCTTTGCCGCAGTTCGGACATTTATTTGGATCATCGAGTTTATCCTCACGGAAACGACCTTTACATTCTGAACACTCTACAAGTGGGTCTGTAAACGTATCAACATGACCACTTGCCTTCCATGTCTTCGGATTCATCAAAATCGCCGCATCAAGCCCCACCATGTCATCACGCGACTCAACAAATGTCTTCCACCATAAATCCTGAAGATTCTTCTTCAACTGTACACCGAGTGGACCGTAGTCCCAAGTACCTGCGAGGCCTCCGTAAATCTCAGAACCCTGAAAAATAAACCCTCTGCGCTTGCATAGGCTTACGATGTCTTCTAATGTTGGTTGTTTTTGTTCGTTGCTCATTTAGTCTATCCTTGATATTTATAAAAGTTATATGGTTTTTCTGGGGAAAATTAAAGTAGGCCGAGGCCATAGCCACTATTCACCGTACACATATAACTCATACGAATAGATTTCATACTAAGCTATAGAATAAACTATTTTTACTATTCGAACAAACCTTTAGAAAAAGTATTACTTAAGAAGTCCCTTGCGTGGCACGTTTCTACTCAATCGTGGATCGCTTTGGTTAGTGCCAGGCACTGCCACTGGCGGCTTGTAACTAGTTTCTCTATCTTTTTTCATTGGTTCAGAAGCTTTTTTAGATGTTTCACCGTGAGTCTTCCACCCGTTTGCAGGTTCCTTTGCTGAAAATGCACGTTTAACTACGCCTGCAGCGTTAAGAACTGTATCAGCAATTCTTGCAAAGTCGTGTTTCGCTAACGCTACTTCTCCTTCTGATTGAGAAATTGCATCTCGAATGTCATCTTCAGCGGGTCGCGGACCACCATGAGCTGGTGTCGGATCTGAGTCCAATTGCTCAGGTGCACCTGACTGTACAGGACTTAATGATTCCGAAGCACTCTCTTTCTTAAGAGGCAATTCAATAACTTCAGCTAAGCGTCCTGTGGCATCTTCGGTTGCTAAAGGCTCCGTTTCACCAAAACCGGGCTCTATGAACTTCTTCCTGATTTCATCTGTATCTGACATCTTAGTTTGCTCCCTTTCCTAAGTCTCGAATTCTATCCGCTTCGTCATTGTGGCCGAAGTATGGATCAGGCATCGAACCTTGTGATAAATCGATAATCGCAGCTGATGCGCTCTTATCTACAATATCAATTTTACGTTCTAAGGCACTATCCGGCATTGTAATCATCGGTCTTGTTGGGTGTGTTTGTATGTGATTTTTGCTCATAGTTGAAATAATTTGTTATTACACAATATATAATAGCAAACATTAGCGTTTTTGTCAATCACATTAAGAAGCTAACTCCTGTTATCTCAAGCCAAACGGGACACGTGATAGTTTATAGCTGTTCGAGCTGTTGCTTCAGGTATTTTAAGACGTGCTCTACCCTATTCAACGATTCGTCTATACCGACGATGTTTCCTAGATTTTTCGGAGTTTCTGCGACTGACATAACTTTCAGGAGTTTTATATCTTTTGGCAGAACATTGCCGTTATCTGATTCCAAGAAACCCATTTGCTCAAAATCAAACTGGTACATCGCTTCATTACTAAACTTTTCAGCGTTTAGTGGAGACTGTAGCTGAAAACCTTGGCCTAGCAGAGATGAAAGCCGAATCAAAAACCACAACTCCACTGCTGTAGACGCTGGATTTGCGTTAAGTCCTCGTAAAAGCTCGATGCTAAGCGTAAATAACAGCGGTGACTCTTCAAACTCTGAAGCTTTATCGACGATTTTAAGGAGCGAGAATACATCCTGCAATACATCATAATCCTTCACTACTTCGTCATAAAACTCTTTCATACGAGTAGAAGTAATCGTGGCTAACCCATCTGCCCGCTTACTCGGTAAGTAACTAATCTCGCTCAGCATACAAAGCTCCAAGCCTCCCGCCAGCTTACTTTTTTGTTTCCGTACACCCTTGGCGTAGCCACTAACTTGCCCATGAGCAGCAGTAATGAACGTCACAACTCGATCCGCCTCGCCGTAGTTCACGCGACGAAGTATTATCGCTTCAGTTGAAATAGCCTGCGGCACCTGATCAAACCTCTGCTTTAAGCGCTTGTAATGCCTGTCGGCAGACAGTCGCCACACTATCATTTGATTTATAAAACACTTTTTTAATATCCAGTAGCTTCCAATCAAGAGAGCTGGTAAGAGACTTGGGCAGGTTGCGCGATGAATACGCTATGACTTTCAGCTTTGACATATCAGCGTATGAACGCATCTCGTATAAGAACTCAAAGGTAGAGTTATGCAGCAAAAACGGGTCGATAATCACACAGCGAAGTGTATCAATATGCGTATCAAGTGCTTGTATTGCTTGCTGGTTTGAACGTACTAATAACACCTTGCAACCGTGCTTTTTTATCTCTTGTTTAATCACTTTTCCTGCGTCCGTGCAGTCGACTACGATATATTCCATGAGCTACACCAACATAAGCTGCTCTGAGGCTGGGATCGATACAGCAAAGCCTTTGTGTTGTTTGGTTTGAGTTTTGCGCAATGTTGCGCCCACTTCACGAAGTAACTGGCGAGATGTATCTACGGCCGAACTTACAGAAGTTGACTGTGTATGGAGCGATGTGTGCAACGTGATTTTCTGTGTGTCGAGTGCTCGTGCTCCAACGATACATTTCACGTTGTTATCTTTATCTTTGTGAGCTTTTATTGAAATGACTGCACCGGACGCATTGAGTGACTGCACACCGTAGAGGAGCATTTTTAGTGCGTGTTCAATAACATGCCTATCAGAATTTACAAGCGGCACACCCTTTTGAAAGTCCAGCTCATAGTCTATCTGCATCTCGCCGAAATATTCTCTCAATGATGCAAGTACACGCACGATAATATCGCCTAGGTGCACCGGCTCAAGCTCTAGCTGGGTCTGCCGAGAATCAAGCCGATGGAGTAACGTGACTGACTCCACTACATCTAGTGCAAGCTTTGCCTGAGACACTGCAAAAGTGTTCTCACGATATTCTGCATCAAGTTTTAATGCATGAAGTGGCGCGAGTAGTTGTCGCGAAAATGATTCAATCTCAGCAGTATTCACCCTGCGTTGTTCCCCTCTTTATTTACTTATAGTATACCAGCTTGAGTGCTTGCAGAAGAACGAAAATTATGGAGTAAACGTAAGCGTCGTAAGGATGCGCTCGAAGTCTGCTACGTAGTTATCGGTCTCTGTAGTGAGGATGAGCGTGCGATCTCGGATCGGTAGGTACACTCTCGTACCGTTAGTATTGTTGTCGAGCTCGCCCTTCACTTTAATACCAAGCGTAGATAACACTTTCTCAGGTCGATACGCCGCTGAAGATAGATCGCCTCGTTCAACTTGCGAAGCTAACCTGCTGACCTCTTGCTCATATTCGTTGCCTACGACCTCAAGCAGGAATGCATGCTCGGCTTCTCTGTCGCCAATATCACGAATTTCGTTTGGATGCATATAGACGTTGTAGAGGTCGCTTGAGTTAGACGACTCTTCTACGTAGACGCTCCATGTGCGTGGGTATTCAAAACTAAATGAGCCATATGTGCTTGGACCGTTATATGTGAGGAACGGCTCTTTCGCCTGCTCAGCAAACTCAGCGCTTAGTGTATCTTTCTGCTCGGCTAATGCAGCCTCAACAGCTACTGCGGACTTAGCATCTGAGTTATCTTTGTAATCTTGTCGCTCAGTAAATGCCCATAGTCCAAACACTAGAGCTAGTATGAATAACATGCCGAAAACTATTGCCAATATAAGCGGAAGCTTGCTCGGCGTATGTGGAAGCATAGACCCTGAAACAGTTCCCTGCTGTTGAAACTGTGCTTGAGCCTGTGGTGGTACAGATGGCTGGAACGGTTGGTTTTGTTGGTTGTTTGGATTCATATCTACTTGAGAGGTATTTTACTACGTAGCGTAAGCAGTAACAACCCCTTAGATCTTAGAGTTTATCGCTAACTGTAATCTTATACAGCAACATCCCGTTTTCATCTTTAATCGGCTTCTTGCCTTCAATAAAGAATCCAAAACTCACGAGCGGTATGGACGTTTTATTATGTTTTTTTAGATACTCCACTAGAAATTTATGAAGCTTCGCCATGTACGGCTGGAGCAGAAACACATAGACGCCATCGGCCTTTGGTAAATCAGCTTTCCAGTAGTTTTTCAGGTAGATTTTGATGTATTTCCTCTCAGGAAAGCAGATAATTTTTGAGTAAAGGTACACAAGTGGATTTATCTCGTACCCTATACCGTAAATACCGCGCTTAGCAGCAGCTTTCAGCAATCTCCCGTCTCCTGAACCTAGCTCAAGCATCGTTTGACCAGGCTGTAGATCAAGCAAATCAACTGCGTCTTCAACTCTCTTACGCAGCGTCGGTAAAAACGGCGCACCGAACCCCACCGCAGAGGCAAAAAGCAACACAATCGCCAGGCCAAATAAGAACGCTGTCATTATTGAATCTTCTTAATTGTGTTTTTTGCGTTTTCCAAGTGATCTTGCATCTGCTCGAGGATCTTTTCGCCTTTTTCATAGAGCGCAAGAAGTTCCGTGAGATTACCTTTTTCATCTTCGTTCTGAATACTAGCCAGTACTTCTTCGAGTTCTGCCTGTAGTTCTTCGTACGTTTTCTTGATCACTTTTGCCATGGACTGCTCCTTATTTTACTCGTTTCACTACTACTTCTCCATCTTGAAGTGCCAATGTGTAGTCGTTTTTCATATCTATACCCTTCACACTTGTGACTACTGCTCCCTGTATATCGGTTAGCATGCCATAGCCTCGCGACAAGATGACTTTTGGATTTGTAGTGCGCATAAACTGCCTCTTAGACTCAACAAATGTTTCTCTGCGTTCTAATGCGTCGTTTACTAGTTCTCTTAGCTCAGTTTTTTGCTCATCTACATATCGAGTACAATGCTCAAGCGCGGAGATAATAGAACGTTGCAACATCTCTGATTTTGCGCTTAGGCTACGTAGTTCATCACGTGCATCCGGGAATAAAAGCTCAGCAGCATTACTCGGAGTGGAAGCAGCGACATCTGCAGCCATTTCGCTTAGAGAAATATCGATTTCGTGTCCCACACCGACAAGTGTCGGTACTCGTGACTGTGCAACTGCTCGTACCACAGATTCTGCGCTAAATGCCTGAAGGTCTTCAGGGCTACCACCACCTCGCACCAGCACAATCACATCGAGCTCAGGAGTATGTGTGTTCAAAGTCTCTATCGCTCTGCACAGTTCTCCAGGCGCACTATCTCCTTGCACCGTCGACTGATGGGCGATAACTTCTACACCACTCCATCGTGCGTTCATAATTTTTGTAAAGTCTGCGTATGCCGCTGATTGAAGTGACGTAACAAGACCCACTCTCGTTGGGTATTTTGGTAGTGTCCGTTTTCGCGATTCATCGAATAAACCTTCTTTTGATAGTTTAAGAGCAAGCTCCTCAGCAGCTTTTTTAATACTCCCCTCTCCTAACGGAGTGATTATTTCGAAATTCAAGCTCAATCCGTATTGTGGATGCAAGCGGGGTTGAGCCAACACTTTCACTCTCATACCATCTGACACCTGGTGCTGTAATTTATAGACCGATCCAAATAACCGAATCTTTGATTCATCGTCTGCGATGTCTGCGTATACCCATTTATTCTGAGCGACTTTGAAATTTAAGAGCTCACCCTCAATCACAACAACTGGAAAAACTGTTTCGAGAGCTGCGTTATACTCAGCGACAAACTCTGACGGCGTAAAAACCATTTCGCTAGGAAGCATATCCATGACTATTCGTCCTCAATATGTAGTGTGTCTTCGTCGTACGTCGCATCTTTAAGAGACTCAGGTGGCACGTCGCCTTCTGCAAGTGCTCTCGTGTAGAAGAAGTATCCTATAGGTAAAAATAGGCCCATATTTAGCACACGGTAGACCACCGTTGCGGATAGTGCAAGACCTTGCCTGACTCCCGCTGATGTCATTACACCAGTCATGAGGCCTTCGTACACACCGATACCGCCCGGTAATATGGCGAACAGCCCTGCTATGTTTGCCACCGCATATGAAACGATGATTGCACCCGGGTTAACTAACTCACCGAATGACAGGTACACGACAAAAATCGTCAAAATTTCTGTGAAGTTCATCATTAAGGCCCAGAAAAACGGGTAACGTAAACTCCGCCAATCTTTACGAACCTGAACATAATCTTTGTGCAAATCTTTAAACAAAGCTTCTATTTTTTCGATATTTATTAAACGTTTGTTCTCCTTATGGAAAAACCCGAATACACTATTTATAAACTTTGGGATACCAGCCGTAAATGACGTTACTCTCTCTTCACTGCTAATGATATAGATCAGAACAAGAGTTAAAAACACGATAAACGAAGATAAAGAAGTCGCAACTAACACAATAAAGCGACTAGCAGAACCAAATGCAGACAGCAGTACAAGCGCTAACAGTAGATATACAATAAATGATAGGAACGTTAACATGTGTCTTGATGTCTGAAGTAGCGCCGACTTCGACCCTGGGACTCCAAGCTTTTTAAGCCGTAAGCTCAAATACCCAAACCCGCTCGCTCCGCCCGAAGGAAATACGTTGTTAACGAAATTCATCTCAAGACCTACTTTGTAGAGCTCCCATAGGCGAATCTTTTCACCCAGTGACTTAAGGTAGCTTTGGTAGAACTTTGAGACGGAAAAATAGTTACCAATCTGAATCGGGATGATTAGAACTAACCAGATAAGGTTGAGAGATCCAAAAGTCTTAAAAGCGTCGACTATTTGCCCTCGAGCAAATATAAATGCCATTATCAGTGCTGCCGCAGTGATGATATTGACCCAGAATTTTATTGACTTCGGTTTCATAAAATAATACTTGCCTTTATACTATCAGGTAATGAGTAACCAATTCCAGACAATCGCCATTCTTGGGCGTCAACCAGCGCTTGGTCTTGCAGAACTAGAAAGCCTCTATGGCGCGGAAGCAGTGCAGCCTTTTGGCAGCCATGCCCTTCTAACACTGCAGCCTGATGATGTAGAGTTCAAACGGCTTGGTGGAACAGTGCGCACGGCTAAAATCTTACGTGAGCTGCCGAACGATTGGCGTAAAATTGACCGAGAACTCGTCTCGTCTACTCCCGAGTATGCTGAGCATATCGATGGCAAACTTACCTTCGGTATCAGTGTGTTTGGTCACGGCGTTCACAAAAAAGATATCGCTCGCACAGCACTAAATATAAAAAAAGCCGTTAAAAAAGCTGGCAACTCTGTCCGCATGGTTCCTCACGACGGCCTTGAGCTCAACGCCGCAACCGTACTCTATAACAAACTGACAGGCCCACAATGCTGGAGTTACTTGTCGTCAGCGATGGTAAAAAAACCTACTTGGCTCAAACAAACTCAATCCAAGATATCGACGCATACTCAGCTCGTGACCGTGAACGACCAATGCGCGATGCAAAAGTCGGCATGCTTCCGCCTAAACTCGCTCAGATCATTGTTAACCTCGCTAAACATCACGAAGATATAAATCCTCAAAGTGAGCATCACTTACTTGACCCCTTTTGTGGAACGGGCGTACTTGTACAGGAGGCCTTATTGATGGGTTATTTTGTGCATGGTACCGATATTGACCAGAGAATGATTGACTACACGCAAGGAAACATCAATTGGTTAGCAGAAAAATATGATTACCCTGGTACACTTCTATCTTTACGTCAAGGAGATGCCACCAATAAACAGTGGATTGAGGCTAACATCCTTGAATCCGTAGCCTGTGAAACTTATCTCGGGCAACCGCTCTCCACCCTTCCCCCGTCTGATCAGCTATCTAAAATCATGACTGAAGTTAATTCATTGCACCACAAATTTTTAGAAAACATTGGCAAGCAGATTAAGCCAGGTACAAAACTTTGTCTGGCAGTACCGACGTGGCGCGGTCATCGGGAGTTTTTACACCTTAAAGTGCTTGATTATTTGTCTGATTTAGGCTATACTCGTTTGGAGTTTAAACACGTTGAGAATAAAGACCTTATTTATCACCGTGACAACCAGGTAGTCGGACGCGAGCTACTTGTACTAGAAAAGCGTTAAAAGAGGTATACATATATGTCACATGTGAAAGCGGGCGGAACCGCTAAAAATGTCCACGACAGTCCAGGCCAGAGACTCGGTGTTAAGCGCTTTGGTGGTCAAAAAGTAAACAAAGGCGAAGTTATCGTTCGCCAAGTTGGTCAAACTAAATTATCAGGTGACGGCACATACATGAGCCGAAACTACACTATTCACGCAGCTAAAGACGGTATCGTTAAATTCGTTAGCCGCCGCAAAAAGAACTTTACCGGCAAAACAGTCCCTCGTACTGAAGTTACTGTCGAGTAAATCTTAATTATACATTTTAATATTCGTTGAACAGTAGAGCACGAGCCACACCTCTATGCTGCCCATGTGTTCGCATGCTTAAAGGAGTATTTTTAGGTTCTGTATCAGTACTTGTGTTATCAAAAGTTCCATCTAGCATTGATAGACTCAAAGCTACCACATAATCACGGCTGGGAAGAGTTGCGTTTTTGCCATATTGCCTTGCAGGTGACTTCATTTCATCAACTCTTCCAACCCTCTCTGGCAAGGACGAACCGCCTACCAGACCTTCAAGTTTTCGCAATAAACCTTTCGCTAATTTGTATCGTAATTCAGCATTTGTTCGAATAAGTTTTACTTTTTCCTTCGCATTCTTAATGCCATATTCTCTTGCATAATGATCTACCTCATCTTTTATCACAAAATCTTGAATATGTTCTAGTGCAGATATGGCATCCTGTTCTGAATCATCGGTCACTGTTCTTATACCAGTATCTCCACTCACTGCCGCAGATTCTGTGCTACGATTTTTGTTAAAATCTTCATCAGTGTCCGTGAACAAGCGGCTATAATAATCATCAGAATCTCCTAGGATATCTCCAACTATATCGTCTACAGACCTAGGCTCTTGCTCAGGCTCAACAATAGGAGCAAATATATAAGCTTGGTCTTCACTTAGACCGTATCTACTAGCTAGTTCTAGCATATTATTTTCTTCTGTAGCCACATCTTTGAGCTCAGAATTTACAATCATTATTTTATCTACGTAATCCCTAAATGCCACTTCTCCTACCGCCATTAGAAGCATTTTATCGAATTTGGCATGCTCAATGGCTTTTGGGACACCTTCGCCTGCGAGACGCAGACTTCCATCTTTTAGTTTTTCTTGTGTATCTTGATCAAATAGTGACAAATCTCCGCCATTGGCAGCATCTTGCACTTCGCTTGAAGCAATTAAAGCCGTGTCAAGGAAATGCTTTGCATCAAAAACTCCACTTTCTGGTAGCCCACTATACTTAGTAAGATTTCCATCTGTATGTCCCCCAAACCTCATACGCTCAGCGTATTCTAAATCTGGTTCTTGGATATGTGTAAATTCTGGGCTCATTTTATTTTTTATTTTGCTATTTACTGTAGTAATTATAGCAAACATTAGCGTTTTTGTCAATGATATATAAAAAGAGGACATTTGCATGTCCCCTTCTGCACTACTTCTTTAAAATCTACAAACCGAGGTGGTGCTTCACACGCTCTACTACGTCTGCGATTACAACTTGTGATTTCACCATGTAGTCATCGACACCTAGTTCATCGGCGCGAGCTTTGTCAGCTTCTTGAGATAATGCAGTAAGCATCACTACTTTAACGTTTGCTGTCTCTGGCGTATTTCTAAAAATGTCTAATACATCAAAGCCTGAAACTTTCGGCATCATCACATCGAGTAAAACGATGTCAGGTCGGAAAGAAATAGCTGCCGAGAGAGCATCTTCTCCGTTTGCGACACGTTGTACAGAGAAGCCTTCTGCTTGGAAACGTGTTGTATAGACTGATGCTAGTGAGTCATCGTCTTCTACGAGTAGTACTTTTTTTGTTGGGTTTTGGTTTGTGTTTTCATCCATCCCGTTAATGCTCCTTTTATTAATTCCATGGGAATTTTTCTTGCTGAACCGTGTAAGGCGAATTAGCATTAACGGGATCCATGATAGTGCTTATGCTAACACAAAGCGATACAATAATCAAGCACTTTAGTAAAGTAGCGC
>JAUIBQ010000029.1 GCA_030427445.1 bacterium | reverse complement strand
GGCAACACCTCAAGAGCTTATGGCCTGTGTCGCAGCTAAATATCCTAGTTTAGATAGTGATAGCTTAACAAGAAAATTATCTCTTTATTTAGATGATGTATACAAGTCAAAAAATTTAAAAATTGTATACAAAAAAGTCGGCGGATTGCGTAAAGCTTTTTTTATCGGTGAAGTTAGCCCATACTATAGTGGTAATTCCGGAGTTCATTCTCAATTAGGCAATCTGCTTTAAGAATTTAGATTTGAAGTTACATCTGTTAGAATAAGATTTACATGAAGAGATACGAGCCTAAAACTATTGAGCCGAAGTGGCAAAAAATCTGGGATGAGACAAATGTCTACACCGCGGATTTAGATTCTGATAAACCGAAGTACATCGGTATGAGTATGTTCAACTACCCATCTGGTGCAGGAATCCACATCGGTCACGCGATGAATTACACGATTTCTGATGTAAAGGCTCGCATGAAGCGTCAGCAAGGTTACGAGAGCTACCACCCAGTGGGCTGGGACAGCTTTGGTCTGCCTGCTGAGAACTATGCGATCAAAGCAGGTGTGAGCCCGCAAGAATCGATGGGTACAATCATCCCAAATTATCATAAACAGTATAAAGCTATGGGGTGGAGTAACGACTGGGAGAAAGAAATTGCTTCTCACCGTCCTGAGTACTACAAGTGGACGCAGTGGATCTTCTCAGAAATGTACCGTGCAGGCCTCGCTTACCAAGAAGAGCGACAGCAATGGTGGTGCGACCAGTGCCAAACAGTGTTAGCGAACGAGCAAGTAATAGATGGTAAATGCTGGAGACATGACGGTGCTGATGACCCACTGGTTGAGAAAAAGGGCGTTAACCAATGGTTCTTCAAGATTACTGAGTATGCAGATGAGCTCCTCGATGCAATAGATGATTTAGACTGGACCGAGGCAGTTAAGACAGCGCAGAGAAATTGGATCGGTCGCAGTGAAGGCGCCGAGATATCTTTCGATATTAATGGGTCAAAGGAAACTTTGACAGTATTCACGACTCGTCCGGATACGATTTACGGTGCGACATTTATGGTGGTGGCTCCTGAGAGCGAACTAGTAGATAGCTTAGTAACTGATGAGCAAAAGTCTGAAGTTGACGCATATCGGAAAGCTGCAGCTCTCAAGAGTGAAGTTGAGCGGCAAGCCAGCAAAGAAAAGACGGGCGTGTTCACAGGAAGCTATGCGATTAATCCGGCGACTGAAGAGAAGATTCCGATTTGGGTTGCAGATTATGTACTCGGTGGATATGGTACGGGCGCTATTATGGCAGTGCCCGCACACGATGAGCGTGACTACGAGTTTGCAAAGAAACAAAAACTACCTGTAATTCAAGTTGTTGCCCCAGTATTCGGTGTGAAACGTGAAAATGAGATATTCGCGGACGGCGGTGCTGCAATTGCTTTTGACCCTAATAAGCAAAAATACGCAGCTTTCAAGATAAAAGGAAATAATGACGAGTATTTTTTACCAGCTGGTGGACTAGATGAAAAAGAAAGCAGATTAGATTGTATCTTGCGTGAGCTCGCTGAGGAGGTCGGACTTACAGACATAGAATCAGCAGAGATAGCAACAGATGCACATGGAAGGTACTACCACAGGACAAAAGAAATTAATAGGTTTGTACGTGCAAGCTTCGCAAGAATAGTTCTAAAATCTTCTAAAGTTGATGAGACCGCTCTTGAGGAACATGAGTCAGGCTATACGTTAGTATGGGTTGACCCTGAAGTACTACTTGAGCAGTGGGAGGCTGATCCAAATCGCGACTTTGATCATTACATATATGGCTTGAAATATGTAGTAGCTCGCAATATTGAGCTTGGGATTGATAAGTCAAGCAATAAAAAGGTCTTTACTGTAGATGAAGTTAACGCGGAAAAAGACGGTAAGCTTATAAATTCAGTGGAGTTTGATGGGCTTGATTCTAAGGAAGCGCAGACAAAGATTGTTGATTGGTTGGCTGAAAAAGGCAAGGCTGAGAAAAAGATTAACTACAAAATGCGTGACTGGTCTGTAAGCCGTCAGAGATATTGGGGAGCGCCAATTCCGATCGTGCACTGTGAAAAGGACGGAGCAGTACTGATACCAGATGACCAACTGCCTGTTGTGTTGCCTGAGCTCGAAGATTTTGCCCCAAGCGGCGATGGACGTTCTGCGCTAGCAAGAGCCACTGATTGGTTGAAAACTACGTGCCCAGAATGCGGCGGTGAAGCTGAGCGAGAAACTGACACGCTCGACACTTATATCTGCTCAAGCTGGTATATGCTTCGCTATCTTGACCCGCATAACCAAGAAGAAGCATTTACGTCTGAGCGAGCAAATAAATGGATGCCTATTGATTTCTATAACGGAGGTGACCACGCGACGGCTCACATGCTCTACGCACGATTTATCACTCGATTCTTCACGAAACAAGGTCGGTTGGAAAATCCTGAACCTTTCAAGCAGTTCTTGTTTAACGGAAAAGTTCGTGCGAGCGACGGCAGTGCGTTTTCTAAGAGTAAAGGCAATGGCGTCGACCCACTTGAGATTATTAATAGTGGTTACGGGGCAGATGCACTGCGTGTGTACTTGATGTTCGCTGGACCTCTTGAGTTTAATTCGAAATGGGATCCAGACGGCGTGCCTGGTGCGTATCGGTTCTTAGCTCGCATTTACTCATTAGTTCAAGAATATCTCGAAGCTGACAAAGTAGAATTGAGTGATGAAGACTTAAAAAAACTTCGATTTGCGACGCATAGCATGATTAAAAAAGTGACTGAAGATATCGAACAAAACTCATATAACACAGCAATCGCTGCACTTATGAAAAACAGTAATGACTTGTCCCAGCTTAAGCAGTGTTTCGGTGTTCATGACGAGTGGCGGGCATCTCTGGAGTCATTGGTGATGTGTATCGCTCCTTTTACTCCGCACACTGCGGAAGAGTTATGGCAAGATTTAGGCCACAGCGACAGCATCCACAAGGGGCACTGGCCACAATACGATGAGAGCGCCCTAGCTCAAGACTCAATCACACTTGCAGTGCAGGTGAACGGTAAAGTCCGAGCTGAAATCAAAGTAGCAGCGGATGCAGACGAGGAAGATATTAAGGCGGTTGCGCTCGAGCAAGAAAACGTAGTTAAGCACCTTGACGGCAAAGATCCCAAAAAGGTCATCTACGTTAAAGGCCGACTCGTTAGTGTAGTAGTTTAGTTAGTTGACCGATTGATAGCTGTTTCTACTACTGATTTTGCTACGACATCTACTGATTTGTTAAAGATAACTTCAGGCATATAGAAATTCTGTTCTTTTTGGCATTCGTTGAGTGATGCGATGATTGGCTCTCTTGCTCCATTTACGACATCTCTCACTAATTGGGATTTTTCCCAAACTTCTTCCGTTGCACACTCTCTCACGTCGTCAATTTTATTATCAACATCATTCATTATAAGAGAACCAATACTTAACATTCCTGCTAATGTTCCTGCACCAATGAAAATCCCAAGCGGCAGCCTTCTACTGGATGAAGTCTCTTGTGCGGTCTCATGACTTGTCATGTTTATATTATAACAAAATATAAACATAAAGTCAATGCATGGGTATTGATTGTTATCTGTTACTACGCTATAATTGAGCGTAATCAATATATGTTTCTAAAGAGTTAGAGACAAAAACAACAAGAAAGGAGAGCCAGTAACCTCTCATGGGTAAGCCAAAGAAGCGTACAAGTGCTCGCAAAACAGGACTTCGACGAAGTCATATCGTGTTAGATCTAGCAAAACGAGTAAATGCTAAATCACCAGTTAAAGCGAGAACAACTGCTAAGCAGTCAACTAAAAAAGTAGCAGAAAAATAGCCTACTAATTGCTATTTTTAACGTCACACATTAAAAATTAATTCAGGAAGAGTTGTCAATGGCATCTAACCGACACTTAGGAAGAATCGTTGCAATGCAAACATTGTACGAGCTTGAAGTGCGCGATGAAATCAAAGATTCAACACTTGATTTGGACGAAGTTATTTCACGTAACATCGACAGATATAGCGAAGTGGTTGACGATAAAGAGTTCATCGAGAAGATCATTCGTGGTGTTCGTAAAGAAGCAAGCGAGTTGATAAAGCTCATACAACCATATGCCCCAGAATGGCCCCTTGAAGAAATCGCTCGAGTTGATCGACTCATTTTGTTGATGGGGACTTTTGAGCTAAAAGAGTGTGATGATATCCCGACAAAAGTTTCTATTAATGAAGCTATCGAGCTAGCGAAGAGCTTCGGCTCAGACAGTTCTAGTCGGTTTGTGAATGGAGTCCTCGGCTCTATCAATAAGCACTTCGAATCAGAAAACGACGCTACAAAGAAGAAAAAACCAAAGGCACCCAAAAAGTAACTACTGCAAAAGTTATACATGAAGCGACCAAAACCAATACACGCATTCAAGAAAATCGTTCGCCCGAAGAAGAAGCCAGCGATTAGTGAAGTCGTGCGTGAGCCGACCGCAGGTGGTGTGATCTGGCGTCGTAATAAACAAAATAAAGTTGAAATTTTATTAATCCAAGATGCAAAAGACCGATGGACTATCCCGAAAGGTCACATAGAAGACGGTGAAACAGCGAAGCAAACAGCTGAGCGTGAGATTCAAGAAGAGACCGGCTTAAAGATGATGAAAATGCAGGATTATCTTGGACGAATTAAGTTTCAATACCGCCGACAGAACAGTTTAGTGTTGATGACCACGGACATCTTCTTAGTCGAAGGCAGGGGAGATACAAATGACCTTCAGGCAGAAGAATGGATGAATGGTATAAAGTGGTTCGACGCGATGGAAGCGGTCGACAAAATAGAATACGACGACATCTCTAAATTGATGTTGATCGGACTAAAGAAAATTAGACAGAGGAATAGTAATTAATGCATAACCAAGTACAGAAATTTACAGACTTTGCGCAGGACACATTAGGGCTCGTTTTTAACGATATCCAGACGCTCATGACTGCATTTACTCATAGAAGTTATGTGAATGAGCATAAGAAGTCAGTAAGCGAGCATAACGAGCGACTCGAGTTTTTAGGAGATGCAGTGTTGGAGCTTGTTGTGACAGACTTTTTGTTTAACAACTACGATGAGCAAGAAGGTATTTTGACCAACTGGCGTAGTGCGTTAGTGCGCACAGAGAGTATCTCAGCGGCAGCAGAAAAACTTGGCTTTGCCGATATGTTGCGGCTTTCCAAAGGAGAAAGGCAGGGCTCAGATCGTGCTCGGTTGCAAATTCTTGCAAACACGTACGAGTCTGTTGTCGGTGCATTATATCTCGACCAGGGGTATGACGTGGCAGAAGCGTTTATTAAAGAAACTCTTCTGTGTACATTCGACGAAATCTTAAAAACTGGTTCGTGGATGGACCCTAAATCACGTTTCCAAGAGAAAGTACAGAGCGAAGAAGGATTTACACCACACTACCGTGTGATCGAAGAAAATGGTCCAGACCACGACAAGATTTTTACTGTGGGCGTCTTCGTAAACGACGAACTCAGAGCTAAAGGTACAGGACCATCAAAGCAAACAGCCCAAGTCGCTGCAGCCGAAAAAGCACTGGAAAAGTAAACTGCTCAAGCTTGCAGAAAGCTCTTTGTCGTTTTAATATTCGCTTATGACGGAATTGAGTGCATTGCAATCGTTAGAGTCGGGAGTTGCAGAGAGAAATAAGCAGGTTGCTGAATTAATTGAAGATTTTCGGCAAGGTCTAGAAGTTGTTACAAGCCAAGATGATCTGAACGATTTAATTGGCGGATCTGATAGAAAGGATTTGCTACTGCTTAACCCAGTAGAGCAAATGCAAATTGAATGGCCGTATCATCCAAGACGAATTAATAATTTTACACCTCACATTAGCGCTTTCGGAGTAAGGATTGTCAAAGAGCGTGAAATGTGCCCAGGTTCTGAAGAGATCGAAAAAGTAATACTTGGTCGTCGAGAGTACACCAAAGATGAGCTGGAGCTTGTAAGATTTTTAGGTGCTCGTGGTGACTGGTCTCAATACGATACCTTTCTCTGCAAACATGGCTTATCAAGAGAAGATGATTTTATATGGGATACACTTAACAATACTCACATAAAAAAGCATGCATTTATGAGACTCTGGACGGCTTTACCCGATTTAACAGCTAAACTTATGTCAAATTGTCTCAAAAGAGACAGCACACGACCTGCAGCTCCCAGTGAAGAAATATTTATAGCGTATACAATTATGTCTCATTTAGTTGATGCGAATGATACGTACGTCGAGAGAAAAGACGGTAGCGACAACCGGTTTCTTTGTCGCTAAGCTTACTTGCTATTTCCCACCTCTGTTGGTATAATGTATTTCAGCAAAATTAACCATAACGTTACGCCCACTGCTTGCTCGTCCAAGTAACGCGTACAAGAGAGATAAGAGATTACATGCTTACAATACGTATGCAGAGAACAGGTCGCAAGGGTCTTGCTAACTACCGAATCGTAGTTCAGGATTCACGATTTTCTCCATCAAGTGGACGAGTCGTCAGCTTACTCGGTCACTACAACCCGCACACCAAAGAGACTGTGCTTAACAAAGAAGAAGCTGAAAAATATTTGAAAAATGGAGCTCAGCCTTCAACAAGAGTTGTACGAATCTTCAAGAATGAGAAGATTGCACTACCTACATGGGTAGATGAAGGTAATGTCGAGAACAAGAAGGGTATCAAGAACCCTGAAAAACTTCGCAAAAACCAACCTGCTGAAGAAGTAGAAGAACCTGCAAGCGAAGAACCAGCGGTAGCAGAAGAAGCTCCGAAAGAGGAAGCGCCAGCTGAAGAGTCAGAAGCAAAGCCCGGTAGTGATGAAGAATCATCTACTACTGAGGAAAAGCCAGCAGAATAGTACTCTGCTTCTTAACACGTTAATAATATAATTACAGAAAGGATGCGTTAATCGCGACAGTAGTCGCTAACGCAACTATACCTATGAGTGATAACACTATCGACCAACAGTTTATTGAATATATCGTTACATCCC
>JAUIBQ010000028.1 GCA_030427445.1 bacterium | reverse complement strand
GATTTTCTTAACGACAGTACTGTTGGCGTTCTTTATTATGAGCCACTAACTACCAGACGCGCGCATGTTGACCCTAGAGGGAAAATGCTTATCGTTACAACCTCAGGTAATGGCACATACCGTCAATATCCTAACACTGATGAATTCAAAGACAGAGCTTGTCTTGAACAGCCAATTAAAGAAGATGAGGCAGAGCATGTCAAGGGAGTTCAGCCTGGATCTGCACTTCTGACGAATCAAACAATACCACACAGCTTTCACACTGCCTCATTCTCTCGTACTGCTTTTTATATAGCTGCGTAGAGTATCACTCATTATTTGATAACTAAACTGTATAAGACACTTAGAGATGCAAAACATTGAAATTAAACCAGTGCAACTAGACCTTGGGATACTGATTGCTATGACCAAAGGTGGTGACGCCGATCCTATGGGACGGTATATGCGCATAGCGACGATGAAGCAACCTCCGATTTATTCAGGACACAATAATCATGTATTTTCTGCGTTACAAGACTGTTGGTTTATCGGTAGGGGTGTCGTAGAACTTTTACGGACCAATCCTGATATTGACATCGATAAACCAGCTACCATAAAGAATCTATGTGTTCCCGCTAAATCAGTATCCGATGACACGTGGAAGGGTATACGATCTGAGCTGAGTCATGTTTTAGAAAGAAATACAATTCTACGCTACGTCACACCACAACACGTTACTCTCAACGGCACAATTGCTGACTATTCTGAATCTGCCGAAAAGATAATTAAAAAACATAAAAGACAACAAAAACTTATCCAATCTTATGATGATGAGCATGACTGCATCTCTAAAACTGCTAAACAAAGACACGGATGTCCTGCACAATTACAGACTATGGTGGAGCATGTGATGGCTTTTTCGACTAATCTATGGCCACAATACTTCGAAGAATAAAAAACACTAATGCTATACTCAAAGTATGACACAAAAAACGTTTAACATTTTCTCATGGGCAACAGTTGTTCTATCAACCACTTTAGTGATAGTGGCGTGGGGGCAGGGGATTGATTGGGAAATTGGCTCGATTACCGCTTACCAATGGTTTCCGCTATTCGGTTTACTCGCATGGATGATTATGGCGACGCATTATTTCACTGGAACATTGAGAATTCTTAACCCTGAACTCAAGAAACCAACTTATTATTCAAAAGTGACTAGCTACATTGTGCTCGCTAGTTTATTGCTGCATCCTGGGATTTTAGCCTATGCACAGTTACGTAATGGTGCAGGAGTGCCACCAGCTAGTTTCACCGACTACGTTGGCGAGTCGTTGATGCTTGCTTCATTCTTAGGGACATTGGGACTTGCCGTTTTTCTCTCATTTGAAGTGATTGAGCGATTAAAAGAAAGACAATCCATCAAAAAACACTGGTGGGCAGTGAGCGTATCACAGTCGCTTGCGATGACTTTTATATTTGTGCATGCGCTGCGTCTCGGCGGTGAACTGCAAGGATGGTTTTTGGCTATATGGCTACTCTATGGTGTCGCATTAGTTCCTTGTTTTTACATCATCCATAAGTCAGATTTTAGTTTTCTAAACTCACAGTAGGTACCGTTTACTTCTAAACTGTTGTAGACTAGGTACATGTCAGCTTCTACCCTACATCTCATCATGGGGCTCCCCGGGGCAGGTAAAAGCACGCTAGCGCGTATCATCACTGAACTTACAGACGCGACGCTACTTTCGTCTGATGATATGCGCAAAGCACTCTTTGTAAAACCATGTTTTTCACAAGAAGAGCATGACAGTTTATACGGAATTATTGATCACAACCTTGAGCACTTACTCGAATGCGGGATTGACGTCGTGTATGACGCAAACCTCAATCGCTACATCCATAGGAAGGAAAAATACGATTTTGCTAAAAAACACGGTGCAAACACAGTTCTTTGGTGGGTTACGACTAAAAAAGATCTGTCCAAAAAGCGTCGTGTAGAAGAGCAGGACGCTATACTTTTGCCTAAAGACGAGACAAGCGAAGAAATGTTCGATCGTATCGCGGACATCCTAGAAGAACCAACTGATAGTGAAAACGTGATAAAAATCGACGGTACAGATATCCAAAAAGACACCGTTCAATCGTTATTAAGACAACAGACAATGTAACTTTTTGTACTGCCTTTTGATAATGCATTACTCATACTTTGTAGTGCATAAGGAGGCATATGAAATACGCACAAATCTCAGATATAAAACAACTTATCCAGCCACTTGAAAAAGGACAGCATGCTATTAGCATCTTCATCCCAACCCATAAAGTATCTATCCCCGATAACTTACGGGCAGATAAGATTCGGTTCAAAAACGCGCTTCGTGATGTGACAGCTGAGCTTGAAGACTTCGGTCATAGTCGAGAGGACATCAAACAGTACATTGCAACTATCGAGAAAGTAGCTAAGGACGAGGATTTTTGGCAATACAGAGATAACGGACTTGCAATTTACGCCACAAAAAACAAAGCTACTTACTACGATTTATCGCTAGAAATAGATTACGCAGTGTACGTGAATGGCAAATTCATCATTTCACCATTACTAGTGTCTAACAATGAACGATATCAGTTTGTTGGGCTAGACTTAAACCTTAAAGAACCTCGTTTATTCATTGGCTCACAAACCGGTATGGAACAAATACTGCAAGACAGTCTGCCTGGTGACCTAGAAGTAGCATTGCGAATCGATGAATATCAGGAGCAGCACCAGCATTCCACAAGCCCTGGAGGCACACGAGACGCTCATTCACACGGCCATGGAGGCAAGAACGACAAAAAGGATAAAGATATTGAGCGTTACATGCGCCTCGTAGATGAAGCTATTAGAAGTTCCCAGATATCTAAAGGGAACTTACCATTGATTATTGCTGGAGAGAAAAAGCACGTCACCATGTTCAAAGAACTTTCGAAATATAAAAATATCCATAAGCAAACAGTCGAAGGTAACCAAGAGAAAAAGCCGATAAACGATCTTTATAAAGATTACTGGTCCATAGTGGTGGAGCATATTGAACAGCAAGAAACACTATTCGCGCAAATGCTCGAGCGAGCAAAGCACCGTGATGGTATGCAAAAACTAGTTACTGGTGAGCATATCCGTAAAGCAGCACGTAAAGGCCAGGTGGCGACCCTCGCGATAAGCTTAGTGCGAAAAACGTATGACTCAGTTATTCGTCGTTTTGAGCAACGATTTAAAATTGCGCTACCTTCAAGCACGAAACAACTCATGAACATCGAAAATACTGCGCGAGTTGTCATGAACTATGGAGGCGAAATTAAGGCAATGCTTCACCAAGACGTCAGTGAGAACTCACGGTATATCCAAGCTATTGCCAGGAGTAAATAATGCCGTACTCAAGTACAACTGAACTTCCCGATGGAGTAAAAAACAATCTTCCTGACCATGCTCAAGATATCTATAAAGAAGCGTACAACTCAGCATACGATGAATATAAAAATCCTTCAGATAGAGATGGTGATGCAGGCCGTGAAGAAGTCGCTCACCGCGTCGCATGGTCAGCTGTGAAAAATAAGTACGAGAAAAATGATAGTGGTGATTGGGTCGAGAAATAAGCTCAGTCAAACCAGTTTTTAGCCTTAAATACTTTTAGAGCGACATAATCTATTGGAAATGTAATAATACTTGTAATTAATCCATAGGCTAGAGCGGGGAGCTCTAAGATGTGCGACCCGAGCACTTCAAAAGTTGAAAGAGAGCTGTTTGAGACAGGTAAGTTGCCTTTTCGTTTATGCAACTTGGCAGTTTTATTACGTTTTTTTATGTAATAGATAAGTTTAGGCAAATATCTAAAAGACTGATCATAGCTAGTAACCCTAATATGGTACGCTTTTTTAATGTGCAATGACTTTGCTACCATGCAGAGAGTTACATCTTGATCTTCGTGGACATAGTTGTCTCCGTTAGTGACATCAAACTTTACTTCATCCCAAGCTTTTTTAGTTATCGCCATGTTACCGCCCCACATTATTGTCGTTTTAAAGTACGAATGAACATTATAAAAATAAGCTCGCGTGTGAAATGTGCCAATCGGCCAACTCAGATAAGGGATGAGTGGCGTATTTCCCATACCAGCAATACCATTTGTATTAGAGCCGTCTTCAAACATGTTTATAACTTTCTCTACCCATTGTTCTTCTAAGATAGAATCTGCGTCTACCCGACCTAAAATGTCGCTTTTAGCTTTACTAAAACCGGTATTTCGAGAGTAAGTAAGACCTTGCTCTTTCTCTGTAATTACCCTCACAAAATCGAACTCTTTTGCTATAGAAGCCGTAGAATCAGTAGAATTATTATCAACGACGATAACTTCATCTGGCATCACCGTTTGACGTGCAACCGATTCAAGCGTTGCTCGTATGTGGCGCTCCTCGTTGTAAGCTGGTATAATCAAACTTAACGTTAGCTTTTTGCTTGGCATAGTAACAATACTAATCCTAGCAGATGACAACAAACAAACGATGATAAAGGGAATAAAGGGCACCATACATACAATAATGTCGCACTTACGGCATATTTTTTTGCATGTATTTTGGAGTAACAGAGGAGCATTAGGTAAAGCAATCTCGATTACTATCGGTGTACTTGTATTTCTTACTGCCGTGGCGTACGGCATAGGGTACTGGTACCAGCAACAGCACCGTGATGAACCGATAAAGATAGGTACTACTTTCGTACCGAACTACTCTCGCTACTTTGGAGATGATCCAAAGGTCGTGCTGCGAGAAATGATAGATGACTTAGGTATCAAACGCTACCGACTCGTGAGCTACTGGGATATCCATGAACCCGTAGAAGACGAATACGATTTCAGTGAGTTAGACTGGCAATTCGACATGATAGAAGAAGCTGGTGGTGAAATCGCACTTGCTATAGGTCTGCGACAACCACGCTGGCCTGAGTGTCACGGTCCTGAATGGGCGATGGCAAAAGAAAAAGATGCATGGCTCGAAGACCTTAAAGAATACACGCAAAAAACTATCGAAAGATATAAAGACCGAGACGTTCTCGTCGAGTATCAGCTCGAAAATGAATTCTTGCTCAGTGTTTTTGGCGACTGTCCTGACCATGATCGTGATAGGTTGATTGAAGAGTATTACTTCGTTAAAAGCATCGATGATACGCGGCCATTAATCGTTAACCGAAGCAACAATGCCGTGCCGAGCTGGCCTGTACGTGAACCTCGGGCAGATAAAGTTGGTGCTGCTGTCTACAAACGTGTGTGGGACAAAACAATAACTCAGCGGTATTTCGAATACCCACTACCACCGTGGTTTTACAGTTTCTTGGCAGGAGGAACTGAGCTCACCACTGGCAGAGAATCAATCATCCATGAACTCCAAACAGAGCCATGGCTCCCCGAAGGAGTAGACTACGACATGCGGAACGCACCACTAGAAGAACTGTACAAATCTTTCAGCCCGGAGATGGTTGCAGAACGGATTAAGTACGGCGTAGATACAGGTATACGCGATATCGATCTGTGGGGCATCGAGTGGTGGTACCACATGAAAACAGACAGAAACGCACCAGAAATATGGAATAACGCGAAAGTTGAACTAGAAAAATATCGTTAAACTGGACGGGACACTCTAACAGCTAGCGCTGCCACAGCAGCTATGTTGTCACCGATACCGTGACCATGGGGCTTAATGTTACCGTTTTTATCTTTGAGATGCTTACCACCCCCAGAAACTACGATATCTATGTTTTCACTGTTTTTGTAAATGTCTTGGAGATTGACCATAACCGAATGAGGAAGGATAAGACTAGAAGCACCAGACATTACGACAACACGTATATCCGAGTCATCGAGTGAGCGTAACTGTTCATGTCCTGCGTCACCCGCTAAGGCTCGTTTGATTGCCTTGTTGTCTTTAGTGAGTGTACCGACTGCAAAATTGGCTGTTTTTAGAAGTTGCTTCATAGTTTGACTAGGCGTATCACCGACCGCCATCATCTCTTGTAAAATTCGACTGCCAGAATCAAGTACGGCAGCATTCATGTCCTCTAAGCCACCTTTCCTGAAGGCTGCTTGTTGCTCACTCATAGTATGACCAGCAAACGTTGTCGGCTCTAAAGACGCCACTCCAACCACGTCATAGTACTGAGCAATTTTCTCAGCGACTGCTAAGCTCGCTGAACCACCTTGTGATTGCCCCGAGAGCACGATAGGCCCCCTTAATCCGCTAGCCTCAAAAGTTCGCAAGACTCTATCTGCAATAGGATCAAAACTTCCAGCACGAAACGAGTCTAGCTCAGAATCACTATAGTTATACGCACGGGTGCTTAGTGTGTTATTAGCTACGTGGATTGCTGCTGCAGTGCCTACATTTGCATCACTACGTAATACATTTAAGGCTTGAGCTGTAGCTGTATCACGGACATAGTTGTGTGGGAAGTTATTCGCAAACGGTGGCATTCCCACAATCGTTAACTGGTCTGCATCCTCAGGGTTAAAATAAATACCTCTATGCACTGCTTCTCGACGAGCTCCACTTACAGTATCAAATCTGCTACTCAAAGCAGGGTAGGTGTCTACAAATCGTATAGCTTGCTCTACTGCACCGACTTCGTAATCATGTAGCTCAAGTTCTTCAGGTATGTACACTTCTCTCATAATTTCATTATATCAAATATTAACGTATTTGTCAATAGTAATCGCCTCTGTTAGAATATACTAATGGCTAAGAAAAAAAAGCAGTCAAGCGAAGGTAAGATTCAAAACCGCAGAGCGCGGTTTGATTATTCGTTGAGTGAATCTTTTTTAGCGGGAATTCAATTAAACGGCAGGGAAGTAAAAGCCCTGCGACTTGGTCACGGCAGTCTACGTGGAGCATTTGTGAGTGTAAACAACGGTGAACTCTACCTCAACAACGCACAGATTAATGGTACGAACGGCGTCCCAATACCTGAAACAGAGCAGACTCGGCAACGCAAACTACTACTTAAACAACGAGAAATTGATCAGCTCATCGCTGCTAAGCAGCAAGGACTGCACATTATCCCGAC
>JAUIBQ010000027.1 GCA_030427445.1 bacterium | reverse complement strand
TTGTACGAATCTTCAAGAATGAGAAGATTGCACTACCTACATGGGTAGATGAAGGCAATGTCGAGCATAAGAAGGGCATCAAGAACCCAGAAAAACTTCGCAAAAACCAACCTGCTGAAGAAGTAGAAGAGCCTGCAAGCGAAGAACCAGCGGCTGCAGAAGAAGCTCCGAAAGAAGAAGTAGCAGAAGCGGCAGCTGAAGAGTCAGAAGAAAAGCAAGCAGAATAGTAGTCTGCTTCTTAACACGTTAATAATATAATTACAGAAAGGATGCGTTAATCGCGACAGTAGTCGTTAGCGCAACTATACCTATGAGTGATAACACTATCGACCAACAGTTTATTGAATATATCGTTACATCCCTCGTCGCAAATCCAGACGACGTGGTTGTAGAGAGAAAGATTGATGAAAAGGGAGTGTTGTTAACTCTTACTGTAAACCCAGAAGACTTGGGTCGCGTTATCGGAAAGCGTGGCGCAACAGCACAGAGTATGCGAACACTTCTTCGTGCACTTGGTACGAAACAAGAAGCGCGATTTAACCTTAAAATTACCGACAACGGCGTAGAGCGACCAATGGATGATCGTCCACGCTCAGAAGAGAGCAACGACGAGTCTGAGTCAGTGTCAGAAGAGCGTACTCCTGAGGCACCTTCTAACGACGACCAGAATGATGGCTGGGCTTCTTCTTCGTCTTCAAATGATGATGACAACGATGACAGCTCTGATGAGAATGAAGACGAGTCACGATTTGACCGCACTCGTCGTGAGCTAGCAGACCTAGACGACCTAGACGTGTAGTTTCCACTATGTGGATATCTCTTAAGCGTAAGAGTTTACAAGATATAGCAACTGAAGTAGTATGTAGTTAGTCGTAATACGAATCGACTGCGAGATCTGGCTAGGTAGTCAGAGTCGGTTTTACAAAATAAAACCTACAATTTAAATAAAAAGCTCACGCGAGCTAAACCACAAAAACAAAAATGTTTCTTGGTTTAGGAGCCTTATGTGAACCACCCTTTTAAAAAGAGGGTGGTTTTTTAATTAACTGCTTTTCTATTTTTCTGCGAAAGCGTGGTATATTAATATGTCAACTCGTATATTAGGATTTTTTTTAGCATCCTTTATGGCTTTGAGTAGTTCTTGGTTACCTAAAAGAACACCTTCTTGATTGTCTGCAGATGAAAGAGCTCTAGTATTAAGAACCTCTTGTTCATCGAAGACGTGTATATGATTTCCTGTTTCCATCATTCTATGATACCATATATTGAGTAAAATAGCAATACTATACGATGAAGATTCAAATAATCACACTATTTCCGGAAATGTTTGATAAAGTGCTTAATTCGAGCATGCTCTGGAAAGCACAAGAGCGCGCAGGCGTTGAATACTCCTTAATTGACCTCCGAGAATTTGGCATCGGCCCCCGAAAACAAGTAGATGATCCACCTTATGGTGGTGGCGATGGTATGGTGCTTCGTCCAGAGCCTGCTGTAGCTGCGATAGAGTATGCAAAAAAACAAGATCCGTCAGCGGTTGTGTACCTACCGACTCCTCGTGGAAAAACACTCAAACAGTCATGGGTGAAACAAATTGCTGGTTCAGGTGAGAAGGGCATAATCATCTTCTGCCCTCGCTATGAAGGGTATGATGAGCGAATCACGAAATGGGTCGATGAACAGTATAGTATCGGAAACTATGTACTTACGGGTGGCGAACTGCCAGCGATGATACTTGTGGATAGTGTTGTACGTTTGCTTCCGGGTGTACTTGGAGGTGTAACATCTGCGGAAAAAGAAAGCTTCTATGAAGACGACGAATCAATTGAGCACGCTCAATACACTCGACCAGAAACGTTTCGAGAGATGGATGTGCCTGACGTGCTTTTAAGCGGCCACCATGCAAACATAGAGAAATGGAAGAGTGACAATAATGGGTGAGGTCATTCAATTTCCAAAACGACGGAGTGCTGAGAGCCAAGTCTTACAAACAAGTATTGAAAGTTTAGAGATAGAGGCAAAATTTTGTGATTTGTTTGTAAAGCATCGCATACAAGGAGAGTTTCACGGTGTTCTAGCAACTTTGGGTACAGAAATCACTGTGGATAATGTAAATTTTGGACAGTGTACGATTTTAAGAGATAGAAGTGGCAATAGATTTCTAAACGTTCATGACAGCTACCCTTTTGCTCTAGAAGATATGAACGTTGAAACTGAAAAGACATGGGAATGTGCAAGTCTTTATGCCCGGCTAATAGACCATTACGCGGCATACTTTGAAGATTCTCCATTTAAGAATGCCGGTGGAGCATACGACGCTAAAAAGCCCCACATATGGTCATCCGATGTTAGTCCAAGGATGAGAGACATTAGTAGATTGTCCGCAGCACATGTGCTCTCATATCTAGAGATTCCTCGCGATTCGCTTTACCTTTCGGTTGGTGGACCTTATCCAGCACATATTGCTGCTTTCTTAGATCCAGCTGATATATAGTATTTTGACTTTAAAGATGGGCTAATCGAGTAATAAAACTAACAGATATTGTTCAAGTGTTTTTGTTATAATCTTGTAAAACAAAGGAGTGATTTTTATGTTTAAGAAATTTATCAAGCCGGTATGTGCACACTGTGACTTAATGTGTGGAGTGTATGACCCGCAGCAAGCAATGATTGAAGCGAAAAGTGTCTACGCTATCGCTACTAAATACCAAGAATCAGACGATGAGGTGTTCAGAACTCGATGTATTATCTTAAAAGAACAACGCGCAGAGCTTGTAAAGAATCATTTATGGGTGCTTTGGACTGATTATTTCAAGCCGGAACATTTAGAGCTACATGAAGACCTTCATGATTTATTCTGGAGAGCTACAAAGCAAGCTGGTGAATGCAAAAAATCCGTTGATCCAGAAGAAGGACAGAAGCTGATTAAGCTTATTGAAGAGATTGAAGAAGTGTTCAAGAAGACACAGCACAATCATTAGTAGCAATGTGGTACTTACGCCGAGTACAAGGTAAGAGTATGGAACCTACTTTTAGAGAAGGCAGGGTGGTGCTCGTTTCGCAATCGAGAAATTTTAAAGTAGGTGATGTTGTCGTCGCATTTATCAATGGCCATGAGGTCCTAAAAAGGATAAGCAGTGTTGATAAACACCACGGACAAGTTGATCTAGTGAGTGATAATCCAGAAGGTAGCTCGTATACAAATGTCTCAGATAGACACCTAGAAGGCCGTGTAATATTTTAGATTATTTTTCTGTCTACAAGATAGAAGTAAGCGAGTGTGCCTGGAAACAGTGGTAACCAGTACGTTACTACTCTGAATAGAATGGCGACTCCAGCGGCATGTGCTGGGTCGTACCCAAGAGCTATCAGTGAAGCGGTGACGCCAGCTTCTACGACTCCTATTCCTCCGGGAGTTGGCACTATGCTACCGATCAAGACACCGCTTGACATGGCTATAATACCGTCCCAAAGGCTCATTGATACACCAAGACTTAAACTACAGAGCACCAACAATGCACTATGCGCAAAGATAGTGAGTAGTGAAAGCAGTACAATCTTACTAGCTCGTTTCGGGTGGGTACTCAGCGTGAACAGTAGTCTACGGATGTATCTTTCTACTGGTACAATACGTTTTCTAGTGTTTCTGAGGTGATGCAGCCATAAAGATAACGAGACAAGCAACAATGACACTACCACGAGTGATAAGGCCACTGAAGTAGTAAATAGTGATGATAAATAGTTTCTAAAGTTGTCATGAAACAACAAGATTGAGAGGACTATAAGTGCGTTTACAATGACAGCAATAATTTGGTGGGTAGCAACGATGCTCAATGCGTGGTTGTGAACCACACGAGCTTTGGATTTTTTTAAGTGAAGTACATCCAGACTTAGCCCGCCTAGCCCGCCAGGAATAATTCGTCCTGGTCCGCTACCTGCGATTTTGGTAATAGTAGCGTTAGTTATGCTAATATTTTGGTTGCTAATTAACCGAAGACTTAGGGCAGTGAATGGTTGCATCGCCCAATAAATAGCGAATGCAACTCCTAGATATAGAATGTCGCTCGACCGGAGAGCTTCGACACCTTCACCAATGACAGATCGCTCGCGCCACAACAATGGTACAAGTACAGCAAAGCCAATAATCTCAAGTATAAGCCGTCTTTTAAGATGGATATGATGTGAGTGATGAACCACTTTTTTAGAATGTTTTATGTACTTTTTCATTTTTATAGCTTATGCTTATAAAAATATTGTAACAAAGCTTACTTCTGTAATCCATCTCTGATATACTTATGCTTAAAGAGTTGAAACTAAACAAGGGTGGTATATGGACGAATATGTTCTGTCAAAACTGAGAGAAAATCTGAGCGGAGAAGTGTCTGTTGAGCATGATGACATCGATGCGATGAGTACAGATGCAAGTATCTTTCGTGTTACTCCTGAGGCAGTTGCAAAGCCAAAAGACGTCGAGGACTTAAAAACTCTGGTTCGTAACGTTAATAACCTCGTTAGCGAAGGGAAGAATGTTTCTCTCACACCGCGGGCTGCTGGTACATGTATGTCTGGCGGATCATTAACTCAGTCAGTTATCGTCGACATGAAGCAGCCGGGTTTTTCGTGGGTAGATGAGGTGGATGCTGAGTCGAGTAGTGTGTGGGTTGGCAGTGGAACATACCATAGGGACCTTGCAGCCAAAGTAGCAGAACGCAAGTTACTTTTTGCGCCATACACATCCTCAAAGGATCTGTGTGTGATAGGTGGCATGGTCGGCAATAACGCGTCCGGAGAGAAATCTATTCGCTACGGAGCGACTGTCGATAATGTGTTGGCTATTCGCATGGTGTGTTCAGATGGTGAAGAGTATGAGTTCGGTTCACTAAACGAAGACCAGCTACGCGAGAAACTATCATACGATGGGTTTGAAGGTGATTTATATCGTCAGCTCAACGAATTGGTTGAGAATAACTACGACACAGTTCAGTCTGCTCGCCCTGATGTTCGTAAGAACTCGGCTGGTTACGGCATATGGCGACTAAAGAATAAAAACACTGGAGAGTTTAATATCGCTAAACTTGTGGTTGGTGCACAAGGCACACTAGGCTTCGTTACAGCAGCGAAGTTACGACTCGTTGAACTTCGTGAATACAAGCGAATGCTTGTGGTGCCTATCGAAAACCTTAGCCGTTTAGCTTCTGCAGTTCAACTTGCAGTTTCGCAACAGCCTGACGGTATAGAGACATACGATCATCACACATATAAGCTAGCTCAAGAGTATCTACCAGAAGATGCGGAGGCAGCGAAGGTTGCTGACGGACAGCACATGGTACTGATAGTTCAGTTCTCAGAACACACTAAAGATCAGACTGACCACCATCTGCAGCTGTGTGAAAAGGCATTCAAAAAAGCG
This sequence comes from bacterium, assembly GCA_030427445.1. Classification (GTDB taxonomy): domain Bacteria; phylum Patescibacteriota; class Saccharimonadia; order Saccharimonadales; family SZUA-47; genus JAUIBQ01. The sequence goes on along the minus strand of JAUIBQ010000027.1, from coordinate 1,885 downwards.
GGGTACAACCCCCATGTGGTAACTGACCCACGCGAGATAGAGGCGCATTGGTCAATTCGTCGTGCGAGCTTTGGTTTATTGTTAGCGCACCCATTGCCAAATACAATGGCTGTGCCGTTTTTGGAAGATACAATTGTTTCTATTGAGCACTATGGTGAATTCCTTGCGGCAGTTGAGACGATTCTACAGGATTACGACATGACGTACACATATGCAGGGCATATTGGAGATGGCTCAATTAGATTGATTCCACTTGTGAATATGGAAGAACCAGATGCAGCGGATAAGATATTCGAACTCATGCGTCGAGTTGCTGATCTTGTATTTGCGTTTGGTGGCAGTATGAGTGTTGATCACAATGATGGACTTATACGCTCAGCATTCTTGCCTCGTATGTACGGTGAAGATGTGTACCAGATCTTCAAACAAGTAAAAACTATTTTCGATCCAAAGAATATATTCAATCCTGGTAAGAAAATCGGCGGTAATATCGCATACTCAAAAGAGCACATGAAGCGCGAAAACAAAGCGCCAGAAGCACTAGTTGGCAGAGATGCTAGACATTTTAGTTAATTAGTCTATCCTGTAGGTATGAGAATAGTTCTACTGGATAGAGACGGCACCGTAATAAAAGACCCAGTAGACTACCGTGTAAAGTCAGAGGCGGATATTGAGTTATTCGACGATACGATTACATCGTTGAGTACATTAGCTAAGCATGATTTTGCGGTTATATTTATCACAAATCAGGTTGGAATAGCTGAGGGTTTGATTTCGGAAGATGATTTCTGGAGAATTCAATTCGAAGTACTACGACAAATAGCTCCAAGCGGGGTAAAAGTAGTAGATACGTATATGAACGGAGAGGATGACGAGAACGCTAGCGAATGGCGTAAACCTGGGCCATTAATGCTACTTAAAGCTGCCGAAGAACACGGATTTAACATTGCTGAAGTTTATATGATTGGGGACAACGATTCGGACATTGAGGCAGCTAATAGGGCAGGATGCAAGGGTGGTGTCTTGGTTAAAACTGCGACCAATAAAGAAGTTATATGCGACAGTGCTGTCTTTTCAGCCGAGACACTAACGGAAGCTGTAAAATACATAGTGGAAAATGGCTAATTCACGCCGTTTATGACTTTAACTTCTTAGGATTTCACGCCATTTTGTTTATTGAGCAACCGAAACAAGGTTTGGGTAAAATGCTACGTAGTTAGAAAAATCTTTTTTCACTCGTTCCGTAGCGCCTTCTTTTGGCTCTGGATAATACCACGCAGCATTTGGCTCTTTTCTATCGTCTTGCTGGAGCGTGTAATAGTGCGCAGTGCCTTTCCAAAAACATTCTGTTGTCTGGTCGCTATCGATTAGCAAGCTCTTATTAACACTTTCTGGAGGGAAGTAATGATTTCCTTCGATTACTATAGTGTCGTCACTTTCAGCGACTACTGTGTTGTTCCATGTAGCTTTCATTTAATTACGACCTTATAATCCTAGTGCTTCGTTGATACGCCCACGGTCGAATCCTAAGATACCTTCTTCTTTGCCCTCTTCGTCGGTTATGACAGTGAATGGTACACCCAACTGTCCGCTCTTCTCGTATAACTCTTGAGCGAGTTTTTGGTCGGTATCAGCCGTTTTCTCGTCGTAGCTTATGCCTTTATCCTGTAAGTAGCTTTTAAGCATTTTACAGAATCCACATGTAGCTGTTGAATAAATTGTTACTTGTTTTGCCATTTATCGCTCCTTTTGATGCTCATGTAATATTGAGCATAGACTATTAGTTAATTCACTGCTGTTAACTTTATAACAAATTTTCTGACCAGTTCGTTCTCGACTTAAGAGACCGAGCAGCTCAAAGTTCTGAAAATGCTGTGATATAGCT